>JAUSDC010000088.1 GCA_030650845.1 Candidatus Methanoperedens sp.
CACATGATATCAGAAGGATTGGTTACATCAAAATTTTGTATGGCATAAAACCTAAATGGCTATGTAGGGGGTGTAGTTGAATATTGTCCCAAAGCCGATCACCTATTAAATTTTATAAGACATAAGATGTCCCATTATTTAAATATATCGAAACTCAAATAAATTAGCATGTTGTAGGGTAATTTATATTTGCGTTGAAAACAAACCTCAAGAAAAGTATAAATTGCTGGGCAGAACATTATGAAGAAGAGTACGGAAATCTTTTTTCCAGCGTTTTCTCAAACAATTACGGGATCAGCAAATCAGCTTCACATGTTGAAGCTGTAATTTCTGTTTAATTGTTAATATATTAACCAATTATTTCATGCAAATATTCTGAAATAGTGTCAAGGTCTAACTTGGTAAGAGAAGGATGCACTGGTAAAGATATTACTTCTTTTGATGCTCTCTCTGAAACAGGCAAGAAATCGTGATACCCCAATTCCATATAATAAGGTTGTTTATGGATGGGGAGGGGGTAATAAATTCCCGTCCCAATATCTTTCTTATTTAAAGATGATACGACTTCGTCTCTTGTTAGATCGCCTCTTATCCTGACCGTATATTGGTGAAACACATGCCCACATCTCTTATCAATGTGCGGCAGGACCAATCCTTTGATTTTTTGGAGGCTTTGTGTGAGATAGTGAGCATTGTTAATTCTTGATCGATTAAAATCTCCAATTTTACCCAATTGAACAAGGCCTATAGCTGCGGCAATATCAGTCATTCGCAGGTTAAATCCAAGCATTTCATGTAAGTAACGCTGTTTTGAACCATGCGATCTTATCATCCTGGCTTTCTCAGCAACAAATTTATCATTCGTCGTAATTATCCCGCCCTCACCTGTTGTCATATTCTTGGTGGGATAGAAACTGAACGTGCCTTCACCGAATGATCCAACACTTTTTCCTTCAAAAGTCGCTCCATGAGCCTGGCAGGCATCCTCTATAATGATGAGATCTTTATCCTCTGCAATATCCATTATCGCCTTCATGTCTGCCGATTGGCCATAGAGATGAACAGGAATGATCGCTTTTGTTCGTGGCGTTATTTTCTCGATAATGCTTTCTGGATCTATATTGAAAGTATCTTCCTTGATGTCTGAAAATACGGGTTTTGCACCTGTGAAAAGCACAGAGTTCGCCGTAGCCACGAACGAAAAAGGTGTGGTGATAACCTCATCCCCCGGTCCGATCCTATGGGCAAGAAGTGCCGCATGAAGCGCTGCTGTACCCGAATTCACAGCAACTGCGAACGATGTACCTGTAAATTTCGCAAAAGCTGCCTCAAAATCCTTTACTTTTTGCCCTTCGGCGATGACGCCTGATCGTAAGACCTCTGTTACTGCATTGACTTCTTCTTCACCCAGAATTGGTTTAGCTATCGGGATCATAATTATTCAAATATTATTTAAAGTTCTTAATTCTTCTGGCAGATCTTTAAATATCGCCGGGAAACCTATTGCAAGTTTCCATGGGGGAACATCTTTTGTAACAAGTGCGCCTGCGGCAACCATCGCCCCTTCTCCGATCTCAACACCGGGAAGAATGGTGGAATTAGCTCCTACCGATGCCCCGCGCCGCAATGTCGGACCTTTGAGATCAGATCTTGTCCGTATAGGATACTTATCATTGGTAAGGACGGCGCATGGCCCGATAAAAACATTATCTTCTATAATGACATTCAACGGAATATACACATTGCCCTGGATACTTACATGATTACCGATAGTGGTATGCCCATCAAGAATAGTGTTGGTGCCAATTAGCACATCATCACCGATCCTTGTTTCTTCACGGATCAAAACATTATGTCCTGTGCGCAGGTTATTTCCTGCTACTACATTTGAATAAATAGTAGTATTTGATCTTATTATAGCATCATCCCCGATAACTGCGCCTTTGAAATCCATATCTTTTATTTCCAATCCTGAAGCTGTCGCCTCTTTCAAAATGGTTGTTGTGGGATATCCTATGATAACGCCATTACCGATTATTGCATTCTTTCCGATAGAACTTTTCCCGTATATTTTTACACTTTCGATTTCCATAGTTTAATCTATACTCACTTTCATATAATATAAAATAGATTCTTATCTAGGGAAATGCAATTCCGGATATATCCAATGTCCTTGTCTCGGTCTGGTTCACATTCCCATACTGGTTCTGAGTATAAGCCCTGTATATATAATTTCCATCAGCAAGATCAGTAAAATTATGATATAATCTGTAAGAACCTGCATTAAAAGATGCATTGATCTCTTCCCTGCTCAAAGCTC
>JAUSDC010000107.1 GCA_030650845.1 Candidatus Methanoperedens sp.
GAACATACATGGAATGAAAGGAGAAGCCAGTTCAGCAAGGTTCATGGAATTGTTATTCAGAAAATAGAAAACGAGAAGCAAAATCAGGGATCATAATTCAAGCGAGAAGATATATATTCCCCGGAGTTGAACATAGTTAAACGGTGTTTAATATGCAAAATGTGGAGGAAGATAAGGGTGTAATAAAAATAAAACCCAAAACAAAACTCAGATCTCTTCGTGGTACATGGCCAGAACTTGACATTGAAACTATAACAAGAGAAATAATCGAAGATAGAGAGCAAGATGCAAAAATAGAAAAAGAAAGGGAAAAACAGATAGAGATGCAAGAAGGTTGAAAATACCAGGCATATTCTGACTGGCGATCAGAGACATTTTGGACCCATTAAGAATCTGATCAAAATAATCGATCTGAAACAAGCATTAAAACTTGCCAGGTGACCAAATGACAGAAACTCCCTTAAAGATATATGAGAAATTAGACCCTGAACTTCTCAAGCTGATGCATCATTCGGAGCAGTCCGGGGTGTAAAGTCACTGGCTCGGCAGGCTATTGAAACAGGCGCTAAAGGAATTATTTGAAGAAAGAAAATGAGAAAAACCGACGATAGAACACGGATTTCACGGATGACGCGGATGCGCGCGGATCCGTGTAAATCTGTGTAATCCGCGTCATACGTGTTCGATTTAGAACTAAACCTATGGATATAGACATCAGGAAAGCAATACAGTCAGATATTAAGGACATTAAAAAGCTCCTTTCTTTTTACGTCCTTGACACTGAAAAGGTTGAAAAGAACCTTTCCGAGTTCATAATAGCTGTGAAAGACCAAAAAACGGTCGGATGCGCCTGCCTGGACGTGGGTGACATTGTTGAACTCAGGTCGATCGCCATACTCCCGTCATATCGCAATAAAGGGATAGGCAGCGAACTTGTTAATGTCGTCCTGAAACGCGCTGCAGAGATTACAGATAAGGTTTATCTCAGGACAACATCACCTGTATTTTTCGAGAAGAAAGGGGCACTGAGGCTTGAAAATGAGGGGAAAAAAATGATCTGGAAGGAATGTGATGTGTGCGATAAGTTCGATATCTGTAAACAGGTATTGATGAAGTTTGATCTAAAGTAATCCGCAGCGATACCTATATACTTATATAAATCAAAGTATTTTCGGTAATTAGTGGGATCATGAAACGCATTTCAGTTATTTATAAAATCTCTTTGTTGCTGTTAATAATGACATTAGTCCCGCTTGTCATAATGTCCTTCTACATACTAACCGACTTCCCTGTCCTCAAGAAACAGATAGATAATTCCACTGGTTCGCTGCAATATGAAAGTAATACGAGTTTCCAGAAAGTAAAGGAGATAGCCATAAAAAACAGCGAAGAAACTCTGGATGCCCAATCTGATAAGCTTATAAGGATCAGACTGATCGAAATCTCAAAACAGATCTCAGAGTTTTTAAGAAGCACGCAAGCTGATGCAATATTTCTTTCAACACTCCCCCAGGATGAGCAAACTTACCTCGGTTTTGTGAATGCTAAACGAAAGTCCGTCTGGTTTAACAGGGATAATTATGTGATGCTTCCATTATATTCGGAATTATCATTCATAGGGACAGACGGTGTGGAAAGGATCAAGATACAAAACGGATCTATAAGAAAAGACTTTGTTGACCTCGGCAATGACATGAACCTTGAGTTCAAAGCAAGAGCGGCACCGGGCGTCCAGGTCACAAACTATTTTAAGGAGGGGATGAAGCTAAAAAAAGGAGAGATATACGTAAGCCATATCGAGGGCAGGATACTTAATATAACAGAAGCTCACGCAGGAAATAAAAACCCCTCTGGAAAATATGCTCACGGCGTCCAGAGGTTCGTCACCCCTGTTTACAGGGATGGGGAAAAGATAGGTATCCTCATGCTGGGGCTGGATTCTATCCATATCCTTGAGTACATGCAGCATATTCGACCGCTTGATTATGAGAGGCTTCCACTTACAGACCTGATCTCCGGAGACTATCTTGCTCTTCTGGACAATGAAGGCTGGCTTCTGCACCCGAAGCAGTATTTCAGCAAAGGATATGATAAGAACGGTGAGTTTGTACCCCCGGTAAATGATAGCAATTTTGCGGAATATAATAGCAACGGTCTAATGCCCATGCACATCCCCAGTTCAAAGATCCTTTGGGGAAAAAGCGGGGATGAGTATATGAAAAGGATCATGAACTCGCTCTATGTTACTGGTGAGGGTGATTTTTTCAGCGAGCAGACGATCGAAGGGAAGACAAAAGTTGCATTATGGGTACCTGTGACTTACGGAAGAGAATACGGCGACAGGGCGGTGAACATGGAACATGGATATGGTTTCCTTTTTGCCTCAAGCGAGCTGCCGATATTCTACCAATCATCCTCAGAGCTTGGGAACCTGATCAGTAATGAAAGCGAGATTCTCTCCAAAAATCTAAAAGAAGCTGCTGGGCTTATTACGGGAAATATTGATGAAAGTTCACGGCATATCCTCAATAAGATCCCATTTATCCTGATGTTGATAATAGTTATGCTTGTCGGTTTCGGGATCGCAGGAACATACCTGATCATAAGACCTCTCAGGTCGATGACAGAAGGAGCAAGAATTCTAGGGGAGGGAAAACTTGACCACAGGATAGATGTGACTTCAGGGGATGAAATGGGGGAGCTTGCAACATCATTTAACATCATGGCATCAGAGCTTGAGGAAAAGGCAGTATCGATGCGGAAAAAAACCAGGGAACTTTCAGCCCTCTATGCAGTCGCTAAGAGTGTAAGCCAGTCGCTTGATATGGATGAAATGCTAAACAGCACACTTCTGAACGTATTACAGATAATGGGCGCCGAGGGCGGCGGGATAAATCTCACTGAAGATGATGGGACTATCCTGCACCTTAAGGCCCATAAGGGGCTTTCTCAAAAATTTGTTGATGCTGTTAAAACAATAAAAATTGATTTTGGTGCTTCGGGTAGAGCTGTAAAAATGAGAATACCGGTTGCATTAGACATATCCAGGTATCCGGAAGGGAGTCTAATCCCCTTGCTGCGTGAGATAGGGGTCATATCAATTGCAAGCACTCCAATATTATTTAAAGATAAGATCCTCGGTACGATAAATATCCACTATATGCACCCTCATACATTATCCCAGGATGAACTGGACCTTTTTGCCTCTATCGGGAATGAACTCGGAGTTGCGGTGGAAAATCTCAACCTATTTTCAGAACTTGCGCGCCACGATAGAACCCTTGAGGCTCTCTATACCATAGACAGAGTGATAAGCCAGACCCTGGATATGGAGATTATATTCCGGGATGCCCTATCAAAGACACTGGATGTAACAAAAACCGAAGGAGGAGGTATATATATTCTGGAACCGGATGGAAAAACACTGAGCCTTAAAAAACACCAGGGGATATCCCCTGAACTTGCTCAGGCATTCTCAACGATTATGGTGGGTAAAGGCGTATCCGGAATGGCTGTCAGTTCAGGTAAAACAGTGATCCTGGATGTCCGGAAGTATCCAGACCCCGAACAGCTCTCCCTTCTGGTAAAGGATGGTATACTCTCTATTATCAGTACTCCGCTGGTAGCAAAGGGAAAGGCTGTTGGAGCCCTGACTATCATAAACCGGAGGTTTCGTTCTTTCTCACAGGAGGATCTTGACCTGTTAGATTCAATAGGAAGCCAGATAGGGGGCGCAGTAGAGAATGCCATGTTATATGGTGAATTGGAACGTCATCACAGGATGCTTAATACCCTTTATTCCATTGAAAGTGTAGTTAGCAGGTCATTGAACCTTGAAGAGATTTTTAATACGGCTTTATTAAAAGCGCTTGAGGTTACAGATACGGAAGCAGGTACGCTGTATTCTGTCGATGGAGATATTTTGCGACTGGAAGCATGTGAAGGACTCTGTCCTGAATTCAAAAAGGAAGCGGTTATCAGAAACGTGGGTGATGGGATACCCGGGATGGCAGCACAGTTAAAGAAGGCGATATCAATGGACATATCTGAATTCCCGAGTCCTCCTCTACTTCCTTACATGACAAAAGAAGGGCTTGTCTCTTTTATTGGAACTCCCCTTTTATCAAAAGGAAAAGTAGTAGGGGCGCTGGCTCTTGGGTCTAAGAAAAAGCGAATATTCACCCAGGATGATCTTGATCTGTTGTTATCGATCGGAAATGTGATAGGTATCGCTGTAGAGAATGCTGTGCTGTACAGTAAATCGAAAGAGAACCTGGAAAAATTGCAGAAAGCGTATGAAGAATTGCAAACTCTGGATAAAATGAAAGATGAGTTCATGTCAAACGTATCCCATGAATTAAAAACACCTCTCATCTCGATCAAAGGATATGGGGAATTATTATATGATGAAAAGCTGGGGGGCAGGTTAGATGAACAAAAAAAGAGTCTTGAAGCAATAATCAGGAACGCGGACAGATTGACCCGTTTGATAAATTCCATATTATTCATAACCAGGTTTCAGACAGGAAAAATCGAGTTCCGCTCTGAACCCATCCAAGTTGATGAAATAGTCCAGATATGTGTGGAAGATCTGAAAAATCCAATGGATAGAAAGCGTATCATCTTTGAAAAAGAAGTGTCAGGAGTATCCAGACTCAGAGGAGATAAGGATAGATTTGTGGAAGTTATAAGCAATCTTCTTGACAATGCAATAAAATTCACACGTGTGGGTGGAAAAATTGTAATAAAAGCATGGAATCAAGCAGAGAACGTCCATATAACAGTTACGGATAACGGTATAGGCATACCCGAAAATATTATACCGAAATTGTTCACCCGGTTTTATCAGGTTGATGCATCGACCTCAAGAAAATATGGCGGCACCGGTCTTGGATTGTATATTACTAAGACCATTGTCGATGCTTCAGGTGGCAAGATATGGATAGAAAGCGAGGTTGGAAAGGGGACTACGGTACACTTACTCATACCATCTGCAAAGGAAGAACATTAATTCTTTTTATCTTCCACAATTTTTTAATTATAATTAACACCGATTTTCGTCAGCCGTTTATATTCCACATAAAATTAACCATTTTTTCATCAAATCATCTCCAAGTATAACGTTTTTAAATAAATACCTCTACAGAATATGTTCCATTCATGGAACATAAAAAATCTTTTTTTCTAACACAGATTAACATAACATGGCAATTATGGTTTAGAAATTCACCTAAAACAGCCCTTTTAGCCTAAAATATGTGATGCATAATACATTTTAACAATAAATCTTAAATATTATAAGTTCCATAATTTATACATATGAATGACGATGAAGAATTCAATCCTATCGAGTATTTCCAAAGCCCAAAAGAACCTGCACAGAAACGATATGAAGCTCTAAGAGCATATTTCCTGGAATCATTAACTCAAAAAGAAGCTGCAAAAAGAGCAGGATATTCCATATCCACATTCCAATCTCTCGTCAGCAATTTCCAAAACGGAAAAGTCGAATTCTTTTTAAAACCACAATATGGACCCAATAGAAGACAAGCTTCGGATTTCATACATGAGAGAATCGTTTCACTCAGAAAATCCGGCCATTCAGTATACGAAATCAAAGACGTCCTATCAAAAGAGGAATTTAGCACAAGCATTCAGACAATAAATCGAATAATCAAGGATGAAGGATTTACAAAATTACCACGTAGAACAGGGGAAGAACTTGGCATCACAAAAAAGAACATGCTTCTACCACCAATATCAACTGCAATCGATATCGATCAAATTAAAAGCTACAGATTCGAATGTCAGGTCGGTGGAATATACTACTTCATACCGTATATTCTTCAAACCGGATTGTATCAACTGATATCATCGGCACCATTCCCGGAAACTTCGAAACTATCAAAGATCAATTCCATCTTCTCCATATTGGCTCTGAAGTTGATAGGGCATGAAAGATTATCCAAAATATCAAGTTACAATCATGATACAGGCTTTGGTTTCTTTGCCGGATTGAACGTTCCTCCAAAAACAACTGCCACATCAACATACTCATACATGGTGGATAAAGAAACGATCCGGTCTTTCATGAAAGAGTTCATATCACAAATGAGAACAACATATTCACAATACTATCAAGGGGATACCATCAACCTGGATTTCCACTCCATACCGCACTACGGAGAAAAGTCAGAAATGGACGATAACTGGGTGGGTGCAAAGCATCAACGTTTGAAAAGTGCACTGACACTCTTTGCTCAGGATGGTGAATCCAGACATCTCCTGTATGCAAATACTGACATCGATAGAGAAGATGAATCAAATGAGATCGTAAATTTTGTGAACTACTGGACAGATGTAAAGGGGATTATCGAACAGACGTTGGTTTTTGATTCAAAACTAACAACATATGATGTCCTGGAAGATCTTGATACCAGGAATATCAAGTTCATCACATTGAGGAGACGGGGTAAGAAGTTGATAGAGGATGCAAATAACATCCCGGAGAAAGATTGGATCAAAGTGGACCTGAAAAAAGAGAAACGTAAATTCAACAAATTCAAGATGTATGAGAGTGAGATCACACTGCCACGGACAAATTTCAAGGTTCGACAGGTGATCTTCAAAGACCATGGTCGGCAAGTACCTACGTTTTTGGTTACAAATAATCGGGACGTCGAATTGGAAACTCTGGCTTTGCATTATGCAAATCGTTGGTTGATAGAAAACAAATTCTCTGAGCTTGTTGATTTTTTCAAT
>JAUSDC010000111.1 GCA_030650845.1 Candidatus Methanoperedens sp.
GAAAAACATGCTGCTGTATCAGGCTTTGAAGGTAGGGGAGACGCCGGATTTCAAGGACGTTTTCAATTCCAACTGGTCTAAAATAGACCCTGCCCAAGACGCTGAGAATATTCTGGGTAAAATCAAAGAGAATAAGAACGGGTTGAAATTCAATCCCACAAGCATGACTTTCAGCTATTCCTCAATAAGTTCCTATGAGAACTGTCCCAGGCAGTATGAACTTGCAGAGCTTCTCAGGATGCCTACACGCGATTCTGAAGATTCTACAGGAGCCATGAGACGCGGAAATTTTGTTCATAAGGTGCTTGAAAAAGCGGTGAGTGAGAAAATAACCTCAAAGGATCGGCTGTATGAGATAAGAGATACAGTCGCTAAAGAGCCTGAATTTAAGGGTGTTGATATCGTAGCTGCAACTGGAGCACTGGATGTATTCTGGGAGCGTAATAAGGATACTATTGCGAATAACCTGATGGTTGAGCAGCGGTTCACTATTCCGCTTGGCGGGTATAGTTTCAAGGGATTCATTGACCGGGTGGATCTTATCCCTGGGACAAAGGATGAGGTCGAGATCATAGATTACAAGGCGGGAAAATATGAACCCGGACCTGTTGAACGTTCAAGACAGCTTTTGCTTTATGCCCGCGGGATCGAGCATGTTTATCCCAGATACAAGGTGAAAAGACTCACTCTGGAATTGCTTGCACGTCCCAATCCCAGGACATTTGAACTGACTGGCGGAAAGTATGAGTGTGCGGGTAGCTCACGGATGGAGGGGCTTGATGAGGATGCTATTGATGATATGATCGAGATCGCTAAAAATATCGCGCATGATTATGAAATTGGGTTTGAGAGGACGAAGGATGAAAAGGCTTGTGAGGAGTGTGGATATAGGTTGTATTGTGGGGATTAAAAATATTTTCTTTGTATTGTCAACTGCGGTTATATGATTCCTTTATTGATCGAATTCTTCAGAAATCCCATCATATATCCGAATCCTTTACATTTCCTAAGTGGAGCAATGATATTCTTTTCTGGAAAAACCGTACTAACCATTGTCACATAATTTTTCCCACCCAGGACTACGATTTCATCATAAACCTTCAATCCCTTTTTTAGGGCATGAGCCGAAAGTCGCTCATTCGTTATTGGAGCTGTTTTTCGGTCATTAAAACTTACATTATATGGGCCGGGAACTATGTCATCAGGAAATAGGATTCCATATTTTGCAGACAGGATGCACCAGGAAGATGGATAAAATCTCTCTGCATATTGCCTGCATTTTGTAGCGAATGGTCCGATATACACAAACCTTGCTTTCGTGGGACCTGCCGCAGGATTCTTATCCCATATCTTTCTGTTCCCGCATGAAATAATACAAAGTGTTTTCATGTTCCCAGTTCCACATATCCAGAATTATTATGTATCTTTATTTTACCCTTAACGCAAAAGTCCCTTGCTTCGCATCTACTCTGCATAGGGCAACAGTCAGTTATTTCGTCCCGCTTTGTGCATCCGTACTTGGATAAATTCCATAGTGGCTCGTCTATATCCAGGGCGATCATTGGTCTATTCTTGATTTTTAGATATTTCACACTTTCAGACCATGCTTCCCTTATGTGTTCAAACAGCTCATTAAATCCGATCACTCCTGTCCCTTTTACTATTCCTGTTGCTAAAGTCGCTCTTGCAACATGGATATCCACAGGGATAGGGACTTGTTCTAATTGTGCTAAATTGGATATGCCAGCATTATCTCTCAGCATTCGTAGCCATAGTGGTCCTATTTTGGAGCCACGAAGATTTGGAAAATCTTGTGCATGTTTGTTATTATTAAGGTGTCTCTCCTTTTTAAGCCGATCCAATATGATGGTTGAATTCCAGTTACAATCTTGAAGAAATTTGCGCGGATCTCCAGCCCATTTTGAATAAAAACTATCGCCAACAGTTCGCCAGATATAAGCATCTCTTTGTGGTTTCTTTGATAATTTATACCTCTTCATATCCTCAACGATCTTTTCTAAAGAGTGTTCATGCAAAGATTCAGGATCAAATAGATATCGTGTTGCTGGATCTTCGAATGTTCTTCTTGAACTTGCCCACAGAGCTGGAGCATCACGTTGATAATCGAGAGAAACGGATAATGTTATAAATAATATATGCTCTAGAGTTCCCTTTTCAATACCTTTTGGTATCATATCTTCAGGCATCTCTGTCTGTCCAAGAATACCCCTTGTGGAGAATGATGTATAGAGTAGCTCAGCAAGTTTACT
>JAUSDC010000117.1 GCA_030650845.1 Candidatus Methanoperedens sp.
TCTCCAATTCAACTCTTAACATTTGTTCTGGGGTCTTCTTTCCCATTCGATCTAATTCTTCGGAATACAAGGTCATCACCTTTGGCAAATTCAACTTCGCTGGATTTATACCATGGGTCATTTGTCCGAGATGTAAATACATCATTATCCCTGCATAGCGTCTTTGCTATATGATATCCTACTTCGCCTGCACCGATGATTATGATTCTCATATTGCCCGGGGGTTTGCCTGATCAATTTTATTAATTATTAAATTAATTAATAAATTAATTAATAAATTAATCATCCAGCAATTTCTTTCCCTTTATAAAACCAAATACCGATGCAGCAATTATTATCAATACAATAATGATCAGGGCTATGCTTGATGTGGTAGTTCGTTCTAAATTATGCAGGATAAGACGGTAGAGAAGGTCGGCAGTCCATATACCTACAATGAGTCCCATGAATCCGAATACAACTGCATATCCAGAATTTTTAATTATGTCTGTTATTGTCATAATATTGTATGGATACAGTATTTTAGTGTAATAAATATATCGAATAACATAATCCTTATGATAAAGCTAAATCATCTATCTACTACCTACCATCAATTATGACAAAAATAGGCACAATAACACTCAATCGGTCAATCGTAGCTGCAATAGGGGATAAACCAACCGATACTGCAATAATGGCAAAAAAGTTCGGCGCTGATATCCTGGAACTCAGGACCGACCTTCTGGGCTCAGATGCGCATCAGGCTCTTCAAGAAATAAAAAAAACAGGCCTGCCAGTCATTATCACTAACCGTATGAAGCAGGAAGGAGGTTCCTGGAAGGGAAGCGAGGATGAGCGCATCCGGACATTGATCTCTCTTTTGCCAGCAGCTGATGCCGTAGATATTGAATTGTGCGCAAAAGACAGGGATGAAGTTGTTAAAAAAGCCAGAGAAGCCGGCAAAACGGTCATTATTTCCACGCATGATTTCCAAAAAACACCTGGAAATGACATCATGAATAGAATTATCAACGATTCGTTTGCTGCTGGTGCAGATATTGCAAAACTTGCAGTGATGCCGAATTCACTTTCTGATGTGCTTCGTTTGCTAGATGTTACACTTCATTCAAAAGCCGCAGTATGCACAATTGCTATGGGGGAAACAGGAAAATATTCGCGCGTTGTTGCCCCAATCTATGGATCAGTCCTGACCTACGGGTATGTGGAGAAAGCAACCGCCCCTGGACAGTTGAGGGTCGATGAATTGAGGCAGATCTTAAAGCTTCTCTGATTTTTATGTGAGCCTTATCAGATTCTCGCGCCCTTTCTTTATTTTCTGTATGATCTTTTTTTCATGCAGAACGTTTAGCGCTGAACTTACCGTGGATTTTGGCAGATCGAGCTTCCTTGTGATATCTGATTGGTATAATGAGTCTCCACCCTCTTTCAACAGAGCCACTATTCTGTCCTCAATATCCATCATATTTGCTCCTGATGAATAGGAATTATCATCTGATGTTCCTTTACTTTCAATGACTGGTTCGTTGATAACTTTGCTTTTCCTTCGAAATATAAAGATCAAAGTAATAGCTGCTGCTGCAGCTATCACAGCGATTGCAAACAAGATCCACGGAAAAGTCGGTTTTAATAATATCGTGGGTTCTCCAACGTTAAAAGAACGAAGCCCGTACCATATTATTCCATCACGAACCAGGTCTGGCTGCGGAGTGACCATTTCTACAGTATATCCTGCAGGGTACTGGATGATCAGTGCATTTTCTTTTGAAATGTATAATCCACCTGCGAAAACATCACCTATGTACATGTTCTTATCACTGTCAAGTTTTGCGAAATTCGTCCATGTGAAGGAATAGTGTACAACACCAAAGTTCCCTGTGGGGGCATTTTCGATACTGGCTTCACCAGCGAAGCCTCCAGCCATCATTTTCCTTGAAGTTGCATTCGAGGCTGCAGAAACTGAATTTTGCATTAATTCTTTAAAATCCTTTAGATATACAGAATTTAGCTGTGCTGAATAGTTCTTGAAAGCTTCAATATCACCTTGAGTTAAAAGCTGTGTCCTGTATTCAACATTCCAGATGGCTGCGCCATCATCCTTTGCGATGATCGTGTAGGTCGTCCTGTATTCGGAAGCAGCGCTTGCCGAAGAAATTAGCAGCAGGAATATGAGGGATAGTATAGCTATTTTCGACGCCATGTTCATTGTATGTTTGTTATTTTACTATAAAAAGCACAGGGTTGAATTAATAATTTCAGCATGTTTCAACTTCAAGCCACCGGGTTCATTTTCAAAGATCAATGATATGATCGGTGGCTATCGGGCGCCGGATATTAATAATTCAGTAATTATAAATATTTGGCACCTTTGATACATGTACAAAATATTGAAAGAAACAACGAACCAAACGAACTGAAACGAACTTGGCGGCGTGAGTTCGTATAGAGTTAGTACGAATTCGTTGTTAACTTCCGCTATGCCAGGACTTGAATATGCGTGGATTTCGTATCCGTGTGCATCCGCGTCATCAGCGCGATCCGTGTGCTATCGTGGTCCATCTGCGTCCATCCGCGTTCATCTGCGGCTTCGCATATCGTTATTATAGGAAATGAACAAAAATATTTTTGATCCAGGAAAAATACTTTTTCAGACTCCCCCCACCCTTGCCTAACCCCCCCAATCTGATCCTCGCAGGTGCAGGCACTGGCAAGACCAAGACCATCACCTCGAAGAGCGCACACATGGTAGAATGCGATATTTTCGATAAGAGCAAGGGTCGGAACGCGGCGCTTTGTGGCTGTTTGGGGGCATATCGGGCGCAGGAAAACATCATTCACATGAAATGGATGCGCACTTATTTTGTATCCGTGTCAATCCGATCAGACCCGACCATAATAATATAAATCTGAATCGAGATTGTCGGGTAATCCCTTAAATTCATCGTAAATTCATCCATCGTTTCATGATTTTCAGGATTTTTCAAAAAAAATATGATTTTTTCACCAAAAATCCCTATATGCCCATGATTTACCTCAATATTCCAGATTTTTCCT
>JAUSDC010000118.1 GCA_030650845.1 Candidatus Methanoperedens sp.
TCTCCAATTCAACTCTTAACATTTGTTCTGGGGTCTTCTTTCCCATTCGATCTAATTCTTCGGAATACAAGGTCATCACCTTTGGCAAATTCAACTTCGCTGGATTTATACCATGGGTCATTTGTCCGAGATGTAAATACAATGTATGGAAAAACTTGACGTCAGGGGCAAAATATGTCCCTTCCCGCTTTTTTTTGCAAAACAAAAGATAACGGAAATGAAGCCAGGAGAAGAGCTTGAGATCATTGCGGATGATTCAACAGCAAAAGTGACAATCCAGAAATGGAGCAGGCTCCATCATCAGGAAATATTAAAAATAGAAGATGAACAGAGTTATTTCAGGATTATAGTAAAGAAACGGGAATAAAGATCACTCTTTCTTTTCCGGTTTCTTTTTTGGAACTTTTCTTGTTACCTTTTTTGGTTCAACTTTTGGAACAATAGTTTCAGACCCGTTCTTCTTCTCCTCTTCAAGTTTCTTTTGCCACTCAATGAAATTGCAGTGAGGGCATCCGATATCCCAGGGACGCTTCCCTTTAGTTACTATCTTGATAAAATATAGGCCGTGCTGTTCACATTGTTTTTCAGTGACCACTATTTGCCCGGTCTTTGGAAGGGGGAGGGAAAAATCGCACTTCGGATATCCTGAACATCCAATAAACCGTGAGCCTTTCCTGGATTTCCTTATTATCAGGTCTGATGAGCACTTCTTGCACGTCCCGATAATGCGGTCTTCGTACAGGCCGTTCCTCAGGGATTCGCCTATCAGGTCTTTGTTCTTGTCCATGTCCTTGAAAACCCCCCCAAGCATCTCCCTTGATTCCTGGATAACGAAATCCTCTTTTATCTTGCCTTCTGATATCTCATCCATATCCTTCTCAAGTTTGCTTGTCATCTCAGGCTTTGTGATGGTATTTGCATACTTCTCAAGCGCCTCGATCACAGCATATGCTGTTCTGGTAGGCTGGAGGGGATTACCTACAACATAGGCCCTGGAGTACAGTTTTGAGATTATTTCATGGCGCGTGGATTTAGTGCCCAGACCCAGATCTTCCATTATTTTGATCAGATGTCCCTGCCCGTATCTTGAAGGGGGCTGCGTCTCTTTACCGACAAGGTTCGTTTCTTTGACCGTAAGGACCTGTCCTTCCTTAAGCTGGGGAAGGAGCCTGTCCTCGGGGACGTTATATGAATAATACCATCGCCATCCCGGCTCGATCAGCCTTGCACCGTTGGCTCCAAAATCTTCGCCGCTTATATCCACTGTCACTGCCATGGTCTCCCACCTTGTTTCGCCTGCAAATGTTGCAAAGAAACGGCGGACCACAAGTTCGTAAATCTTCCACTCATCTTCCCTGAGTTCGCTGCGTTTAACAGGAGTTGCCGGGTGTATTGGCGGGTGGTCAGTGGTCTCCTTCTTGCCTCTTGTAGGAGTCAGGTCACCTTTGAGCAGCTTCTGCGCATACTCCTGGAATTCCGTGTTCAAAAATGATCCCAATATGCCTCTGGTATCAAGCGTGGCAGGATAAACTGTATTATCGGTACGCGGGTACGAGATGAAACCGTTGACATACAGATACTCGGCTATTCGCATAGCATTTGCCGGAGATACTCCTATCGCGCTTGCAGCTCTGAGGAACTCTGTTGTATTGAACGGGGTGGGAGGTTTCTCGCTTCGTTTTCCTGCTTCGATGCTTTTGACGATCCCTGTCTTTCCAAGCTTGGCATGTACAGCTTCGGCTTCAGCTTTATCAAGGAACCTTCCTTTCTTATGCTGTGCCTCGAATTCACCGCCGTTTGCAAGTATCGCAAAGATTTCCCAGTATGGTACAGGTACGAAAATGTCTCTTTCTTTTTCCCTGTTCACAAGGATGGCAAGTGTCGGCGACTGGACACGCCCCACAGAAAGGAACCTGTCTCCGTACCTTCCTGAATTTATCGATACAAAACGGGTCAGCACAGCGCCCCAGACAAGGTCTATGATCTGCCTGGATTCGCCTGCTGCTGCAAGATTAAAATCGATCTTCGTAGGAGTTGCGAAAGCCTGTTTTATCTCTGCAGGAGTTATGGTGCTGTAATGAACCCGGTCTGCCGGAACATCGGGATTTATCTTCTGTATGACTTTTAAAGCCTCAACACCGATCAATTCTCCTTCCCTGTCGTAGTCAGTGGCTATTGTGAGATGTTTTGCATCTTTACCCAGTTTTCGCAGCGCTGTGACAATGTTGGCATGCGTGGGTGAAGTGTGGATATCTGCGTGAATGAGTTCTTTAAGGTCGGTTTTTTGCCAGTTATTATATTCCTTCGGGAAATCAACTTCCACTATGTGCCCCGAAAGTCCTATGACTGCGGTTTCATCATATTTATAAGTATCAACACCGTTGATCCTCTCTTTTTTTGGCTTTTTTTCAGATAGTATAGCCGCTATCCTCTTCGCAGTGTCATGCTTTTCTGTAATTATTAGATGCATCGTATCCTCAGACCACTCCGATTAAGCCAGTTAGTTACATAAATAGATTTGGGCAAAAAAAAGTAAAATCGGATGTATTTGGATGTAATTTTGGCAAATATCTTTAAATAAGTAAATCAAAGAAGAATAGAATGAAAAAAACGATCATTGTTGCATTCATGGCATCGATATGTTATTTTATCATATACATTTTGATAACCTATACTTTAAAGAACGCAGCATTTGACTGGCAAAGCGCCCTTAAAGGTGCAGTGGTTTTCTGGATATTTATATATCTTGTGCATTTTTTCATGAACAGGGCAGAGCGATCTTATTAAATTAACCTTTCAGAAACCATTAATATCACAACCACGATTACAGGGGCGAGGAATCTCTCTGAAAGCAACCGCATTCACTGTTGAAAAAATCCCACTTATCAAGCCTGGTGACAATATCGGGAAGATCATTTCTGAAAGAACAAAGCTCGAAGAACATGATATAGTTATCATCTCATCCACAGTTGTATCAAAATCCGAGAACAGGATACGTCCCATAAACAATATCAGAGTGACGGAAATAGCAAAAAATATCGCTTTAAAGAACGGCAATGAGCCGGAATTCGTACAGGCAGTACTTGACGAAAGCACCGAAGTGCTGCTTGAATTTCCTTTCCTTCTTGTCCTTACAAAAAATGGTAGTATATGCGTTAACGCTGGCATTGACCGCTCCAATGTTGAAGGTTCTAATGTTCTCTTGCTTCCGAAAGACCCTGATAAAAGTGCAGGAAAGATAAAGGACGAGTTGTTTAAATTAACCGGGAAAAAAGTAAGTGTGATGATAACGGACACTAACGGCAGGGCTTTCAGGATAGGGCAGACTGGCGCTGCTGTCGGTATAGCTGGAATAAAAGCCATGCGTGACTGGCGAGGAACCTGTGACCTCTTCGGGAGGGTTCTTGAAGTAAAGAACGAAGGGGTCGCGGACGAGCTTGCCTGTTTTGCCAATCTCCTGATGGGCGAAGGTGACGGAGGCACACCTGTCGTGATAATCCGCGGTCTTGAAATGTATGATGAATCAGGCGTTATCAGTGATCTTTTCAGGCCTGAGAATGAAGACGTGATAAGAAAAGCGCTCAGATCTCTGTCAGCCTGAACTGCTTGGTATCTTTTTTTACCTCGAAGAATTCCCTTGCGATCTTCCCGACTTTTTCCCTGTATTCCGGGGGCGTGAAAACACCAAGTCTCCAGTTGTCGGTCTGAGCCTTCTCAAGAGCTGCGACAAGGCTTGAGGCTTTATCAAGGGCTGTCATTTTGCCGTTAATCAGGACCTGCGCTCTCATTTCGATGAGATGCGGCTTTTCAGGGATGTCCACTATCACGTATCCAGGTTCGATGCCGGCGCTTTCTGCTATTTCTTTTTCTACCCTCTTAACCCTGTCCCTGAATTTCAGGGCATCACAGTTCAGGGAATCAAAACCAACATATAGCGCCCTTTTAAATAACCGCCTTTCATCAAGCCTTCCTGCGATATCAAGGGCGTATCCGCCTGAGCCCTTCATATTCATCATGAACTCAGCATCATCCATCCTCTGGAGCATGGCAGGTGAAAGGGATCCATTTTCTAACATATATTGTGCCGCATGCGTGCACATGGATTCGGCTATCCTGCTGACGTGATGGAAATAAACGGTAGGATGCATCAGGAACCTTGAGACAAGGAGCGATTCTGCTGCCTGGAGCCCGCCTGTATTAAGAACGAGTTTGTTCTCTTTAAAACTTATTTCATGTATCAGCCTTACGTGGTCAACAAGACCGAAAGCCACGCCTGTATAATGGGCATCTCGCACAAGATAATCCATTTTATCCACATCTATCTCGCTGTTGATTATCTGACCGATGCTGGTCTCGCCTCTAATATGGCTGGCGACGGCTGATATAGATATGGAATTATCCCTGAGGACGTCAGCAACTGACCCTTTTCTCAATATAGCTTCAACATCGTCATGTTTTCTTTTGGTATATCGCTGTATGAGATGTTCTGTTGCATGGGAGAACGGACCGTGTCCAACGTCATGAAGCAGCGCGGCTGCCAGCAGTTCTTTCTGCCTGTGCTCTTCCACCTGATCTATCAGCATCCGCGTGAGGTGATATACACCAAGTGAATGCTCGAACCTGGTATGGTTCGCGCCAGGATAAACAAGGTTTGAGAAGCCAAGCTGCCTGATCCTTCGAAGCCTCTGGACAACAGGTGTGTCTATCAAAGAAAGCGCAAGTTCATCGAGTTCGATGTGATCGTGTATCGGGTCGCGTATGACTTTCATAAGTATTTGTATTTATTAGGAAATATAGTATAAAGAACTACTGTATTTTTTGATCAAACTATTACTTTCACACCGCTTGGCTGTCCCATATATACCTCCCGCGTCATCTGTTGATCGAGGTGACATATATGGATTTATTCTGGAGCGGTCTTGCGCAG
>JAUSDC010000122.1 GCA_030650845.1 Candidatus Methanoperedens sp.
CTTCTTTCAGCCATCCTTTTAACTGCATGTTTTGGCATGCTGATCTTTCGCTGTTCAAATAACTCCAGGGCTTTCTTGCGGAACCGATGACCAATGCATAGGACACTGAGAACACAGAACATTGTTGTTTTTCTCTGTGTCCTCTGTGAACTCTGTGGTTTTTTTATGCTGTGTAGCTGCCTGAGGGTCGTATTGGCATTTTATGGAGCGCCTGAACTATAATAACGCGCCTCTGCAATTTGAAACATTTATTGCAGACCGAGACTTAATTTTAAGATCGGAATGGCAAAATTACAACATCACCACGATCATAAATCATAAACATTTTCTTCGGGATCATCCCATATTTTACTTAGAGATTTTTGTTGAAGGAGAAGTGAACTTTCATCGATCTGGGATTTGGATGTACCTGGATATTGACTTAAAAGAAATTTTCCGAAATCTATTAATTCAATAGCCTTTTCTTCTGGTAATTTATCCAGAACCTTTATAAGCTCTGTTTCATATCGCTTCGACATATTATGTTCCCTTATTTTTCTATTTAATACATCATTTAACTCATTTATATATGTTATTAAGCTTTTCCATCCACCAATAAATTATGCTGTGTAGCTGCATCGGCTTTTTATGGAGCGCCGGAACTATTTTAATATGATTATACTGTAATTTCCTGCCCCCTCATCAGTCCTGTCCCTTGAGCCGTCGTCGATAACGATCACTTCGACCTTATCTATGCCTTCGATCTTTCGCGGGATCTCTCTCACGGATGACATTGCCGATGGTGGCTTCTTCGTTATAGGCAGGGGATGGTGATACGAGTGTTTATTTCCCACTTCTTATGAAAGATATTAGGGTTTGAATTGTTATTATTGTAGATTTTACGATTTCTCTCCAAATACTTCATCAAAAAATCGGTCTCTATCCGGCATCATCTGCCATTCTCTATGGCGTTTTACACTTTCCATTCTTTTTATTTTTGGAATTGTAATAAATCGAATAGCATCATATGCCTCGATTTCCTGCGTCATTCGCATCCATTATCCTTCGATTCTTTCATGTATCGTTTTTATTACATCATCAATATTGATTCTATGCGATGGGAGCACTTTATTTTCTTCATGTTTATGATGTGGAAAGGTTCTAAGATTTTTCCAGTGTGGTTTATTATCCCACCTGATGATCAATTCTCCATTTTCTTTCTGCCAGTGATAGGAATATTTCTGATAATCCACTGTATGTAACTCTGTGATGTAAAGGAGTGTTCCATCTAAGACCTTTGCCTTTATTCTGAGCAATTTTATAGATTCCTCGTCTATAAAATCAATAACCTCAATAGATTTAAATAAATTAGATTCATTTAATGCTAATATTATTCCATGCAACCTTTTAATCCCTCGTATTTTCTTTTCCACTCTTTATAAGCGAGTTCGTATCCTTCCCACACAACTATATCGTCCCATTCTGTAAAAACTTCCAGTTCAGCTTCCTCTCCCTGTTTCTTAAAAGAAGCCAAATCCATATTGTACTTATCCTCAAATTCCTTGCATTTGCTTTGATAATATTCGGCTTTACTTAATGCTTTATCTAATAGCAATGCAACTATCTCTTTACTTGAGATCGTTTCGACCATATCGCTTGGTAATTTAAGCTTAACTTCTTTAAAAGTTGTTTTTTGCATTATACCTCCATTGTATTAAATCATGCAGGCACATGATATAAAGCTGATGATGGTATCACTAAGGTCAGCACAGCAGGTATGCTGAAGACTTGCAGGCATTGCTCCCGCCTCCCCCCAGCGGCGGGTACTCATAATTCAGCATCAGTATATTCTCATGCGCGTCCTTTAGAGCATGAATATTTCACAAATCCATATTTTAAAGATATCAATAAGGTCATAGCAACCGTTTCCTCATATCGTCACTGAATTCATAATAGTCTTTAATTTTCAAATCTTTTATGATTGCCTTTTTATCGCTTGTCAGGAACATTGATTTTTTAAACTTTTTACAAAGGGCAATACACTCTTTTTCCCCATTGCCCAAATTATCAAAATCCCTGTCAAAATTCTCAATGCTTTTTTCTTCAATTGTCTCTATTTGCAGATATTTAACATCAAGCACATGTTTTACAAGTTTCGTTCTTGAGATTTCACTGAAAACTGCAACTGGAATATATAATTTCTCCACTTTGAAAAAATCCTTTATCAAAGCCAATTTGCCTATTTTTAAAAAAGAGCTGAGGAAATCAGAATCAATAATGACAGCGCTATTTTCTTCCTGCAAACTTCACCGCCTCTTCGGCAATAGATTCAATTTCATTTAGTTCCATTCCTGATTCCCTAACAATCCCTTTTTTATGCAGGATTTCTTTCATTTCTTCAAGATCAACGGACGCGATCTCAACAGCTTTTCCGAATGAAATCTCCCCACGTTTATATAATTCGCTGGCGATAGCGATCCTCACGTCTTTCCTGGCAGCTAAAAGTGTATTTATGGCATCCCTGATAAAATCATCACCGCTTTTATAAAGCCCCGTGCTCGGGATCACACTTATTTCTTTATCTATTAAGGTTCCTGACATCATTTAAATCACTTCCATCAAGCTATGTGTCTTCATATTAATAAGATATCATCATAGCAATAAATATATCTCGCAAATTATAGAAATATTTATAGTTCAGCATCAGTATACTTCAATAGCCATTTCCACAGAGGCAAATAAACCACTTTATTATTCCCTATATGCTCTTCTTCTTCCCGGTCCCAGGTGATCACAAGCAAATCGTTGCATTTTAGTCCCACACTCACCAAAACAGCCCTGTGATAGAATGTTAGACTCCGCCTTCGGCGGCGCTTCACCGGGGTCTGGGGTCGCAACCCTAGCGCCGTGAAGATAATGAGATCTTTTTCCCTGATGCAAGACTCACAACTAAAGATGCGATCCTGTTCCCGATCCTCTTTTGAGGCACCATATGCTCGATCGTGCCAAGAAATCTTGAACCAAGTACGATCTCGGCTTTTCCATCCAGGATGGGCGCTATAAGCTCTGGCTTCCTTGAACGCGATCGCCAGTCCTTTGTTCATAGGGAACTGGACGATATGATCCGCGCCAGCTTCTTTTGCAACCTCAGAATATAAAAAATCTGGAAAAGGGGTTTACTCCTGAAACGAATAACGTCATGGAACAGTTATTTTCATTGATAAATGATGTTATGAATCAAGCCAGGTCTTTTAAAATCAATGTGGGGTTAGCGAATTTCTGCTATAATCTGTTTGTATCTATCAATAATAAGATTTATAATACAGGGCTATCGAAAGGGTTTTCTCCATTGCAGCGTGCTAATATCAAATACGGATAACAATTTTATCGTAATCACAATATCCTTTTCTTAGCGAAAGCTTTCGAATTTTATTGAAACTTGGTGTATTAATTTTAAATGTTAACAATCATTATTGGGATTTGAGATGAACATTTGAAATATTTATTTCGATATTTTCAGATCTCAGGTGTTTTATGCGTACTACCAGAAGAAATTAAAAAGTCTCAATAATATATTAGTCAAGAAAGAGCAAACAAATGGTAAATTTGAATAATGTTAAGCTGATATATGGTGATAACACAATTGATCATATCGCATCGCATAAGGTGAGCTTATCTGAAGTGCATAGCGTTCTATATAAAAAAAACCAAGACATGATTAATATGAGAAAATATACGGCAAAAGATGAGGAAGAGCTTATAAAACAAATTGAAAGTGACACTGGATTGGATTCAGAGTTGGAACAGCAGGAACTTGTAAAAGGTCATGTGACTGAGATTAGATATAGTGGAAAGGGTAAAGGAAAAACCACGCATGTTAGAAAGAGATCGACTGCCGTTCATGCGTGATTATTACTTATCCTTCTAAAAAGCCCGAAAGACAGTCTGCCCGTCTGAGATATTTTTCCCTGCTGCAAGACTCACAACAAAAGATACGATCCTGTTAATGCTGTCTTAAATGATTATGTGCATTTTTTGCACATAATGTGATTTATTGATTGATACACCAAAGGCTAAATTGGGCATGAGAGCTAAGAATATTTCAAATGGTTTATTATTATTTATTATAATATTTAATATACTGGTCGTTAGTCAATCCCGCTTTCGCGATTAATTTCTTTAATAAACCAATTCCAAGTATTTTATTCTTGTGAACAGGTATGGATAAATGAATTTCACTATTTTCTTTCGTCAAGATATAATGGCTGCCCTCAATATGATTTATGTGCCATCCAGCCGCCTTAAAAGCCGATACATGCTTATCACCACTTGCTCTGGGCAGTTTAGGCATATTCAGCTACTAGATTCGTATCTAAAGAAATACTGAATTTGTCTTTAATGGATACATTCCTTTTAAGAAAATTTTCTTTTGCGTTTTTAAGTCTTGAG
Organism: Candidatus Methanoperedens sp.; assembly: GCA_030650845.1. Classification (GTDB taxonomy): domain Archaea; phylum Halobacteriota; class Methanosarcinia; order Methanosarcinales; family Methanoperedenaceae; genus Methanoperedens. The sequence continues at coordinate 4,429 of JAUSDC010000122.1, forward strand.
TTAAGGCATCCTAATATTGCTTCATTAATATTGTTCAGTGCTTCTTCTAGCGTTTCTCCTTCAGTAAGACAACCTGGAAGATCTGGACATTCGATTACATATCTGCCTTCTTCATCAATCTCACATATGATTTTGAATTTCATTTGTCATCATCCAGTTAATTGTTTAATATGTATTATAATAATTGCTTAAAACGATTTCTATGATTGCCTTAAATACTTCCTTCGATAGACCATTGTTAATGAAATTCGATCCTCTGACGATAAAACTTCATTCATAGACTATCATTATCCTCCAAACCTTGAATTTTTTCCCTAAAATTATGCGACTGCGGATTCTACCACAGAGGACACTGAGAGCACAGAGGATTGTTGTTTTTCTCTGTGTCCTCTGTGCACTCTGTGGTTTTTTTTCTTTGTGTGGGTGCATGAGGGTCGCATCGGCTTTTTATGGAGCGCCGGAACTATTAAAAATTATTTTGATATATTTTTGCAGGTGGCAAAAAATCCTTTCAGGATTAGTTGTTTCAGTATCATTCAGGCACCCCTTATAGTAATTTTTCTTTCAATAATATTTCAAAAACAATGTCTATGCCAGGTTCCCTCTATACAATCCCTGCCGTATAATCTGTTATCCCATCCAACAAGAACATAATTCGTTGTTCCGGATATCTGATGAAAATAAAACTGGACATAAATATTATCTGATATATCGATTCTTGCTTTAACAGCATTATCTGTCATAACCAGAATTCTTAGTAGAAATATTTTGAGGCAGCTTTTTCAATTGCATCGATAAAATCCTTCAAATTCATGAATATTTCCCAAGCTTCCCAAGTTCGACAGTAATGGTCTTAATTCCGTCAGAAGATAATTCCCAATCACAGTAATCCTCTTCAACATTAAAGGAATAACCCGATTCTTTTACAATCCCCCTGCGCTTGAACTCTTCAAAATCCATTTTATACCGCCCCATATATATTATTAAATTCAGCGGGTAGTTTTACAGAGACTGTCATTTTTAAATCACCTATTTTTATTTAGTTTCTGAGTTAATAGAATTATTGTATATTGCAGGGAATAAGTGGAATCGAAATTCATATAATTAATATCTGAACGCATTGCTCCCGCCTCCCCCCAGCGGCTGGTACTCATAATTCAGCATCAGGATTCTCACGAGCTCCTTGAAAATCTACTCATGGGGAATAAATAATTCTCTTCACACCAACTATACCTCCACTTTTCCATAGACAATGCCTCGAATAGATTCACTGTGATATAGTGAAAGAAGAATATGTCCTGAAATCAGGAGCAGGGATATCTCCGCAAGAAAATCATGTACCATGAAGTTCAATTCAACAAAGTCCACGCTGAATAATGATTTCATCCACACCACAGAACCGGATAAAAAAAGCCCAATGATCAGGAGCAATGTAACGAAGAAATTCACTTTCTGCCCGGGATTGAACTTAGTATTGACGCGGGTATTTTTTAAAAATTCAAAGAACCATTTCATTTCATAACTTTTAAAAGACATCAACTCTCTAATATCATTGCGCATGTAGATACTGTGACTGAATAGATACAATGCCCCTGGTATCAAAATAAATGGAATTGAAGCGTATAGATGCAGCATTTTGATCAACGGGTCTCCAAGAAGCGACTTTGGAGTAAGGAACATGTGTATCCCGGTTAGCAGGAGCCACAAAAAAAGTATGGCGTGAGACCAGTGCAAAACTCTTGCGCCAGGATCGAACCTTATTATTTTCACGGGTACGATACTCCATCTATCTTATATCCATATCTTTCCCAGTAACCGATATCCTGTGTTTCTTTGATCGTTATTTTATTCACCCATTTCACATTCTTATATCCGAACATCCTGGGCATCACAAGACGAAGCGGCCCCCCGTTCTCAGGTGGCAAAGGTTCATCATACATCATGTAAGCAAGCAGGACGTCCTGTTCCAGGGCTTCTTTTATAGATAGACTATCGTTGTATAAGCCGCTTGAAGAGTAAAATGTCGCAAAAACAGCATCGGGTTTGAGACCTGCCTTTTTAAAAAGAACATTTAAACTTACTCCTTTCCATTTGACCTCATCCACAGACCACCCTTCAACGCAGTGGAAATCAGTTACCTGTTCCTTGCTTTCAAGTTCAAGAAGGTCTTTATAGCTGATCGAAAGAGGTGTTGCTACAAGACCATCAACAATCAGTTTCCATGTATCGGGATCAAACGCTGGTGTCTGTTCGATGCTTCTGATCCTGAATCTGTTAATTGTTTTTATTCCAGCTTTCTTAAGAAAGCTCAGTCCAGCAATTATAATCCCCAGAAAGATACCAAGGTATATCAAGAATTTTCTGCGGCTGATGTATTCTTTTATGGATCCAGGCTCTTTTTCCTGATTCAATTTTGATTCTCCTTGATAATGAGTATGCTTTAACCGTATATAAATATTCGAGCAATTGTAACTATGCCATTATCAAGAAAATATAAATTAAGACCGGATAAACAGGATCGACAGGATACGAGCCAATCTTGCATATCTTGTTTATCCTGTAAATCCTGTCAAAATGAGTTGAGTGAATAAAAGAAAATTACCGGTCCCAATATCGAAATGCGTTTATACTTTCCTATGCGTTAAAGAACGATACGTGTTCTCGCAGAAATAGCAATTATTAACTGGTGAATCCATATCTCTCTTCAGTCGCTCAAGGTCGATCATAGTATCCACATCATACCATTCTGGCAGCAGTGACACACTCAAACCAAAAGCTTTCGCTTTTTTCATTGTCAGCTCTGCTACTTCAGACGTACTCCATGGTATCCCACGAAAAAGTTCTGGCATGAATGACCGCATCCCTATCAGGTAATATCCGCCATCCTCGCATGGACCCAATGCAACATCTACCTCATCCAATATCGAAAGACCTTCCCGTATATGATCCGTGGGCAGGTTTGGACTATCACTGTCCAGAATGATGACTTTTTCTGCTCCCTGGTCAAAGAGGTTCTTTGAAACATTAGCCAGCCTCTCTCCAAGGTCTGCACCGACCTGGTTTATCAGGATGAACCCCGAGGGCATTAAGCTTCTAAAGAACGATTCTGAAGTTACAGGTGTATATGCCACAAAATGCCTTGCCTCCTTTATGCTTTTTACCTGTGTGATCTTATCAAGGAGGAAATAATGATAAAGAGAAGATGCTTCTTCTGGCGAAAGCGGAGGGATCAGCCTTGTCTTTACCTCCTTGGGTACAGGAGCTTTTGCCATTATTACTACTGCATTCATTTTTGATAGCCTGGAATTTCAACTCTTCAATTTCTTTTTTGCCTTTTTAGATGGTAACGTTGACACATAATCATAAGAAAGGTTCAGAAGTTCCCGAAATTTTTCAGGGTCATTATACAGGTGATCAGGTAAAACCACATATTCCTTCATTAGGCGACCTTTTAAAGGCTCAAACGGTATGACCTCATCGTATTCAGAGAATATCTTTGTCCTGTCCTTTTCAGACAGCCGGATGAATATATCATTCTCGAATACTCCTGTAAACATATTGTCGTTCGCAAAAAATACCGGACACCCGAACATCTTCTTTTTCTTAACATCAAATGAAGCTACGGTCTCTTCAAGGAATTTGCTCAGTTCCTCGCTGGGTTTTTTCCATGCCATAATTTTTTCAGCGCTCCTTTTTCCCGATGATTCTACCCCGTCCCACTTTCCCATCATCAACAGCTCTGACCCATTTGTCAAGCCCTTCATCTGCCGCTTTATACAATTCTTTTCCAAACCCTGATATCACGACATCTTTCAACTCGTTCCTGAGTTTGTCCTGATAAAGATGGCAGTGGTGTACGAAATCATTGCTTAGATCCTCCTTTTCACCTATAATAAAGCCATTTTCGCTCAATAATTTCTCATACCCATCCAGTGTCTCCATATATGGAAAAGCCATGAATGTATTGAGGTCTTCCCATTCTTTATCGTTCATATTTCCTGTCTGAATCCAGTCTGTAAAAGCGATCATTCCCCCGGATCTCAGCACCCTCCTTGCTTCCCTGACCAGTTTTTCCTTATCTGTTATATAGCACCAGGCATCCTGTCCCCAGACAACATCAAATGTGCCCGCATGAAAAGGCATATCCAGGGCATTCCCGATCCTGAAAGAAACAAGATCAGATAGCCCTTCCAGTTCAGTCCGCCTGACAGCTTCATCCACCATTTTCACAGTAGCATCAAGACCTGTCACTCTGCAGCCATATGTTTGTGCCAGATGCCGCGCAGGTCCGCCAAGGGCGCTGCATACATCCAGAACGGTTGTATTCCTGTTTAACCCTGCTTTCTCTGCAAGAATGTCTGTTTCCCTGACCCCGCCAACATGTATCTCTTCTCCCATTAACATCTCCCACAGCTGACCTACAGCCCCCGCGTAAACTTCATTCACCTCTGCTATCGTGAAATCCAAATGCTTTCCTTTTATTATCTCGTTCAAATAGACAGCTCCATTAGTTATCTCATCATTAGTTATCTCGAATAATTATCAGGGTTGTTCAGGCACATCGGATCTTGTGCGAACATGTCACCCATTTCATAATAAGCCATTGCCCTGCATCCCCAGCATACCGAATTATTTTCACAGATGCTGCAGTGTCCTTTCATATTATCAGGATTTCGAAGTTGAACAAATAAAAGTTCGTCCCTGTTTTTTTCAACGATGTCCTCAAGAGAAGATCCATGGATGTTGCCGAACCCCTTCCTGATCACTGAACATGGTGTTACATCACCGTCTACAGTCACGCATATTATCCCCCCGCAGTAAAATTTGTTAGCATCCATGGTGCTCATCGATATTTCTGATTCCGTATAGTTGACCGAATCCCTGTTCCAGCAGGCATCTCTTATATCATGAATATCGGGAACCCATTCCGGATGATCAAGGGCAAGACCTGTCCTGCACATCTGGGTGAGACATGTCCTCATACCCTTTGTCTTAAAGAAATAGTCTGTAGTCTTCCTGACATCCTCGCTGGCTAATGGTTTCGTGAAAGTTATACAATTGATCATATTTTCAGGTCTTTTTCCGTATAATTGGACATTATCGACCCCTTTCAGTATCGATTTTATCTTTTTTCCTGCATATCCTGAGTGCAGCTTTCCATATATCTCTTCATCCAGGCTATCAAGGTGCACTGAAATAAAACCCCCTTCTGATACTTCCACAGCTTTTTTCGCCACCTTATTGTTCTCAAGCGGTATCCCGCTTGTCCAGATGTTATTCTTTAAACCACTATCCATGGCATATTTCATCAACTCATACCAGTCACCCCTTAAAAGTGGGTCGCCTCCCAGCCAGTCTATAGCCCGCGCATCCATCCCGGCTGCTGAATCTATGATCCCCATGATGTCCTCTCCCGGAAGCTCTTTCATGGGTGATTCTTCAGAAGCTGCATAACAGTAGAGGCATCCCTGGGGACAAACAAGCGTTGATTCTATCTGGACAGTATAGACCTTGTTTTCTTCAAAATATTTCATCTCTTCAGTGTGATCAGGATGAAAGCAGCCGTACGCTATTACTGGATCTTTTTCATTCATAGGATCATTGTCCAAGGATCATTATGGATAAAATAGGAATTATTATCATCAACATAGACCAGATAAATCCAGCCTTTGCCACCTGAAAACCTCCAATCTTAGGAACGAATCTTTCAATTATTGCCAGTATTACCAATATCAATAGCATGGCATTGAAAATACTGGTGGAAGATTCGTGTTCAACCGGGAGAAAGTTGGTGAAGGAATCAGGATTTGACCATCTTACGAGATAGAAGATCAATGTCATGTGGACAAGACCCAGGTAAGCAAATGTCAAAAGGTGGATCTTAAGCCAGGTTCTTAACCTGGGAACCGGATCTATAAGCTCGGTTTCTCTCCCTCTTTCCATAAAGTACAATATCAAAAATATCAAGAGGAATACACATGATATCATTGTCGCAATATCCCACCCCCAGAATCCAAGAAGCGTGGGAACAATGAAGAATGCACTGATGACCGCCGCCAACTGACATGAAATGATCCTTATATTAGAGGCAAGCCCGACAGTTATGAAGGTAATGGGAATGGCAAAGTTATGACCCCAACGCGGATCTTTCTCGAATAGAAAAAAGGCAGGACCCAGCCAGAAAATAAGCCATGCTATGCCCAGAATAAGGACCCCGTTCCCGCCTGTCATCAACCTTTCCATATTGAATTTCAAGGATCACACCTTATCAATTTGTTAACCTCAAGATATATGAAGTTTCCAGCGTATCAATATTGTGTTTTGAATGGTTTTGATCTCAATAATCACACCTGTATTCAATGAAGAAAGAAACATAAACCCTTTCCTGACCCACATTGGATCGCTAGAGGGCGATTTTGAACTTATTTTAGTGGACGGAGAGAGCAGCGACCGCACATTAGATGAAGCAGAAGGCTGCAGGAATGGTTTCGGCCGCATGTTAAAAATTCTGAAGACGTCCCGTGGAAGGGCTATTCAGATGAATAAAGGCGCAAAGGTGGCTAAGGGTGATATCCTCCTCTTTCTTCATGTTGATTGCACACTCGAGAAAAATGCCCTGAAACTTATCGAGAAGGCGATCTATGAAAAAAAGGCAATTGGCGGCGGCTTCATGCAGGAGTTTTCCAGCCCTGACCTGTTTTTGAAGTTGGGAAGTGCTTTCGGGAATTTTCGAGTATCACTGAACAGGATATTTTATGGAGATTATGGTATATTCCTGAAAAAGGAGATCTTCTGGAAGATCGGAGGTTATGATGAGATACCATATCTAGAAGATGTTGAACTCTGCAAGAAGGCGAAAAAACAGGGTCAGCTTATACAGATACATAGCCGCATTGTTACATCGCCCAGAAGATATTTGAAAAAGGGGAAACTCAAACTTGCAGCTGCATTCATGTTTGCAAATCTTTTCAATACGGTCGGATGGAGACCAGGGTTCCTCTGGAACTATATTGTTGATATGTAAAGTGGTACTAACTCGAACGAACTCCTGCAAATTGAGTTTGTATCAGTTCATCCAGTTCGTTGTTTAATATTGTGTTTTCATACCAGGAGGCAAAGATCATTTTCAAAACGTTTGGTTAATTAGAATCTGATCCAACAGCATCCTCACATCATCAGGAGGATAACCTGAATAAGTCTTACTGAAATATCCAAAAACTTCTATTTGATTGTCAAGAAAACCTTTGATTTTTTCCGCCCAATCCCTTATATCCTCACTTCTATCTTTTTCAACCTTTCCAAGTGTTCCTATTACCTTTTTCCTATCCCCTACCCATCTAATGTACGTGAAATCAGCGGTTATCATATTCATCTCAGGCATCCACGGATGATCTAATAATGTAAGTGCGACCTTATTGTCTCTTAACATATCATAAAATTTCTGATCCAGCCACTTTTTATTCCTGACTTCCAAAGCAAACCTGTGTTTTGCCGGAAGACCTGCCAGAAAATCCTTCAATACACCTGACTTTTCCGGAGTGAACCCTGGAGGTAACTGGATAAGCATAGGCCCAAGTTTATTTCCCATCAGGTTCATATGTTCAATAAAGACCTCAAGCTCTTCCTTGCAATCCTGCAGCATCTTGATATGTGTTATTTTCCTGGGAAATTTCGCTGTAAAAATGAAATCATCAGGTGTCTCTTCCTTCCATTTCACAACATTGTCCCGGGATGGTATTCGATAAAATGTATTATCTATTTCAACAGTGTCAAAATTCTTTGCGTATTCGGTCAGCAGATTTTTTGAATCTTCAGGATAAAATTGACCTCTCCAGAATTCATAACTCCATCCCATAGTGCCCACATGCAATCTTTCCATCTCAATCACCCGCTTTAAAAAAAAGCCAGTTCTTCTCACCTGCTTTCTTGAACTTTACAAGCACATACCTTCCTTCCAGCTTATCCCCTTTCATGAGTATCTCGATCTTGTTCTCATCCCAGGTAATGGATTCGTAGAAACCCTTATCCCATATCTTGACAGTCCCGGCGCCGTACTGTCCTTCAGGGATCGTGCCTTCGAATTTACCATATTCCAGTGGATGATCTTCTACCTGCACAGCAAGCCTTTTGTCACCGCTTGTTTCCGGGGGACCTTTAGGAACTGCCCAGCTTTTCAGTACTCCATCCTTCTCCAGTCTCAGATCATAGTGGAGCCTTCGGGCATGATGCTCATGGATCACGAAAGATTTCTGTGAACTTTTTTCAACTGTCGCAGGAGGTTCAGGCGTCCTGTTAAAATCGCGTTTGGTAGTATAGGCCGATAGAGCAGGCCGTATCTGATCAATGGTACATTCAAGCGGGTCTTTATCTTCCCTGATTTTATGAAATACAGGAATACGCAGTTTTCCATCTTCTGTTATGGACTGATAGCCCACCTCACATACAACTAAGGGTCTCAACCACGTTATTTCTCTTTCCATATCCACCCCCTGCAGTGTTTCTCCATCCACTTTATATTCATCCAAAGATCGCTTCAATTCTTCCATACCTTCCTGGGAAAAACCTGTACCCACTTTACCGATAAATACTGGCTTTCCTTTATCATATAATCCAAGTATCAATGATCCAAAGGTCTCCGCCCTACCGCCCTCACCTTTTGTATAACCGAAAATGACACAATCGCATGTCTTTGCCTGTTTTATTTTCAACCAGTTATTGCTCCTTTTTCCAGGTTCATAGACACTTTGTTTATTTTTTGCCATGATGCCCTCAACTCCTTTTTCAAGAGCTACCCTGTAATAATCTACTCCATTATCTTCAACAAACAGGGAAAGGACAACGAAATTTCCTTCTCGTAAACTATTTTTCAATATCTTCTTTCTCTCCACAAGAGGAATATCAAGAAGCTTCTCTCCTTCCTTTTCCAGAATATCAAATACGACATAAGTTGCAGGGAACATTCTGGACATGTGATCAATGTCACCGGGTTTATTATTCTGGCTCCTCTTTATAAGGGTCGCAAAATCTGCCCTGCCACCCTTCATTACAATTATCTCTCCATCCAGTACCGTATCTCTGGTCAGATATTTCAATTCAGAAAGTTCCGGAAAATTGTTTACCAGCTCCTTCTGGTTGCGGCTTCTGATGCTGAGTTCCTCATTTACGTAACTGATAGCCCTTATTCCATCCCATTTAACTTCAAATATCCAGTCTTCAGAGAAAAACGGCGCTTCTGCTGGACTGGCAAGCATAGGTTTGTATTGTATCATTTGCGCAGGCGGTTAATAGTTTCCTGAAGGGCTACCATCAATTCCTTGACTTCCTCTTTCTTGGGTTCTTGTGCCACAACTACCTCTCCCTTCATCTTTGTTTCAATGAGCTTTTCCATCTTCTCCCTGTAACCATCCCTGTACTCTCTTATATCAAATTCTCCGGTCAGGTCCTTAATGATCTTCTCAGCCAGTTCCATCTCTTTTTTTCCTGGTTTTTTAAGCAGTGAAAGCTCTTCCATACTCCCGGGATCCACAACCTCATTAGCGTAACGCAGGGTAGTTAGAATTAAAGCCCCCTTGTATTCGTGAACCACAACAGGATATTCCTTGGTCCTCATGGTGACCTTTCCCATTCCTGCTTTTCCTATTTGCGAAATTACCGTCATCATCAGGCTGTAGGCTTCTTCGCTTCTGTCAGGGACCAGGATATATGACTTTTCAAAATATACGGGATCGATGGAGAGCAAACTGACGAATTTATCCAGCCTGATCCTCGTATCGGATTCAGGTCTTATGGCATCCAGTTCCTCCTTTTTGAAAACTATGAATTCGTTCTTTCGAATTTCGTATCCTTTTACGGTATCTTTCCAATCAATTACCTTATCGTCTTTAATGCAGACCCGCTCGTATTTCAACGGCTGCCCGTCCGCGTTGTGCAAAAGTCTGAAAGAGAATGCCTGATCACGTATCATGGTATAGAGCTTGACCGGTATATTGACTAGCCCGATAGTGATACTCCCGCTCCAGATAGGTCTATGCGACTGTTTCGCCCCTTCTTTATCATTTGCCATTTTATTCCACTTCCAGCGCCTGTTTACTTTCCAGTAATCCCTCCCAGGGATCGTTCTTCCTTTTCAGGACAGTAAATATGTTGAACTCTTCAGGTCTTAATCCTTTCTTAAGTTCTTTCCATTCCAGGGGTGTAGATACCGGTGCATGCGCTTCGGCTCTCAGGCTATAGGGAGCAATCATGGTCTTTCCCCGGTTATTTTGCATGAAATCTATAAAGATAGTTCCGGGATCCCGGGAATTCCTGAACTCAGATACAACAATGTCAGATTCTTTTGCAAGGAACTTTCCGAATTGATGGACGAATTCCCTTGTCTGTTTGAAATTATAACCTTTTTTAATGGGCAATACAATATGCAGTCCCTTCTTGCCTGAAGTTTTAACAAATGATATGAAGTTGAGTTCATCAAGCTTTTCTTTCAGTAAAAAAGCAATATCTATGACATCATCAAAGGAACGGGGAGGTTCAGGGTCTATATCAAAGAATACCAGATCAGGCGACTCATAATCCTCGATTGTAGATAGAGTGATGTTTATCTCAAGTGCTGCCAGGTTCGCCATCCAAATAAGAGTGTCCAGTTTATTACATACAACATAATCTATCTCTCGCTGTGCTGTCTCCGAGTAAATATTGAAGGTTTCGACCCATGGTGGAACGCCTGCTGGTGCATCCTTTTCATAGAATCCTTCCTTGCCAATGCCATCAGGGTATCTGTTCATGACTATGACCCTGTTCTTCAGGAATCCCAGCATCCAGGGGGCGACCCTGATATAGTATTCAATGACCCGGGATTTTTTCAACTCAAGGTCGGGATATATTACCTTCTCCAGATTGGTGAATGATACTTTCGTGAGATCGTCCAAGAAAACCTCATAATTAGTTTTTAACTAAAATGATTTCAAGCCTTGTTATTTAGCATAATTTCAGCAGGCGTCATCACTTCTTTGTTTATGTCATAATCAGAAGGATTCCAGGTAATCAAAGTCTCACTATATTGCTCTGCTTGCGCTCCGATAATAAAATCCGGCAATATGCGTTTCATCGATCGTTTACTTTTCAACAAATTCTTTGCATATAGCTCACCGGATCTTTTTGCAATTTTTGAGGAGTATATTTGACATCAATATTATTCACTGACAGGAACCGCTGCAAACGTTTCTCTTCCACGCATCCATTTCACTATTTCAACTGCATCGTCCATTTCTTTAAACACAGGATGTTTACACCATGCTCCTCTAGTTTCTTTCATGACTTTATCCCAGTTTTTATCAATTTTACTTCTTCTGGATTTTTGAAATCTTTCCACACAATAAGATTTGAAATGATTATAGATAAAACTTACCTGAGAGATAAAATAATAATCTTCCAGGTCAATTGAATAGTAAAGGTTAGTTAATTTGATCATGCAAGAAACTAAGGATATCGGATTAAGGGGCATCCCTGT
>JAUSDC010000136.1 GCA_030650845.1 Candidatus Methanoperedens sp.
ATCGAAAAAAGATAACTTTTTCGGGACGGTTTCTAAATTACCGCTGTCAGAGAAACAAAAAAAGAAAATAAGAAGTCTCCAATGTGATATGGGAGTTGAAACAAGTGAAGAAGAAATAGATTTTGTGGTTTATGGTGCCAGAAGATGAGTATTTTTATCGATGCATGCATATTCATTGCCTATGTTAATGAGAAGGACAGGCTCCATGCACAAGCATCCGGTCTTATTGATGATATTATGGATAATAAACATGGGGCCGTATTTACCTCGAATGCGGTTTTTGACGAAGCTGTTACCTTCCTGCTGTACAAAACAGGAGATTTCAGGAATGCTGCAAGAGTCCGGGATATTATTCTTGGAAATAAAGAAAAAGACATGCAGCAATTCATGAAATTACTTTTTGTGGATAAAGAAGTGATGGACAATGGATGGAATATATTTGTAAAATATGCCGACAAGAAGCTGAGTTTTACTGACTGCACTATCATAGAACTGATGAATAGCAAAGATATTGAATATCTGGCAAGTTTTGATGGCGGGTTTGATGGGATCGTGGCAAGGATCGGGGATTGATTTTAGATTCTTCAGGCAGCCTCAATTACGATTTTCTTTTCTTTTACTGCAACTTTTACGTCAGATCCTTCTTTTAAGCCAATGACGTCTGCGATCTCTTTGGGTATCCTGACAGCAAGGCTTCCACCAATCTTGAAGGTCTTTCTTGTGAATAGATTGTGGATATCAAAAAACAATTATACCATTAAATCACTCAAGATACCTTGATAATTATGCCAAACAGAACAGCAGTCTTAGAAACAACAAAAGGAACGATAAAATTCGAACTCAAGGAATCAGAAGCCCCGATAACCACAAAGAACTTCATAGACCTGGCGCAAAAGGGGTTCTATAATGGGCTTTATTTCCACAGGGTCATACGCGGTTTTATGATCCAGGGCGGATGCCCTAAAGGAGATGGAACAGGCGGTCCCGGATATAAGATACGAGATGAATTCAGCCCAAAGTTGAAACACACTAAAGGAGCAGTGTCTATGGCTAATGCAGGGCCCAACACAGGAGGAAGCCAGTTTTTCATAACAGAAGATCCCCAACCCCATCTTGATGGAAAGCATTCCGTGTTCGGGCAGGTAATAGAAGGGCAGAACGTTGTTGAAAGCATTAAAAAAGGTGACAAGATCCTGAAAGTGACTTTCCAGTAGCATTACATTTTGGCATTATTCCAGCTCTCTTGCTATTTGAAGATACATATTACGTGGTTTGTCGTTTTTTATTTGTTGTTCTTCTGGCAAGTCTTTTGACCTGGCGATTGCTACTTTTTTTCTAAGCAGCGATTCGAGATAAAGACATCGTCCTCCTAGAGCATCTCTTATTTCTATTAGCTCATCTCTTGTCAATACAAGAGTAAAGTTTTCTTTTTGTTTGTCTTTATGTATTTCCATATAATTTTTCCTTTGGTTTTTGCAATTCCCTGCATTATTTTAACTTAATACTTTTTAATATATAATGGGTAAGCAAAGAGCCATGTAACAGGGTCCTTATCTCCTGCATCATCGTAATAACCGTAAACTGTAACTTCAGTAACTTTTTTTCCCATGTTTTGCTGGAGTCCTGTATTGTCTGAGAATATAATGGCGCCGAAATATGCTTTGAATCCAGCTCTTTCCGATGCATTTATCATATCCACAGTGTACTGACCGCAAACATATTCGTCCGGAGTGTAATATCTGATATTATTGTTATTAAATAAGAACCAGTCCTGTTCGTATTTGATCTTGCCGTCTGCGCGTTGGATGAAATCAAAACAGCATATCCAGTACCACATGCAGCCCATTTGCTAATATTATCCCCGTAATGAAAGTTATGACATAGCCTAATGGAATTATCATGAAATCTGATGGAAGAGCACTGAAAAGAAGATAATACAAACCAAGTATGATCGCAATGATATAAAGAAGCCTCACAAATGCCCCGTAAATAATATTATGTGAGCTTTTTCCATGTTCGAAAAGGATCAAGTAAGGATACCACAGGATCTTGAATACACCCCACCTTTTTATCGCCCTGCTTTTTACATCAAGATCTGGAGTAATGAATTCAGTTCCTGCATAAAAACCCGCGCCCAGTATAAGGAACTGGACTAGATCAAATATCCTGATGCCCCTGAAATAAAATAAAGCAGCTACGATCAATAATACCGCATAATTGAAACGCCTGTGCGTATTATAGCCAGGCATTATTCATTGAGCATTTTAGCCATATCTTTGGCAAAATAAGTGAGGATCATGTCAGCTCCTGCACGTTTGATAGAAATCAGCGATTCATACATGACTTTTTTCTCATCAAGCCAGCCATTCTGTGCTGCGGCTTTTATCATGGAATACTCTCCGCTTACCTGATATGCAGCTGTTGGCATCTTGTATCCCTTTTTTACCCTGTAAATAATATCAAGATAGGGCATTGCAGGTTTTACCATAATGATGTCAGCCCCTTCATCAATGTCAAGCTCAACCTCGCGCATCGCTTCGTCTGAGTTTCCAGGATCCATCTGGTATGAAGCCCTGTCCCCGAAAGAAAAACCGGATTTAGCAGCGTCCCTGAATGGACCATAGAATCCTGATGAATACTTCGCAGCATAGGACATGATCGGGGTGTTCGGGAAACCATTATCATCAAGCGCTTTTCGTATGGCCCTTACCATTCCATCCATCATTCCCGATGGAGCTACTATGTCCGCCCCGGCGCGCGCATGGCTCACAGCGGTCTTTCCAAGTATTTCCAGCGTGGGGTCGTTCAGGATCTCCTGTGTATCAAAATCAACCATGCCGCAATGACCATGGGACGTGTACTCGCACAGGCAAAGGTCAGTTATGACAATAATTTCTTTTTTGCTTTGGCCTTTAATGGATCGCACAGCTTTCTGTATCACATCATCGTCGCCGTAAGCATGTGTGCCTGTCTCGTCCTTGTCATGTGGCACTCCAAAAAGGATAATTGCCGGGATCCCCAGATCAGATATGCAATCCACCTCATCTGCGACCATATCTGGAGGAATATTATAATAACCAGGCATTGATCTTATTTCAACTGGTTCTTTTATGGTTTCATCCACAAAGATGGGGCAAATAAGGTCGTTTACGTCCAAGTCAGTCTGACGGACAAGAGGACGGAATTTATCCATGCGAAGCCGTCTCATGCGAGTGATGGGGAACATATTCATTTTTATAGGGAGGAAACTACTTAATGATTACCCAGCGCAAAGGATATTAATTATGAATGTTTTATATGAACTGTGATAAAATGATGGCAAAAAAGATACTGGTCTATTTTTTAATATTGCTACTAACTGCCTATCCGGCATCAGCAGGTGATATTCAACTTAGCAGATGGGTATTGAATGTAACTCTTGATGAGAACGGTCTTGTTGAAGTGATCATACAGGCTGAATTCCAGAATCCAGGCCCATCAGACCTTGATGGCTTTTCATTTATGGTCCCTGGAAATATTACAATTGATACTGACCAGAGCACAGGGGTAACTATCAACGATAAGGGGGAAATGAAATTTAATTCACCTGAAATTCAACAAAAAGATGTTTCAGGCGGCACTGATATAATCATCCATTTTGATAAACCTGTCGAATCCGGGAAAAAATGGAGCGGACGAATTGGCTATTCATCTAAAAAAATAGCTACGAAGGAGAATTCTGGTTATTCACTTACCATCCCGGTTAACGCGCCGCAGGCTATTGTCGCAGGAAAAAATGTCGTAACATCTGTTCCCGCTGATTCCGATATCAGAGCCCAGGTATTTCTTCCGAAATCATACGAGCTAACTTCAGTGCAGCCTGATCCGTTCAGGAATTTATTCCAGTATGGTCACATGGTACCCACATGGACACCCCAGAAACTGCACATAGGCGACATAATCCGAATTAATGCAGCATATTCAGATGTTCTTGCTAAAATAGTGGACAACGACGACATGGCAAGAAAATTAAAAGAAGATTTAAAGGTAGCAAAAGATTCAGGCAAAAATGTTTCACAAGCTGAAATATATCTTGCAAATGGCAACGAAAATAATAACAAAGCATTCGCCTCTTTCGGTGGAAAGGATTATTCAGTGGCTTTACAATATGCTGGATCTTCAAAAGATGAGCTTACAAAAGCGGAAAACAGCCTGAAAGGCTCTGCTGCAATAGTTACTCCGAAAGCTACAGTAAAAACCCCGGGTTTTGAGGCATTTATTTTTGGTTTTGCGCTGCTGATAACGTTTTTTATGAAGAGATATTGACACGTGTCAATATCTCCTCGAATTCTTTTGCGTAATGTTTAAATAGTATCCTATGATGATGAGATATATAAGAAAGTGGGGCCGTTAACTTTACGGCATCGCTTTGTTTAAATAGGAGGTATAATGGCTAAAATAATGCATGCACAGACAGTTCTTACAGTTGATGATATCGATGCACTGAAAGAAAAAACAGGCGAGACGAGCACAAAGGATGCTCTGGCAAAAGCAGTGACGCATTACCTTGAATGTGAATATACACAGGTTGAGGACATGTGGGCAAAGAAACTTGAGAAAGCAGTAAAACGCAAGAAGAAAGAAGAATGAAAATTATTTTTTTTTCACAGCTGTTTTGATGAAATTCCCATCATTACAGCCGTACTCTTCCCAATACAATAAAATCTATTCTATCACTTACAACGGCATATATCATCTCTTTTTTAACGCTGTTGGCAAGCCTGACCGCGCGCGAGACCTGCTGGAGAGAAAAAATATGGTCATGAGAAATGGCGTGGACAAGATAATCTGAATGTGATATTGAATCAAAACTTTTGTAAACACGAAAGTGTGTCCCGAACTTGAATCCGGTCTTGGGGACAAGACCAGAGTTCCTCAACTTTTCATAAACTTTATATTTTATCATGAAATCTGATTCGATACTTGCTGCTATTCTAGAGAACGCGGCAAAATCCAGTTTTTCATGGTCGCGCTTTTCAATCTCCAGAACTTTGCAGTTCATGAGATAACATGATTCAATAAGTGATAGCTGCAGATGACCTTCATCCATGGGTTTCCCGAAAAACCCCTCTTTATGTAACATTTTTGAACTATCTGGTTCCCAGACCATGCACCTGTCCTCAAGAAGGGTAACATTAGATTGCAAAGTTGTAGGTCTTAGTACAGAATTGCCTGAAGGCGTGATTTTTCTTACTTCATAGTGGGTGAGATCACTTTCTTCATCAACTATAGCAAGGATGAGACGTTTCTTTTTATTATCCGAATTGTCAAGATGCTTTTTCAGATCAGTAAGTAAAAGGGGTATCCTCTCAGAAGTAACAAATACCAGAAATTCAGCTGGACCCTTTCCAGGATGACCCCCGCGGGGATATACCCTGAAACCAATATCTGATGGCTGGACATAATATCCACGCCCCCTCAGGTCTTTGTAAACGATATAGAAAAGCTCAAAATTCTTAACAATGTTTGATGCTTTGATAAAGAAATGTTCAAAATCAAGTTCTTCTCCATCGCATTGAACATTGATCTTTTTCATATAAATAAGATAGGCACACTCTGCCAGAGAAAGTTCAAGATCATCGCCCTTTGGACGTCCGTAAAAACTTGTTCTATGTAATTCTTCGATCCCCTGCTTCCCTGTGATCACAACAGTTCCTTTTAATTCGCCTGATAACATCATATTACCTCAGACATCCTCAAATTCCATCTTACAGCCAATGGATAATTTATATTTCTCTATAACATCAGGATTTGTTTCGATCACATACTTTGCATTCTTCATGGAGCTATGCCCTGTCCATGGCTTGAGATGCGACAGTCCGATGATCTGTTTGTCCTCATTTAAAAAAATAACATCTATTGGGAAACGCATAAAGAGCATGTGTATCCCAACTGATGATGGTTTTTTCATAACGAATATCATTGCATACTCAGACGGGATACTGCTTCGGAACATCAAACCTATCATCTGGCTTATTTGTGTCCTGCATGTTTCGATATTCCTCGCTATTTCGACACAGTTATATTTTACTGTTTGGAGCATCAAGAAGCTATATAATCCTCTTGAGTAATATAAGATTGGAGGATTAATCTAACAAATGAGTTCAGAAATGTGCACCGTATGTGGATTGCCAAAAGAGCTTTGCATTTGCGAAGAAGTGGCAAAAGAACAGCAGCGAATCGTGATCAAAGTAGATACGAGAAAATATAAAAAAGAGGTCACCGTGATAGAGGGTTTAAACCCTGGTGAAATAAACCTGCAGGAATTGACAAGTTATCTTAAGTCAAAATTCGCATGCGGTGGGACTATTAAAGATAATGTTATAGAACTTCAGGGAAACCATAAGAGCAGGATGAAGGATGTCCTCATCAAGAAGGGTTTCACTCCTGAACAGATCAAGATGTAAACATTCTTTTTTGAAAAAAGTACCAAAGGAAGTGTTTTTCACTTCCTTTAAAAAAATGTTACTGGGGTTTTTCCATCAATTTTGTCTTAGTCAGAAGTCTTCCGTCTTTTGCGTGTGGTTTTCTTAAGATAGAGTCATTGGCTTTCTCCATCTCACGTGCCTCATCCGCAAGCCTGGCTGCCGCGCGCATGGCCTCATGTCCTGCGGCTGCTGCTGTTGCTACCTGGTCAACTTCTTTCAGCACAAAACATGCAGGGAAGTCAATTTCTGCGACTTTTGTAGCAATGTGTAGCGCCGCAAGCGCCTTAGCTTTTGCGTATGGATTAGCAAATCCTGCGCTTTCAACACATTTCTCCGGCTTTCCAAGTATCTTAGGAAGAGCAAGGGGTTTTGTGCCTGCTGCTACCTGATCTATAACCTTATCGATCTCTGTCTGAACGAGCCTTATTGCGCCGCATATTGCCAATACCTTCAATGCATCGGTATTGAAAGTTGCCATCTCAACGCAGTCAAGGAACTCCCTCTTTGCGCCAATGAGCGGATCAACTGGCAGTATGATATATCCAAATCCAGCCTGCTCCAGCTTTTCCCGTTCCTCTTTCTTTGTCGGGCCGTCCGATACCACTATTGTTGGCGTATCTTTCCAGATATCCCGCGCCGATGTTGGTCCAGGTGCGCTTGAATTGGGGCTTATCATGACCACAAAGTCGGGTTTCCATAGCTTGAATGAAGCCGTTTCTGCTGCTTCATCCTTTCCCATCTTTGCGCCAGTTCCGAATACGCGCACTGCAATTCCCTCTCTTGCTGCGATCTCATCAAGTAAAAGATCAATTACCTGTGAGGTCCCAAGGTTTCCAAGTTTTATAAAACCTACTTTAACGACCATATTTTGATCACATCCCGAGATTCGTTTGATTCAGTTATAAGGTTTTTGAAATTGTTCTGGCATTTTTAACTTGACAAAGTCAAGTTAATAATGCATAAAAATTAATTAACTTAGACACGAATATACCGTCGAACTGGAAAATAATATGAGGCGATAACATTAATATACGATTTTTAGGGGGAGCAGGGGAAGTAGGAAGATCTGCTTATATCATAAATGAAGAGCTGCTCCTCGATTACGGCATCAAGCCAACCGACCCTCCGAGCTACCCGAAAAACGGGCTTCGTCCAAAAACACTGATAATCTCACACGGTCACCTTGACCACTGCGGACTTGTGCCCAATCTTATGGACCTTGAACCTGAGATATACTCAACAAGTATAACTGCAAAGTTGTCAGGGCTTCTTGCAAGGGACACGCTTAAGATCTCTGAGAAAAAGGGACACAATATACCGTATTATTCTGAAGAGATCCAGGATTTTGAACGAAGAGCAAGACCTGTGAATTACAGGGAGGAGTTTGAAACATCAGGTTTTAATGTATGTTTTTTTGATGCAGGTCATATTCCCGGCTCATCATCAGTATATCTTGAAAAAGACAAGCAGAGCCTTTTTTATACTGGGGACATAAACACGATCCAGACTGAACTCTTAAATGGTGCTGATACTGATTATCCACAGAGCGATATTCTTCTTATCGAGAGCACATATTTCGGAAGGAACCATACTCCAAGGGATATTCTTGAAAAGCGTTTTATCGAATCCATAAGGGACACCGTTGAATGCGGCGGAAAAGCGATAATACCGGCTTTTAGCATAGGAAGGACACAGGAAATAATGCTAATATTAAAAAAACACGGGCTTCATGCATATGTTGACGGTATGGGCACAGAGGTTTTTGGCATCATGAAAAGAGCGCCTGAATACATTCGGGACATAGACCGGTTAAATGGCGTTTTCACATCATCAAATATTATTGAAACCGAACAGCGAAAGGATCTGATCAAAGAGCCATGTATCATAGTCACAAGCGCAGGCATGCTCAATGGCGGTCCTGTGCTATATTATATTAGTGAGATCTATGACGATGCAAAGTCGAAGATCCATCTGACCGGTTACCAGGCAGAGGACACCAACGGGCGAAGAGCATTAGAGAGCGGTTACATTGAGGATAGAAATAGAATTATTCATTTAAAATGCAGGCTAGAACTGTATGATTTTTCTGCTCACTGCGGAGATGCACAATTAAAGGAACTCGTTAAACAATTCTGTGATAACGGGACTGAAACTGTCTTTCCTGTTCACGGAGATAATACACAGGGCTTTGCAGAATGGATAACAGAAGAAATAGGGGTAGAATCAAGAGCTCCTATCAATGGGGAGAACATTTACATATGAAACATATAAAGTATCTGAAATATCTGAATTTATGAGAACCGTAATATTAAGACTCGGGCACCGTGTCCAGAGAGACCAGCGGATCACCACCCATGTGGCATTGACAGCGCGCGCTCTGGGTGCAGAGGGTATGCTTCTTCATTCTGATGACAGCGGTATAGAGAAAAGCATCAGCGAAGTTGCCCAGAGATGGGGAGGAACATTTTATGTGCGAAGGATCACGAACTGGAAGAATGAGATAAGAGACTGGAAGGAAAACGGGGGCAAGGTGCTGCATCTTACCATGTACGGGATCAATCTTCCTGATGTGGTCAATGATATCGCTGCAGAAAATCCAGAAAATCTTTTAATTGTTGTGGGCGCAGAAAAAGTCCCCCCAGAACTTTATACGCTTGCTGACTGGAACGTGGCTGTGGGGAACCACCCGCATTCAGAGGTAGCAGCTCTAGCTTTAGTCCTTGACAGGCTTGCATCAGCTTCAGGCATTGAGCCCTTAAAAACACAGTTTAGCGGCGGTGAGGTTGAGATCGTCCCTAAGAGCAGGGGAAAAGAGGTCAAGAACAAATGAAGTTCCTTGTGATAGGCAACAGCACACGCGGCATTGTTTGCTCTGCAAAAAGGGCAGGGCACAAAGTTTTTAGCATCGATAATTTCTGTGATGTCGATCTGAAATTATGCGCAAATGCTGCCTCTCCTCTTGAAAATGTGACCGAAGGCATGATATACGAACTTGCCCTGACATTCGGGGAAATAGATGGAGTGATCCTGGGGACTGGTTTTGAACGATTGAAATTCAAAAATGTCCTGGGGAATAGAATTGAAGTGTCTGAAGAAGTGAATGATAAATTAAAACTTGCAAAGAAACTCCAGGCACTGGGGATACCTCATCCTGAAACAGAGGAGCTTTCTAAAGCCGGAGGGCTTAAGTTCCCGTTGATGATAAAACCAAGATGTGGCTCAGGAGGCATGCGGAATTATACTGTGCATCATGACGATGAGCTTGCTGCGATCCAATCAAGACCTGATGCAAGGGAATTCATAGCCCAGGAATTTGTGGAAGGAGTCCCGTGCAGCGCATCACTGATCGGGACAGGAGAGAAGGCCAGTGTTATAGCTCTTAACGAACAATTGATAGGGATTCCCAGTCTAACCAGGTTACCTTTTGCTTACTGCGGGAACGTTACGCCTTTTATTACGCAGTTTAAGAATGAGATGATTGAATATTCGGAACAGATAGCTCTTGAATTCGGACTGATGGGTTCGAACGGGGTTGATCTCATCCAGACTGAAAAGGGCGTTGTTGTAATAGAAGTCAATCCGCGCTTCCAGGGAAGCCTGGATACGGTAGAACTTTCATGCGGGATAAATGTCTTTGATGCGCATGTTAGATCGTTCTCAGGTGAACTTCCAAAACCCGGACAGCATAAGCGTTTTGCTGTCAGGAACATCCTGTATGCTGATAAAAGTATCAGGGTAAATGAGCGATTGTTCAATAGGCTTATAAAGTGCATGAAGAGGCAACGAGCAGCGGATATTCCTGAAAAGGGATGGACAGCCAGGGAAGATGAACCATTGTCCACTTTGCTTGAAACGGGTGGTACGCGAGAAATGGCACTTGAGAAGGTTGAAAAATCTGCACGGTATATAAGAGGGCTAACGGAAGTTTAATGATATATTAAAGCTAAATTAGATAGGTGATATTTTTTGGTTAATTCAAATGATCCAGTTATCAGAGGGTATTTCATAAATCTTGTAGGTGAAGAAGGATTTAAAGTTGTTGAAAAGATGCCGGAAACCGAGGTCACAGATGAAAAAATAGCAGAGGTGACCGGTGTCCTTTTAAATATTGTACGAAGGACTTTGTTCATATTATACGAGAACAGGCTTGCTGTTTATCGCAGGGTCAGGGACACGGATAGTGGATGGCTTACTTACCTCTGGAGACTTGACCTTGAAAATCTGGAAAACCAGCTTGAGCTGGAATCTAAGAAGTTAATAAAGAATCTCAAAGTTAAACTTGAATTCGAGGATGGCAAAGTATTCTATACCTGTAAAACACAATGCAGCCGTTTCCTTTTTGAAACAGCATCAGACCTTTTGTTCATCTGCCCTATTTGTGGTGAGGATCTTGAATTCCAGGATAATGAGATTGTAATAGAAGCGCTTAAACAGAGGATCAATAAACTTGAAAGCATGACCTCTGGTGCTTCAGCTTGAAAGAAAAAGATGCAATAGACCTTCTCAGGAAATCCGGATGTTCATCTAAAGTTATTGAGCACTGCCAGGCTGTAGCTGTATATGCAAGAGAAATAGCTATGGATATCAGGATTTGCTCCCTGGAAAAAAAAGCGCAGGTAAAAATCGATATCGATCTTGTTTATATCGGGGGACTGCTTCATGATATAGGAAGGTCAAGAACGTACAGTATATCCCATGCAGTTGAAGGTGCGAAGATAGCGATCGAGAATGGATTGGATGAAAAGCTCATAAATATCATAGAACGACACATTGGTGCTGGTATCCCTGAGGAGGAAGCGGCTGCACTTGGACTTCCGGCAAAAGATTACATTCCTTTAACACTTGAAGAAAAAGTAGTCGCGCATGCCGATAACCTCATATCAGGCACAAGGAGAGGCAGTGTTGATGAACAGATCGCAGGATTGAGGAAAAAACAACTTGATGAAAAAATAATTCAGCGCATTATCGAATTGAACAACGAAATATGCGCCTTGAGATGTTAACTGGCGGACACTTTTTTAATTAATGCACTATTTATCATCTCTACATATTCTTCTTTTAATGAGTACACGGTTGGGGTTTTATATGACTCTTTAA
Source organism: Candidatus Methanoperedens sp. (assembly GCA_030650845.1). Lineage (GTDB taxonomy): Archaea > Halobacteriota > Methanosarcinia > Methanosarcinales > Methanoperedenaceae > Methanoperedens. The sequence continues at coordinate 11,565 of JAUSDC010000136.1, forward strand.
AGACATGCAGAATTCCTAATTTTGAATGGATATAACCCAGGGTGGAAGCTACTGCACTATATGAAACTCTGAATTTCTTGTTGATCTCCTTATATAAGATGTCTACTGTAACCTTCTTTAGTTTCAGGAGCAGGTTCAATACAAGTTTCCTTATCCCCTCAATATCTAGATCGAGGTATACCTCAAGACGCCTCTTTATTCTTATTTTAAGTGTCTCCATAGTATCACCTATTATGAAACTTTCCTTCATTATATATATACTTTACTGAATTTTTATTAATATATCTATATCCCATCAATTACAGGTATCATATTTTACAAACTATTTATATATTCCCAGAACGTAAGAAGTGAAAAAGGAGAATATCCATGATCGAGATTACAGATGCAGCGGCGTCAGAATTAAAGCAACTACTTGAAGAACAAAATAAAACAGACCACGGATTGCGAATTTTTGAAGCAGGGCTTGGCTGCAGGGGAGTGCAATATGGTCTCTCCCTTGAAAAATCCCCTGGAAAAGAGGACGATGTACTTGAAAGTAAAGGTATAAAGATCATTTACAGCAAGGACATTCAGGAAGAAATTGAAGAATTGAAGATCGACTTTATAGATAATGATCATGGAAAAGGTTTTGTCATTAATAATCCAGCTGTAGAATGCGGTTCCGGGTGTGGAAGTTGCGGGTGATTTAGATGTTTCCTGGTCTTGGTAAAGGCATAAATCCTCGAAAGATGGCATCGATGATGAAGCAGATGGGGATAGACATCAATGAAATAGAGAACGTCGAAGAAGTGATCATCCGAACCCCTGAAAAAGATATTATTTTTAAGGACGCTGAAGTTTCGATAATGGATGCAAGAGGAACGAAGACATATCAGGTAGTAGGGACGCCCCACGAAGTGCCGCGCGAGGTGAAGATACCTGAAGATGATATCAAACTGGTAATGGAGCAGACAAAATCGAACGATGCTGATGCAAAAAAAGCTCTCATTGAAACCAAAGGCGATATTGCTGCTGCGATAATGAAACTCACAAAGACTTGATATTTAATGAATAAAACCAGTAAAAAGATCGGATTCATTGGAACTGGAAAGATGGGTGAAGCCCTTATCAAAGGTATTCTTCAAGCAAAACTTGTCACTCCGGACAGTGTTTTTGCAAGCGATGCTGACACGGCAAAACTGAAGTCGCTTGAAAAGACATTCGGTATCAATACATGTGGAAATAATTGTGATGCTGTGCAGAATTCTGATATTATAATCATAGCCGTAAAACCCCAGATCGTACCAAAAGTCCTTGAGGATATCAGGGATTCAATAAAGAAACAGCTCATTATTTCAATAGCAGCCGGAGTTCCGATCGAAACTTATGAGAATGCACTTCCAGATGGCGCAAAAGTCGTCAGGGTGATGCCAAATATTGCAGCCACAGTGCTTGAGGCAGCGTCAGCTGTTTGTTCAGGAAGCTCTGTCACTGAAGATGATGAAGCCACTGCGATAGGGATTTTTAATTCAATAGGAAAAACCGTAGTGTTGCCTGAACATCTTCTTGATGCTGTAACAGGACTCTCAGGAAGCGGTCCTGCATACGTATTCATGATCATAGAAGCGCTTGCTGACGGCGGTGTTTTCGAAGGGCTTGACAGGAAAACTGCAAAGATCCTGGCGGCTCAGACCGTAATGGGAGCTGCAAAAATGGTGCTTGAAGATGGAGTACATACAGGAGAACTGCGTGACATGGTCACATCACCTGGCGGAACAACTATTCGCGGCATCAGGGTGCTTGAAGACCACGGCGTCCGCATTGCTATGATGGATGCGGTCATCGAGGCGTGTGAGCGATCAAAGGAACTGGGCAGAAAGAAATGAAGGTATAGTGAATATCGAAAATAATCAGATAATACAAAAGAAAAACCACAGATAAACACAGATGAACGCAGATGCGCATCAACAAATCCGCATTTATCTGCGTTCATCTGCGGCTGAAATATTATGGAAGTTTAAGAATCGTGCTATAAAATGGTTTTATAAATATGCTTTTAAAGATCGAGAGAAAAGCAAAAGCGAACCATGCAAGAATAGGGCTTGGCATAGGGGAAGTTTCAAAAGAACTTATCAGGAGCGCACAGGATGCGCGAGAGTATGCTGATGTTGTGCTTGTTGGCGATGAAGAAAAAATTAGAGCCACAGGCACTGAACTTGAGGTGATCCATTCTACAGACCCATCGAAAAAATTAGTGCAATTGCTTGTGGATGAAGAGATAGATGGGGCAGTTCGAGGGACGCTCAGCGCTACGAAAACTCTATCATCACTAAAGAATTCGCTGGGAATGAAGAAATTATACAGGATAGCTTTGATGGAAACAGCAGATGAGATACCATTTTTCCTGGCGCCTGTGGGAATAGATGAGGGGAATTCAGTTGAGGACAAGATCGAGCTTGTGAAACACGGAGTTGAGCTCATAAACCGTCTTGGCATCGAGGCAAAGGTCGGGATACTCTCCGGGGGGCGGATCGAGGATAAAGGCAGGGATAAGAGTGTGGACAGGACACTTGATGAGGCTGAAACTGTGACGCAACGACTAAAGGATATGGGGATAAATGCAACGAATTATTCCATCCTTATTGAAGATGCGATCAAAGAGTCAAATTTCATTATAGCACCTGAAGGGATATCGGGGAACCTTATTTTCAGGACGCTTGTGTTCCTTGGAGGAGGGCACGGTTACGGCGCGCCTGTGCTGATGGAAAAGGTGTTCGTTGATACATCGCGCGTGAAAGAGGATGCTAAAAGGGCGATAATGCTGGCGAGCGCGCTTGTGGAATACAAGTAGAAAAGTTTACTTTATATAAAAAAGATAAATGAACTTATGCAACCCGATAAATTACCACCACTTGACAAAGACCCGGCAATGAAGCCGCCTATCGACTGGGGAATCAGGACAGATGCAAGCAGAGTTGATGAATATATCTACAATGAGAAAAACAATTGATCACAAATCCTGCAATTAAATTCAGATGTCGCTTCAAGAACATTTAAAAGATAAACTGCGAGAAGAAAAACTCCTGCTTGTCCCGAAACGCTTTGAAGTCATCGGAGATATCGCTGTATTAAGTCTTCCGCCACTACTTTATGATGAAAAACATCTTGTTGCGCAGGCTCTTGTATCCCAAAACAAGAATGTAAAAGTAGTTCTTCTGAAAAAGAACAAGCTTTCCGGAGAGAATCGCACGGCAGAGTTTGAAATAGTGATCGGCGACAGGACGAGTACGATTCATAAAGAGAATGATTGCTTATTCAATGTTGATATCGCAAGAACATATTTTTCCGGGAAACTGTATTTTGAACGCAGCAGGATCGCAGATGAAGTAAAAGATGGTGAGAATGTCCTTGTGTTGTTCTGCGGTGTTGGACCTTTCCTGATGCCAATCGCTAAAAAGAAGAATGTCAATATCATCGGGCTTGAAAAGAATCCATTCGCCTGTACCTTATTCAGAAAAAATGCAGGACTCAATCATATTGGTGCTGACATAATCCTGGGGGATGCGAACTCGATCTGCAATATTTTCAAGACGCGTTTTGACAGGATTATTATGCCCACCCCTTATGGACAGGATCATTTTCTAAGCTTTGCCCGCCCCCTACTGAAACCCGGCGGCACAGTTCATTTTTATACCTTCAAGAAAGACTTTGAAATATCACATTTCAAGAGAATGGTTGAGGAACTGGGCTGGCATATCGACTTTTACAGGGATTGCGGCGACGTGGCGCCAAGAGTAAGCAGGTATGTTTTTGACCTGAAAAATTAACATCGAACTCGTACGAACTCCAAACGAACTCACGCTGCTGGGGTTCGTTTCAGTTCGTTTAGTTCGTTGCTTTCCTCATTTTATCCCCAGCGCGCTTGGCTCTTCGCCACCATGCCAGGATTTCCTGGGGCGCATTTTAACAAGATGTGTTGCCTCAGTTATATCATCAATAATAAGAGCCACACCCTTCTCTGTCCCCATCTTTTTCAGGTGGTCACTTATCCCCTCGCGCATGTATGTCGGATGTATCGCCTCAAGAGCAGCAATATCGTCCTGGGCGGTCAGGCGATGGCATATGATCATATCGCTCTGTGACATCACATCAGAATGAAGGGCAGATGGTCTCTGGGTTGCAAAAACCACAGAAAGGCCAGGCTGCCTCCCCTGACGCAGCCATTCGTTAACAAGAACACTGGTAGCAGGTGTTTCACCTTCTCGAGGCAGGAAAGTATGAGCCTCGTCGATGAACATCCAGACCATCGGCATCCCCTTTTCTGCAGAAATATCTCCCATCTCCTTTCTTTCGTATGCCCGCCTGGCTTTTATGCGCTCCTCATAGATTTTCTTTCCCAATATCTTGACCGTTATTGCTCTTATGTTATAGTTTTCAAGAGAACTCAGGTCAAGTATGACCACTTTGCCTCCCTTTAGCATGTCTGCAATACTGAATTCCATTTCATCAAAAATTCCCCATGATCGGGCAGCTCGGAAGTAATTCTGTGCTGCATTCAGGATGGTAATGTCTGCATCTTCGAATACAGCGTCCAGAATGTCTGAAATGGAATAGTCAGATCTTTTTTCATTCAATTCGTCGATGGTCTTGATAAGTAGAACGCCAAGCGGGCTTACGGGTGCAACACCGAATAAAGAGCACCAGTCATAACCTGAAAGTCCTGAAGCTGAAATTGAAAATGGTTTGACACTTATATGCTGGTCATCATACTGTTTTACGCTTCCCGCCGGAACAAATACATCCACATCAAAACCCTGTGGAGAAAGTCCCCATCTATTCAGGAGTCCAGACTCCTTTTCATTTCCATATCGCATAGTCCAGAATACTCCCATGGTATCGATAACAAGGGATGCGATATTCATTTTTACTTCGGGAGAAAGCAAGGAGAGTTCTTCGATAATAGTACCCATTGTATAGGACTTACCGTAACCCCGCTTACCACAAATGAGAATAGCATGCGGTCTTAAAGCATCAATACAGACATCAGCCCCGAGGGATTTATCAAGCGCCAGATACCGCCCGATGTTGAGAATACCGGTATGTTCATCTGTATCCCTTCTTCCGAGCACGTATTTTTTCAGTGTAATACCTGATCTTTTTAGATCCTGTGCTGTGATGTCCTCCATGAAAGTAAGACTGTAGCGCTTAACTTAATTTTATTCATCTACATGTTAGCGCTCTGGTAAAAACTGTTTTATATTGCCTGTGGTGAGGTTTCAATATTACCCAAGTACTGCTTTCTCCAGCCCTTCCATCGCAATCTTATTCAATTCACGTGCTCTATCCTGCGTCCTCCCCTCAGAGAACACCCTCACTTTTGGCTCTGTCCCGCTCGCCCTTACCAGGAACCAGCCGTCCTCATAATCCACACGCACTCCATCCATATCTGTAAAAGATTCATAATCCTGCGGGATCTGTGTTTTTAACCGGTCCAATATCGCCTGCGGCTCAATGCCTTCTGACAGCGTCTTTGCATCCTTTATCTGATAGTATTTCGGATATGTCCCAACAAGTTCAGAAAAGCTCATTTCTTCCTTAGCCAGTATCCCTGCCATCACTCCAGCAAGCATCGGACCCTCGCGACTCCATTCAAGCAGCACTGAACCATGCTCTTCAAGTCCCACCTGGGCGCCGCACATAAGTTTTGCCTGAGCCAGATATGGCTCACCCACAGGCGTATATATGACCTTAGCGCCCAGGGACTCTGCAACGTCTTTTATGAGATTTGAGAATGCGATCGTCACTGCAATTAACTTTTTTTTGTCGCTGCTCTGTCGCAGAACATGATCTGCAATAATAGCTGCGCTCACGTCTCCCTGCACGAATTTACCATGTTCATCGATGAAGGCGGTCCTGTCGCCGTCGCCATCATGCGCCACGCCCATGTCAGCTTTTTCTGACCTGACAAGTTTCTTGAGTTTTTCAAGGTTCGCATCAGTTGGTTCTGGATTTCTTTCCCTGAACATGCCGTCATATTTGCAGTTGAACCTCACCACTTCATGCCCAAGCCTTTCAAGAGTCTCCGGTGTCACTGTGGACGCAGAGCCACCTCCTCCATCCACAACGATTTTCATCGGATTTGTTGGAAATAGCTTCTGTACATACTGGATTATGTGGGCCCGGTACCTGTCTGCAGCCTTGCTATCTGCGATCTTTTTCCCTTTATTTGCACCAGCCAATATATCTCCAAAATAAACATTCTCAATTGCCAGGTCTTCTTCAGGAGAGAATCCTCTCCCGCTTTTACTCAAACATTTTATACCATTGTATTCTGGTGGGTTGTGCGATGCTGTTATCATCACGCCAGCGTCAGCCTGCCGCGCTATTTCAAGTGACAGGGCGTTCGGAGTGATTATACCCAGAGTCAGTGCATTGCACCCGTGTTCTGTTATCCCATCGATGAGTACCTCTTCAAGCATGTCAGAGGATATGCGGGGATCTTTCCCGATCGCAATTGTCTTTCCCTCTCCGAGATGCAGCGCCAGCGACGCACCCACCCGTTTAACTTTATCTGCGTCGAACCCTTTATTCACTATGCCGCGAAAGCCGAATGTACCGAATAGTTTTTTCCTACTGCGCATCTTTTTATAATCATCAAATTTTTTTATGAACTTTTCGCATGGCATGTTGACAGAATATGCATTGGTTGTATTAAAATTAGCTTCCATTATAAGTGAATAATATCAAACCTCGCAAAGCATGCAAAGAGCGCAAAGTTAATATAAGTCTAAAGACTTATAATATATGATTATAATGACATGACATTATATTTGTTGATATTATGAGCGCAGGAAAAATCTATGCTGTCCTGACGGGCGATCTGATCGGTTATTCGCAATTCAAGCCTAAAGACCGGGAAAGAGTACTGTCTGTACTGAAAGCCGCTTTCGGGAAGCTTCCTCCAGACATGATAGCTTCAAATTTCCACATTTTTAGGGGGGACAGCTTTCAGGGAGTATTGTCTATGCCAGATGAGGCGCTGATGGCTGCGCTGATCATTCGTTCGGGTCTGATATCGGGTTCCAGTGGAAAAAGCCATCGCATAGACACGAGGATCGCTATAGGATTGGGAACTGTCGACCGCCTGGGAAAAAGAGCAGGAGAGGGGGACGGAGAGGCTTTCAGGAACTCAGGGAAAGGACTTGACAGCATGAAAAAAAGCGATCATAATATTACAGCGCTCACACCCTGGAAGGAACTCAATGATGAACTGCGCGCTGAATGCGCGCTACTTGATGCCCTGATAATGCGGTGGAGCATGGAACAGGCTGAAGCTGTCATGTATCATATCATGGGCCAGACGCAGGAAGAGATAGCAAGGTCGCTGAATATCAGCCAGCCCGCCGTGTTCCAGCGCCTGAGGACGGGGGGCATGAGGGCGATCCAGGAATTCCTGCAAAGGTACAGGGAAACTATTAAATATAATGCTGGAGACCTATAAATAAGAACTATAAGGAAAGAGGCTTATAATGATAGACCAGATGGATATCTCACTGCTCATTCGCCTTTTGATAGCCCATCTGCTAACTGACTTCGTTTTCCAGAGCGATTCGTGGGTGGAACAGAGGAAGAAGGATGGGTGGCGCGGAAGACATCTCTACCTGCACGGTATCATGGCGGGAGTTTTTGCATATATTTTTTCGGGGTTCTGGAGCATGATATGGATTCCTGCGGCGGTAGCTGCCACACATATCCTAATTGATGGAATAAAATCAAGATATGAAAATGATCTCAAGAGCTTCTTTGCAGACCAGATCGGGCATTTCGCAGTTCTTATTGCTATATGGATACTGATAATAGCTCCTGATACTGAATATCTGATCTATATTGAAAATCTCTTTTTATACGGAACAAAGATCTGGGTCATCGCCGCAGCTTATCTTATCATAATATGGCCAAGCAGCGTGCTGATAAACAGGATAACCGAGAAATGGAGAAAGGACATCAGCGAAAAGGAAGGCGCAGAGAAAGATAAAAGCCTTGAGAAGGCAGGGACATGGATAGGGTGGCTGGAGCGCTTTTTAATCCTTACCTTTATTCTTCTGCAGCAGTATGCTGCCATAGGTTTCCTGGTTGCTGCAAAGTCGATATTCAGGTTCAGCGAATCGAGGAAGGTGGGGGAATATGTTCTGATAGGGACGCTTCTGAGCTTTGTTATCGCGGTGATAGTGGGACTGGTTGCAAGTATGCTGTTAGCTGTTTGAGAGGAGAATTAATTACTGTGGTAAAACTAACACTCTACTCCAAAAAAGTATGCCACCTCTGCGACACTGTAAAAAAGGAACTTAATGGGCTCAGGAAAGAACTCTCATTTTCGATCACTGAAGTCGATATCGAAAAAGACCTCAATGCCAACGAAAAATACAGGAACTTGATCCCGGTCATAGAAATGGATGGGAAGGTGATCTTCACAGGCAGGATAGATAGGGAAAAATTAAAACACGCCCTCAGGCAGAAGTATCAACCTTAATGAACAGAGGCGTAATGCTGATAAACCCTCCAAGCCCGAAAAGAAAAAGGGCAATAAAATAATTGCCCCTGAAGACGTTGTCTATACTCACAGCTACCAGTATCAGTCCTGCGATCTTGGATATTGCATCTATCTTTGGGTACTTCATTCTTGATACTTTCATTAGTGGTGAACGATACTGAAGTAGGTGAAATACAGGACACCTATAACTGCAATGATCCCCAGAGCCACTGCTACCTTCCTCTTCTTTATATCCGACGAGGGGTTCCTGTCGATGAACGGCACCAGGAACAGGAGACCGTACCAGACCACCATGGGCAGCGTTACACCAATAGTCTTTGCCTCTATCGGTCCGATATTCCATATCCAGAACTTCAGGAATCCGAACACATAAAGGAAATACCATTCAGGATATATGGGTGAGGGTGTATCGAATGGGTCTGCGGGTTTAAGCAGGCTTGCCGGAAAAAGAGAAGCCAGCAGTAATATACTTCCAGCAATAAGGCACATCACAACGACTTCACGCAGAAGAAAATGCGGGAAGAATGGAAGTCCCCGCACCCTTACAGGTTCATGCTCAGGTTCATCTATTTTATGCCTTTCAACATCTTTTAATGCCATGTTACAGCCTCCCTGAAATTCCCTGCAGTCTGACCATCAGGAAATGCAAAACCAGAAGGATCGCTACTGTCGCAGGTAATATCAAAACATGTAATGCATAGAACCTTGTCAGCGTCTCAGGGCCGATATCATTGCCGCCCACAAGTATAAGTGATATATAAATTCCCATCACCGGTATTGAACCTGCTATCCCGGTTCCGATCTTGGTCGCCCAGAAAGCAAGCTGGTCCCAGGGGAGAAGGTATCCTGAGAAACCGAACGTCGTGGTGATAAGAAGCAAACTTATTCCAACCACCCAGTTCAGTTCGCGCGGTTTTTTATAAGCCCCCATGAAGTATATCCTCAACATATGCAGCATCACAGCAGCTATCATTATATTCGCAGCCCAGTGATGGATGCTCCTGATAAGGCTTCCCATAGGCACTTCCGTCATTATGCGTTCCACGCTCTTATATGCTTCAACAGGCGTGGGCTTGTAGTACATAGCCAGGAATATTCCCGTAAGAACAAGGATCAGGAAACACAAAAACGCCGTTCCTCCCAGGCAATAGAGAGGATTTGATGTCACGTTCTCAGGTGCGGGATGCTTCACAATCGGCGGGAGCAGCTCACTCAATTTCAACCGTTCATCAAACCATTTATAAAGTTTATCAGATAGAGTCATAATATTACCTCATGCCGCTCCGGCATAGAAAGAAATGGTCTTTACATATTCAGGGTCTTTCCACTTCAGTGCATATATCGCGCCTTCTTTTACAATTATATCAATAGCAGGAAGAGGCGATGGGGGGGGTCCTGAAATTACCGCCCCTGTATTGGGGTCGAACTTACCCAGATGGCATGGACAAAAAAGAATGTTCTCATCAGGTTTCCAGTAGGCAATGCAACCAAGATGCGTACATATAGAACCGAACGCTCTGAAACCTGCAGGCATACGCAATAGAACTGCAGCTTTATTGTTGAACATGAACTTCTTAATGGTTCCGGGGGGAACCTCGTCCACATTAGCTATCAATACTTCAACTGATGCGTTTTTGCTGCTTGATGCAGGCCATAAATATTTCAATATCGTCGCTATTCCACCTGATGCAAATAAAACTGCTACCAGGCCAATAAATACTTCAGTTAATTTTCTTCTTGTAATTGTCAGTGTGATCTTGTCTTCCATGTTATCACTCCAGCGTGGTAACGTATTCATCCTGCAGCAGCCATTTTACATACAGGTATACGATCGCCCCAAGGTCGAAAAGCAGATAGGCTAGTAATTTTCCGATTTCCTCTATGAATGGTCTCGTGGATGCATCTGATGGTTCGCTGGACACTAATTTTAATATTAGCATCCCTGTCAGTCCCGCAGCCACGATCGTCAATAAAACGATAAGAATGAAAGCTACATGCGACCAGGATCCTGTTTTTTCCGGTCCATATTCAATTTTCTCGATATGCATATTTTCACCTCACAACCGGATAATGTAGACCAGGGCAATTATCAGGAGAATGGTGATGAAGGCCTGGATGCCTACATCCCATGTATTCATGTGAACGCCTATCACGATCTCCTCTGTAGGTACTGGTGTAGGTGTTACCTTGGGTGATGGAATATAACCTAGAAGAGAGTGATTGTTCGTCCCGTAAAAGGTTCCTGCCTCATTAAGCTGTGGTGGCCCATCCCTTGAGTGGCAGTATGGACAATTTCGGCTCTCTTTGGCAGCATACTCAGGTCTTGCCAAACTTAAGACAGGTGAAAGCACCATGAATACCAGCATAAAAAGCAGGAATATCTGTATTGATTTTGATCTATTCATACTTCATTCACCTCATTTGAACCGTCGTATCAGCAAGTACATGGCAAATATTCCAGCCAGGGAAACAATAATATTAAATCCAGGTGTCGATGGTTTTGCAGGGCTCCCTGTTTCAAGTTGAGCCTGCTGGGCAGCCTTGATACCGCTGTCTATAACCTGCTCAAAGTGCGGCAGGTCAAATCCATGCCACAGTACCGGAAGGCTATCCCTTATCGATTCTGCTATATCCAGCGATTTTTGCGCATCTGTTACATCTTTTCCCTGTTGTTTGGCCAGTTTCACTGCTTCCTGGGCAACTTTGATCTCGTTCTTTAGCTTTTCTGCATTTTCAAGTGCGATCACGGCTTTATCAGGAGCATCAGACGGAGCGATCCTCATATCAGCATTATGGCACTGGCTGCAAAGCTCCTGGAACTCACTGACGTTTAGCACCTTGAATTCATGAGGCGAATGGCATGTATCGCATGTTGGCGCCTGTTTGAGCGCCTTAAGTCTCTGGTAATGTTTTGATTCTTTGAATTCTTTCAGTTCCTGAATATGGCATTTTCCACATGTTTCAGGTACGTTCCTGTAAAATACAGTGCTGTTGTAATCCGAAGACCTGGCAACCCCATTATGAGCTTTCTCTTTTATATTAGAACCCGGGTCACCGCCATGGCAGTTGTTACATGTCACGTTGAACAGGGCATGTTTAGAGTGTGTCCACTGTTCATAATTGCTTTTCGCGATCCTGTCAATGGTCGTAGCATGGCATTCAAGAGAACAAGCCACATCCCGTGCCAGGTGTTTCACTCTCACTTCATTGAGTTCTTTTTCCTTTTCACTGAAAGCAGATAGCTTTTCATGGCAATCCAGACAGGAATTGTCTGCCAGCGCGACTGGTACAACAATAAACGACAGTAACAACATGCTACTTAATAAAATTATATATGACTTATAATTCATTCTATCACCTGATATTTATTCGTTTTTCTCGTTTTTTCTAACGCCGTTTTAATAGATATATTGCGATCAGACCTGTTATCAGCAGAATCCCTTCAAACCCGGGAGATTTCGCGGGTTCCTGGGTCTGCGTCTGTGCAGGAACCTGTTTTTCTGCATTCTTAGCCTCAATAATACCCCTCTGGACTTCAGTTTCAAAGTAACTCAGGTTGAACCTGTGCCAGACAGACGGAATGTTTGTCAATACTGACCTTGCTGATTCCAACGTTGCTTCAGCTTCCTTCACATCCTTACCTTTTGCTTTAGCGGTAATGATCGCAGTTCTTGCTATTGATATCTCGTTTTGCAATTCTTTGATAGAAGATAATGCATTCTCTGCTTTTTTTGGAACAGTAGGGTCGATGCCTGTTATCTTGTTATGGCAATTGCTGCAGAAATCCTCTATTTCCGAAGATGTCAGAACGCGGACGCTGTGCGCCTGATGGCATGTAACGCATGCAGGTGCAGGTCCTTCTTCGGTTGATTCCAGTTTTTTGAAATGACTTGAACTCTTGAATTCTTCAAGTTCAGGCACATGGCATTTGCCGCACATCTCAGGAGTGACCGTCCTGGCAATACTCTTGTCTGGAATACCGACATGTGCTTCAGTCTTTGAATTAGCTAACTTGTTGCCGCCGTGGCATTTATCACAGGTTACTTCAAAAAGCGCATGAGTGGAAACAGACCACATGGCATACGTGCTTGCTATTGATTTATTGAGTTTGTCCTCATGACATACGATGGAACAGGAAATACCGCTTTCAAGATGTTTTATACGTATATCTACGAACTTTCTCTGTTCTTCTGTCGTAAAAACAAGTTTGCGATGACAATCTGCACACGAGTTATTGATCGAATTGGTCGACGCCACGACAGGCTGTATTAACATCTGCGATACCAACAGCAATAACGCTGTTATTATAATAATACCTGAAACGTTTTTCCATCTCATATGTTCAGCACCTCATATTAATTAATATTAATTAATATTGATTATTAATTACATATCGATTATTAATCATTACCTATAGGCAAATACTTAAACCTATCCTTTAAAAAATTGAACTCAAACTGTATTTAAATTGTCCCCTCAAAAACCCGCTCTGCTCTTCCTTCCATAAAAGCCGCATCATCCTTTATTGTGATCACAAGTACCCCGCCCTTTGTATTTACCTTCACCCAGTCTTCTGTCTTTCCCAGCCTGTTCGCTACAGCAACACAAGCAACCGAACCTGTGCCGCAGCTGTTTGTTTCTCCTTCCACACCACGCTCATAAGTTCGTATGGTGATCTCATTCTCTGAATCTACACGTACAAAATTCACGTTCGTGCCTTTCGGGAACACCGGGTCATACCGGATCTTCGGGGCATCGGCAAGCAACTTGTCATTTAGCGAATCCACAAAAATAACCGAATGAGGCACGCCAGTATTCACAACAGAGACCTCAAATCCATGCATGCTCACCTTGATGAACTCACCGGTTCCTTTTGCAGGAAGCTTTTCCCGGGCAAATTCAGGCTTGCCCATATTTACTTTTATCCAGATACCATCTTCAACACGCGAAGTAATAGACAGTACTCCTGCAAGGGTTTCAACTCTGGCTGTCTCTTTTATATAACCCTTCTCAAGCGCATACTTTACAAGACATCGGATGCCATTGCCGCACATCTCTGCCTCGGATCCATCGGCATTGAATATCCTCATCCCGATATCTGCTTTTTCCGTAGCTTCGAGGTACAGGACACCATCAGCACCTATACCGAAGCGGCGGTTACAATATTTAACTGCAAATTCTGATTTTTTATTATCAGGTATGATCTCTTTCCTGAATTCATCAATGAGAATAAAATCGTTCCCGTTCCCATGCAATTTTGTAAAATATATCATATTATCTTGGCTTTTCTTTCTTCAGGGCTGAAGATATTACTTCTCCCGCCGTCTTTACTACCAGATATGCTCCTCCTACGACAAGTACAGCCGGAGCCCCTATTGTTGCCGCCGCTATCCCTGCGCTTGCAAGGAGTGCCATATCCTTGTTCGTGAGAAAGCTTGAAACCTTTTCAAGTGTAGATGGTTCGATATCCACAGAATCAGTCTCAAGCACGATATCACCCTTCTGGAATACCTTTATCCATCCGCTTTCCTCAGAGACAAGAACAGCTGTGGATGTTTTGTCAAAAGAGGTTATTCCCTTGGCTGCAGCATGTTTTGTCCCGTATCCCAGCAGTGTCTCTGATTTCAATATCCTTGAACCATAAGCAAGCAGCTCGCCATCTGGTGTGAATATCATTGCGCCATCAAGTGTGGCAAGTTTCTCCACCACAGAATCCATCCCTTTGCTCAGGATGTTACCTGTGAACTGCAACTGTGGATAATGCGGGCGGTAGTTGCCTTCGATCCTGACCTTGTCAGCTATCACAAAAAGAGCCCCCATTTTATCTTTCGCCAGGCTCTTGCTGATACTGAGGATCATAGCCATTACTTCTGACCTGATATCATGATTCTGCCCGCTTTCGACCATAATATCTTCTTGTAATTCTTATGTAACTTAAGTTTTTGGGCAGGCTCATCATCAAATATTTCAAAATGGAGATGAAACAATTATAAAAATAACCATGAAAAATTTTTTCAGTTCAATTGTATCCCTGTGACGCTGGATATGTTGCTTTCCTGCATCGACACGCCTATTGTCCTCTTTGCAGCCTCTATCATGGGCTTTCGAAGCGATACTACGATGAACTGAGCATTGCCTGCTGCATTCTTTATACGTCTTGCCACTTTCTCAGCATTAATGCCATCAAGGAACATATCTATTTCATCAAATGCATAGAACGGAGCAGGTCTGTACTGCTGTATGGCGAACAGGAGCGAAAGCGCTGTCAGGCTTTTTTCGCCTCCTGACATTGCTTCAAGACGCTGAAGCGTCTTCTCTGAGGGCTGCGCCTTTATGGTCATACCACCTGTGAAGGGTTCGTCAGGATTTTCAAGGAACAATTCACCGCTCCCATCGGATAACTCATGGAACACCATTTTGAACTGTTCATTAACGCCGTTAAAGCTGTTCATGAAAGCCTCTTTTTTCAAGTGTTCGTATTTGTTTATCCTGATCATTATTTCCTCCCTTTCATGTGACAGGATATCACGGCGCGACTTCAGGTCGTTTTGCCTGATCTCAACTTCACGATATTCATCTATCGCCTTCATGTTAACGGGTTCAAGTTTTTCCATCGCCCGCGTAAGCGCCGAGATCCTTGATGCCACAGACTCGGAGGAAGGCACCTCTTCATCCCGGTTCAATCCACGCTCTGCGATCTCATTATCAAGTGCGATTATCTGCTCTGTGAGAGCTTCTTTTGTAGAATAAAGAGCCTGCAGGTTCCTCTCCATCTCATTGCTGATTCTCTGGATTTCCTCAAGCCCATCTTTTATGGATGCCAGTTTCTGCTGGAATTTTGTCCTGCTGTTTTGAAGTTCAAGAAGTTCTCCTCCAAGTTCTTTTTCTCTCAGGTTCCTTGCATTCAGGTCGCTATCAAGTTCTTTTAACTTTCCTTTCAATTCATTTATTTTCGCCCTGTGGCCATCTCTCTTTGTATCAAGATCAAGGAGCCGGGATTTGATCTCCTCGATCCTTGTCTGGGCGTACTTCATGTCCAGTGTTATCGCATTAATGACAGATTCAATGTCTCTCTGCCTTCCTTCAAGCCGGTCTATCTCTTCTTCTATCTTTGTGGCTTTGCTGCTTAACTCAGGGACCTGCGAACCTTTCAGAAGCCCCTCTATCTTCACGATATTCTCTAAGAACAAAGTTATCTCATCATCTTTTGCGCGTTTTTTATCTTCCAGCTCATCCATGTTCTTCTTTATCCCGAACCTCGCTTCTTCCAGGACATTTATCTGTTTTTTCCTCTCTTCTATCAATTCAGAAAGTCTTGTGCCACGGCTCTTGATCTCATCCATCTGTATCGTGAGCCTTGTGATCTCATTATCAAATTTTGCAGCTTCATTCTTGATGGAGTCGATATGATCTTCCGCTTTTTCAAGTTTTGTCATGGCGGATTTGCGCCTTCCCTCAAATTCAGATATCTGCTCAGCGACCTTCTTCAGGTTCTCTTCTTCCCCGCTTGCAAAGGAGAGCTTGGATCTTATCGTGCCTCCGGTCATCGCGCCCCCTTTCTCGATCAATTCTCCTTCCAGCGTGACCAGACGTTTTCCGCCCATGAGACGCCGGGCTGTGTCGAGATCATCAAGTACCATTGTATCCCTGAAAATATACCAGAATGCAGGAGCAAGTTTGTTCTCGAAATCGACAAGGTTAATAGCATAATCGATAAACCCTTCAGTTTTATTTTTTTGGATCTTGGGCATGGGTTCCATCTTGTTAAGAGGTAAAAAAGTTACTCTGCCATAACGGTGGTCTTTCAGATATCGTATCGCTCTGGAAGCATCCTCATCGTTATCCACTACCACAGATTGCATCCTTGCCCCTGCTGCGATCTCAAGAGCTACAGAGTATTTTGTATCTACTTTTCCAAGTTCTGCTATCGTTCCGTATATGCCTGGAAGTTCTCTGTTCTTCTTTGCTCGAAGAACTGCTTCCACAGGTTCGCTATAAGAAAGTTCAGCTGCTGCTTTTAATTTCCCTTCAGACCTTGCATAATCCTGATGTAGCCCACGAAGCGTATTTTCAAGTTCTGATACGATGGTTTTTATTTCTGACCTGTTCCTCTCAAGATCAAAAGTATCCTTTGAATGTTCTTTTTTCTGCGCATTAAGTTCCTCGACCTGCGCTTTAACATTATCAGCATCAATACCTGCAGAACTTATCTTTGAAGTGGAAGTTTCGATCTCGATCTCCATATCGCGAACTTCTGTTGAGTTGCGCCTGATAGCATCAAGCAACCTGTCCTCGTCCCTCATTAGCTCGTTCTTTTCATTCTTGCATGTCTCAAGAGCCTGTTTTGCTTCAGTAAGCCTGTCCCGCGTCCCTGCGAATTCAGCATCCACTTCTGCAATTTTACTGCGTACCATGAGAAGCTGAGTTTTGCGGTCTTCGCATTCTGCGGTGAGTGTTTCTTTTCTCTGGGTCTCTTCTTTTAATTTTTGCAGAAATTCAGCCACTTTTACCTGGGTGGCATCAATATCCAGGAAAGCTTTCCTTCTTTGCGACTCGATATCAGTTATTTCATTCTCAGAAAGCTCTATGGTACTGTTGCAGCGCGATATCTCACCCTTGATGAATTCCATTTCCTTCTTCAAAGCTATCTGCTCACCTTCCCCTTTCTCAAGTATCAAAGAATTGAGCTCTGTTAGTTTGTCCTCTATCTCTTTGCGCTTTTGCCTGCGTTCTTCAAGCTGTTTTTCAAACTCCTGTTTTTTTGTTTCCTTGTCATGCAGTTCACCTGCGAGTTTATCCAGTTCAGCTCGCGCATCTTTTAGCCTGGCAAGAAGAACGTATCCTTCATACTTACGTTTCTCATCCCGCAGCGACTGGTATTTCAGAGCCTGGTCACGTTCCTGCTGGAGCCTTGCAAGCTGTTCATCCACCTCGCCAAGGATGATATCCACCCGTTCCACCCTTTCTCTTACTATTTCAAGTTCATTATGAGCCTGGTCCTTCTTTTCATCGAATTCAGCCACTCCTGCTATCTCATCGATGATCTTACGTCTTTCTGTTGAGGTCATCTCTATGATGTGGGTGACATCACCCTGCATCACCACATTATAGGCTTCGGGGGTTATCCTGGCTCTTGATAGATGGTTATGGACGTCTGTTAAACTTACAGGCGTATCGTTGAAATAATAGTAACTGTAATATCCGGATTCTGTCTGCCTGAGTTTGCGGGTGATCACGACCTCATCAAAATCCACAGGCATCTCGCGGTCAGTGTTATCAAAGCGAATAGTCACCTGGGCAAAATTTTTCCTTCCGCTATCTGAATTAAAAATAAGGTCTGTAAGTTTCTCGGCCCTCATTATCCTTGAATTCGAAAGGCCAAGGCAAAAGAGGATACTATCGATTATGTTGGATTTACCACTTCCGTTTGGGCCGGAAATGGTAGTGAAATCATCAAAGAAGGGGATTTTTACTTTTTTACCGAAAGATTTGAAATTCTGAAGTTCAATCTCTTTTATGTGCACTATCTGCCTCTTTTAGGGTTTTCGTATATTTCAACTCCTTCATTCACCCTTTCACTCTTCTTGAACATTGACTTATTCAATACTTTTTGTTCAGGTTTATTATCAGATTTTTTTATCTCTTCAGCTATCTCTTCCGCTTCTATGATGGCCTGCTGCTTCCTTTTATCTTTGGCCACATAATTTTCAGCAACTATGTATTCATTTTTTGGTTTAGGCTTCTCAGGCTGTTTTACTTCTTCTCTGGGTTTTGCCACTTCCATTGGCTTATCATGCATTTTATATGTGGCTGACATGAGATCATCCTTTCGTGTTTCAACTCTTGCGCCAGGATCTTCTCGTCCAGGTTTTTTGGGTTTGAGTTCCTGTATTATTGATTTCTGGTCAAGCAGTTCCTTCATGACACCTTCAAATGCGCTGTTCAGCTCCACAAGACGTCGCTCAAGCCTGTTGATACGTTCTTCGGCCTGTCTCTCAGTTTCTGATCTGGCGTTTTGCTGTTCAAGCACCGAATCCCGGAGTGATTTATTCATCTCCAGAATATCATTGACCTTTTGTCCTAATTTTATCTTGATCTCGTCAATTGTTGATTCTCGCAACTTCAGTTTATCTGCAAACCTGATCTCTATTTCTTCAAAAATAGTCTCGCGCAGCGACTCCTGCATCTGTTCAAACTCTTTGTCCTTTGCAGCCAGCTTCTGCTCCAGCCTCTCAATTATAATATCCCTTTCAGTACTCATCTGTATCCCTCGTCCTGTTAATGGCAAAAACAGTCAAATAAGTTTTGATCTCGCATGACTTTTTGCACATTAAACATATCTTATTACGTTAAATAATTTATGGGGACAGCCTTTTTCTATCCCTTGGGAACAATACTACTTCGCGTATGTTCTCAATTCCCAGCATCGTCATGAGAAGTCTCTCAGCGCCCACACCCCATCCTGAATGCGGGGGCATGCCATATCTGAACGCCTTGAGATAGAATTCAAATCCATCAGGGTTCAAACCCTTATCCGAGATCCTCTGTTTAAGCAATTCATATGAATGTTCTCGCTGAGCTCCGGAGGACAATTCCATGCGCGGATGCATCATATCAAATGCCCTGCATATCTCGGGTTTATCTTCGTATGGCATAGCGTAGAAAGGTTTTATCTTCGTTGGCCAGTCAGTGATAAAATAGTGCTCTCCAATAGTTTTTCCAATTGAGTGTTCGGATTCTGTTGAAAGATCATCCCCCCATTCTATTTTTTCCCCATTGTCGCGCGCAATAGTTATCGCCTCATCATAAGTGATCCGCCTGAATGGTGTTTTTGGGACTGTGATCACAACTCCCAGCATTTCAAGATATTTTGTGCCTTTTTCAGCGACGGTTGAATAAACATGTTTTACGAGGTTCTCAAGTATCACCATCACGTCCTCGTTATCCAGGTAGCTTGCCTCAATATCAATAGATGTGGCTTCATTCAGATGTTTTCTTGTATCATGCTCTTCAGCCCTGAATATTGGTCCGATCTCGAACACCCGGTCAAGTCCGCCAGACATCATTAACTGCTTAAAGAGCTGCGGGCTCTGGTTAAGAAAAGCTTCTCGTTCAAAATATGTAATTGGGAATAGGGCTGTGCCGCCTTCTGTGGCTGTTGCTACGACTTTTGGCGTGGTTATCTCAATAAAACCGTCCTGGTCTAAGAATTCCCTGATGCTTTTTAACATCAGGTGCCTGATCCTGAATATTGCCTGCGTGCGCGGGCGCCTCATGTCCATGAACCTTGCATCAAGCCTTGTATCCAGGTCTGCATCCACCTTGCCAGTTGTGTCCATTGGTAATGGCGAGTCGGCTTTTCCAAGTACAGTTACCTGTGTCGGGACAAGTTCATATCCATTCGGGGCTTTTGCTTCCTTTTTTACAGTCCCTGTAACAGCTACGACCGATTCCCGGCTTAAGTTCCGCACAACTTCAAGTACGTTCTTATCTATTGTTTTTTTAAAAAGCGTTACCTGTACCAGGCCTTCCCTGTCCCTTACTACAAGGAAAGTAATGCCTCCAAGGTCACGGATCTCATGCGCCCAGCCGCAAATTGTGACACTTGTCCCGTTCATTTCAGAAGTTACCTGTGTAGAATAGTGAGTTCGTATCATGAATATCCTCCCCTTTCTACTGAGTAATCATATTAATAACCTGTGTCACTGCGATTTATCCAGGTCTTTCCTGATCTTTCCTTCACCGATCTTTCCAAGCACGTCTGTTGCGCCTTTCCTGAAGATATCGTTTTTATCTTTAAGCGCTTTGATAAGAGGTCCTACAACTGTGTCCCCGATCCTGACAAGTGCATCTGCAGCACTATCACGAACAAACTCATTATTGTCCCGCAATGCATAGACGAGTGACACTACGGCAGGTTCTCCTATATTGACAAATATCCTTGTTATGTCCTCCCTGACATACTCGTTACAGTCCCTCAGTGCATCGATAAGAAGGCCTACTGAGGGCTCACCTATCTTTTCAAGAGCCATCGCTGACCTCCATCTGATATCCCAGTCTTCATCCTTAAGCGTCTGTATAAGCGATTCAACTGAGGGCTCTCCGATCCTCACGAGCGATTCGGCTGCTTCTTCCCTGATATCAGGGAATACATCCCTCAAGGACATCATGAGTGGCTCAACCGCCCTTCTATCCTCTATCTTCCCCAGGGCTTCTATCGCTTTCTTCCTGACCTCAAGATCTACGTCCCTCAACGATGCAATAAGAGCAGGTACTGAATTCTTGTTCCCGATCTCCCCGAGAGCTTCAGCTGTCCTTCTCCTGACATAATCATTACTATCTTTCAATGCGTTTATGAGAACGCCCACTGTCTTTTTATCATCGAGTTTAACAAGAGCCTCTCCAGCTTCTTCCCTTACATACTCGCTCTGGTCTTTCAAAGCATTGATGAGGGACTCTGCTGCCCTTTTATCCCCGATCTCACCAAGCGCTATTACAGCTTCTTCCCTTACGTACTCGGGTCCTGTCAAAAGAACATCTAAAAGTGGTTCTGTTGCCCTTTTGTCCCGTATTTTTCCAAGAGCGCATGTGGCATGTTCCCTTACCACCTCGCTCGGGTCGTTCAAAGCAGCGATAAGAGCTTCAACAGCCCTTTTATCCTGTATTTTGCCAAGAGCTCTGGCTGCGTGTTCCCTTACTGCCTCGTTTTCATCCTTTAGAGATACGATAAGAGCTTCAACAGCCCTTTTATTTCCTATTTTTCCGAGAATCTGGGCAGCTCTCCATCGTATAACATGATTATTATCTTTTAAAGCAATAATAAGTGGCTCGATAGTCCTCTTATCACCTATCTGTTCAAGCGCTTCTATTGATTTCATTCGAAGTTGCAGGTCTTTCTTCTGTTTCAATACATTTGAGAGATTTTTCACATCTCTTCTTGCCTCCATTTTACGCATATCTTTTAAAGAAAGACCAAAAAGTCCCATGAGATCACTCAACAATTGCTAAATAAAGACTCAAACCTGACAATAAGCATTTTTTAGTCAACTCCAATTCCATTTTTCAAGTAAACCACCATTTTTAGAATGGCATTATATATGTATAAAGCACGCTATCCAATACAATCATTAATAATTATCTTATATATATCTTTATTGTTTTTTTTTCCATGTTCATGTACATTTGTCGGGCTTTTTTATTTTATAAAAAAACTCACATTTTAACCCGAAATGTATTTAACTAATTAAAGAATTGAAGATGAGTTGTGGAATCAAGATTATGGAATCAAAAGAAAGAACATTCTATTCACTGATCATACTTTTCTTCGTTATAGGACTTGTAATGGGTTATCTGATCCATCAGCCGGGAACTGAGGTCAGGTATATAAATAACACCATAGAAGTTCCAAAAGAAATACCAAAAGTTGTTGAAACGATAGGAACTATGACAGCAGCTCCAACAGCAACGGCGACCACACCGGGGCCAACATCCACTCCTGTCCCTGATTTTGAAGTTAAGAATTATGACGCCGAAAAAGATAAATCGGTGAAAACAATAGAACTTTTGAACTGGAAGGCAACGCCCGATGATGTTTCGATTCATCCGGGAGATTCCATATTGATAAAAGTGGTCAATTATCCTGCCAGTCTGGATGTACCGATATTCATTTTGGGTTCGTATCAAAAAATTCTTGGCAATTCAGGAATGATAGTTATTAAATTCAATAATAAAGGGACATATGATTTTACGGTGGTCGTATCCAACAAAGATCCTAACGTAATACCCAAACAATATGCAAAAGGTATAATAAGGGTATATTAAGAAAAATATTTCAGGGCTCCAAGAGCATTGATTATCTGAGGTTCATCAGGTATGAGGACCTCTTTTTTCAGCACATCCCGAAGGGCAGCGACCAACCCTTCATTTTTTACTGTGCCGCCTATAAGGACGATCGACCTTGCCTCTGGTATCATATATGAGATCTTGCGCGCAAATGCATAATGCATTCCAGCTATCACTTCCTCTTTTGTGTAACCTCCCACAAGCTGCGATATCATCTCTGAAAGAGCAAATACTCCGCAGGTGTTGTTGATGTCAGGGATGCGATCTGCCTTAGCATGCATCGTGCCAAGTTCATGCAGTTCGATCCTGAAATAATTTGCCACGAACTCAAGAAAAGCACCAGTCCCTGCGCTGCATTTGTCGTTAATGAGAAAGTTGTTATTCCTGACATCAATAACTTTTGTATCCTGCCCCCCGATATCCACTATTACCTCTGCATTCGGGAAATAATGCCTGACACCATATATAGCGGCTGTTAATTCTGTAAGAGAAGCTCTGTGAGGAACTGAATTTCTGAAATACCCTGTAGACACTATATTATCGCCATCGATCCCCTCCACAAGTTCCTTCCATTTGTGGGTTGAAGTTATACGGAATTTGATATCCCCGTTTTCTATCCACACCATTTTTGCAGCAGTACTTCCCACATCAAGACCAATCATAAACTTCCTATCATAAACCGAGGCCTCCCAGGCATAGGGGGTTGCGCATCCCCCGTTCAATGATTAAACTTTCGCAAAGTTTAATCATATTCTATCAAGCATCTCCCTGAAGGCTTCAAGCCTCAGTTTTATCTGCTGCGGGGTATTTCCAGGCAGATCTCCCTGGATGGTCAGCATGGGATAATCAAGTTTTTTTCTCATTATCTCATCCTCAAGCATATGGTGGCAGGCAAATTGTGTATAATGTATCACTCCATCCACTTTTCGTCTTCTAAGTTCTTTTTTAAGAAAATCAATCCTGAACTCAAGAGGTCTTGCAAAGGTATAATTACAATAATCGTGCGCCATTTCCTGAATAGTCGTTCCCCCATGTCGTATGAACTCATACGGGAGCTCATCGAACACAATATGCAGTCCTAATGAACGTGCAACTTCATGAAAATCATGGTATATCGGTGGCACTCCGATCAGCGCTATCCTGTTGCCAAGATCAATATCTGTTTCTTCAAGTGTTGATATATTTCTGGTAAAGCCTGGAAGGTCGCCAGCAAGGTCACTGAAAGATATCAATGTCCTGAAGGCTTCGCTTGATGAAAGTTTACCGCAGCATCTTTTTGTATCTATTATAAGCCCCTGCTTTTTCAGCTCCCTTATTTCCTTAAATTTTTCAGGGCGTTTGATACCTCCAAGGAATTCAGAAAGCCTGTGCAACTGCGACTCCATATATAATGGATCCCCGTCGAAGGGATAAAAGAAAAAGTGAGTGTTTATCCCGCTCATTGCAGCTTTCTGGCCATCCACCAGGGCATTGTGGCAATCCCCTCCCGCGACCACGATAAGTGAATCAACATGTATTTCTTTTTTGACAAGCATCTCTTTCCAGATGGCTGTCCATGCGCACAGCTTGTTCCCTGGGTATTTTCTTGATGATGGTATTACATTATTGACATCAAAAGGCGAGGCGCCGCAGGCAAATATCAATTCCGGGGGAACAAGTGCGGTTATCCCTATTTTTTTCACAGGCATCCTGATGTTTAGGATTAATTTATGTTTTTGCATAAAGATTTTTTACACAATGTATATATAATTAAGATTAATATATAATGATATAATCCATGGAACAGAATATTTACTGTGACCCTTCCAACAATTTGAACTGCCAGATGCGCTTTACGTGCAGTTCGATAAAATGCCCGGAATCATATGACAAATTAATCGACAACAAATGTTATATGGACAGATTCAAGCGCTACCAGCCATCCAGCGATGTATGGTACAGAAAGGAATGGGATGATGTTAAAAAAATTACCTGGTGGGAGATGTTTGGGCTCAAGGAAAGATGGCTGTTCATAATATATATTATTATTATTGCGGTTTTAATATTAATGATCGCTTTACTTGCAAAAGTTCTGATCATTTACCGATATTATTGATCTCCTGTCTGAGTTCACCGAGGGTTGACTTGCGTTCCGCGAATGCATTATGGCGGTGGATGCTTTCCTCATTGATCTGTTTTATTATTATAATGGAATCGTCCGCCAGCTCAGGAAACTCCTTCACTACCTTCTGCGCCATGCTCCTCACGCAGTCCTCCACGAACTTTGGATTCTTATGAGCCCGTTCTACAACTGCTGCTTCATCTGATCTCTTTAACAATTCGAACATCTGCGAGCTCATGGAGTTCTCAATAATGTTGATTATCCTTTCAAGTGAAACAAAATTATCATCCTGTACCTCAATGGAGATAATGCCGCGTCCCCTCTGATTATGCGTGGGCATTGGCAAAATGTTCAGGAACTTTTTAATAATATCGCTTTCTACTCCAAGCGCTTTCAATTCCTTTTTCGCCTTATCCCGCATTATTTCCTGGGCGCACGGGCAGGCAGTTATGCCAAGAACTTCAGCGCCTATCATTTTTCTCACAGTCAGGTTATTTCCTCTTATGGCTTTTGCTTCTGCGAAGATGTTAACAACTTCCTGGCATTTTATCTTTGTCACAGGGGTTTCCCGCTTAACGATGTACTCACTCCTCATCCTGACCTCGGCGTTCAGCGCATATTCGTGCCGGTCTATAAGCCTTTTTGAGACTTCACCACACAGGTCCTCTATCTCATACACAGGTGCTGCTATCATTTCTTCAAGGACTTCGTCAATAGCTTCAAAGTTCCTTGAAAGGTTAGCACCTTTCCTGTCAGAGGGCAGATCAACAAAGATATCGAATGTTGAAACAAGCACAATAGGGCGCTTATCTTTGCGCGCAACTTCTACAAGTTTCTTAACATCAGTTACGCCTACTCTTGTTAGCGTGATCGGGATCTCAGGCAGATTTGCCTGAATATCTGGTAAGTGTACAACCGAAAGTTCCATTTTTGCTCTCCATGAAGAATTTTAATGGTATTGGATATATATTGCTCATACTGATAATGTGGGATAAACTTTTCGAAACGTTTAGCATATAAAGTATAAATAGAATTATAAAGGGTGAGTATTTAATAATTAATGGAGAGTATTAGATAATTAATGATGAGTATTAAACAATGGAGAGTACTCGATAAATAAAAAAAGGCGTACGATGGAACAAATAATCAAGATCAGATCACTGTCAAAAAACTACGGAGGGTTCAAGGCTCTTTTTGAGGTGTCACTTGACATCGAAAAAGGAACCATATTCGGTCTTCTTGGTCCCAATGGAGCTGGTAAGTCAACTCTTATTAAGGTGCTTTCATGCCAATCCCGTCCTTCGGGAGGCAATGCATACATAGATGGTCTTGATGTGGTTATTGATAAAAAAAAAGTTCTTTCGATTATCGGAGTGGTTCCGCAGGAGAACAGCTTCTACGATGATCTGACAGTGAATGAAAACCTTGCATATTTCGGTTCATTATATCGAGTAAATGGCCCTGAAATAAAAAAAAGGAGCAGCAATATCCTTTCGATGCTCAAGCTTGGCGAGAAGACTAACAGCAGGGCAGGAACGCTCTCAGGAGGCATGAAGACACGCCTTAACATTGCGTGTGCGCTGGTGCATAAACCCCGCGTGCTCATACTGGATGAACCCTCGGTGGGACTTGACCCTGTGTCCAGGCAGGCGCTGTGGGATACAATAAGGGAAGTGAACAGTGAGGGAACTACGATACTTATCACAACACATTACATGCAGGAAGCGGACGCCCTGTGTGACAGGATATTGATAATGAACAGGGGTAAGATCGTTGAAGAGGGAAAACCAGGTGAACTTAAAGAAGCGGCAGGAGAAAAGGTGCTCCAGATATCAAGCACCCCAGGGAACTACGGAATAATTACAAGTGGTTTAGAACCAATAAAAGCCATACGATCGTGCAGTTTTAATGAGATGGGTTTAAAAATAACACTGAATGAGGATGTCCCAGTACAGGATATCTTTGATGTTTTCGAATCGCTTGGTGAGAAAATCAAGTGTGTGGACTCATCAAGCCCAAGCCTTGAGGATGTGTTCATCCATGCAGCAGGGGAGGCGTGGAATTGACCGGTTCAGTCATCAAAAAAGACCTGAAAGTATATATCCGCCACAAGAAAACATTGATGCTGATCTTTATCGCCCCAATACTTATCATGGTATTGATAGGGTCGGTATTTTCAGGCGCATCAGAAGGTGGAGTCAAGGATGTAAAACTGGGTGTTGGCGGTGGGTCGGAACAGGGTAAACAGATAATTGAGGAATTGAACCGGAGCAGAATGTTCATAATAATTGAGGAGAACACCACAGACCCTGCTGTCATAGAAGAAGGGGTCAGAAAAGGACGCTACAGTGCAGGTATTTTCATCCCGGAAGATGAAACGCAGTCACTTCAACTCTTTCTTGATAATTCAAGGGTGCAGATAGCTCCGGTCATTTCAACAGCATTCCTTTCCACAACTGAGAAGATGTCCTATGAACTCACATTCGGTTTTATAAGCAAACTATGGAAAAACCTGAAACAGATGGAATCTGAACTTAAGCCATTAAAAGAAGGGGTATTGACAATAAACAGGAGTATAGCCAGCCTCAACAGAGATACAACTAATGTACTTTCCTCAATGGATAAGATCGACGTCAAAAGCCTCAATGAGTCAATAGTGGTAATGAAAAATTCTCTTGAGCAGATGAGAATAAGCCTGTTGCAAAGCGCTGATGATATAAATGCAACGAGGCAGGAACTGCGGGACCTTGACAGGAACGTGAGTTCGATCCAGAATGATACTACTGAATTAAGGGACGACCTGAAGTATGTGGTCGATAATATCGATGCTGCGGACGCTTCAATGCAGGATGTCCAGAACCAGATGCATATCTCATATAATCTCACATGCAGCATCGATCCATCAACACAGCAGTGTATCTCAATGGCGCTTGCCATCAGGCAGTTAAGGGATACTCATGTGCTTATGCTTGAGAAAACAGGTCGCATCAAGACGCTTTACGGCAACCTTGTTACTATTTCAGAAAAAAGCGCCGAACTGCATGAAAAACTGGAGAAAACGGATCTCAAGCTTCAAAAAATGCAGGAATCCATAATCATTTACACCTCCGAGATCTCCAATATGCACGGGAACATCAGTAACATCGAAAATACCGTTGCTGCTCTTGCAGATGTTAAAAACCAGTCTTCTATTGTTTCTTCCCAGATGGAAAAACTAACAGCAGAGATGGGGAACAGTTCCTCTGCCCTGACATCTGACATCGATCGGACAGGATTGGTCATTGGCGAAGTGATAGCAAGGTCTCCCGCAGTTATTGCTGCTCCTATCAAACTGGATCGTACCCCTGTATTCAGGAACAGGTCTTACCTTGATTTCCTGATGCCTGGCATTATATCTATTGTTCTGATGTTTATTTCGTTCCTTCTTGCATCCATCACAATAGTGCAGGAGAGGTCAAAAAAGACATTGATACGCACACTTCTTACCCCGCTCTCTCTTGGTATGTTCCTCTTTGAAAAGACAGCAGCGCTGATCATTATCGCCTTTATTCAGGGGATCATCATGTTAATTGTAGCATTCGTTTTCTATGGTATTTTGATCCCGGCTGATCAACTGCCACAGCTTTTCCTTATTATCCTTGTATATGCTGCGGCATTTATTGGCATTGGAATGGCACTTGCTACGCTTGCGGAATCTGAGAACACAGCAATGCTTCTGACACTGGTGCTGAGTATCCCAATGCTTTTCCTTTCAGGGGTTTTCTTCCCATTCGAGACCATGCCTGAACTGATGATACTGCTTGGGAACGCTCTTCCAATAACAATGGGTATCAGGGCGCTTGAGTCTGTGCTGATATACCAGAAAGGTTTTGAGGCTTTTTCAGTGTACCTGATACCGCTTCTTATTTACGGGCTTGCAGGACTTGGAGCTGCATATATACTACTGAAAAAAGAAATCACTGATTAGCGTACTACGATTAACACTTTCAGTCAACACTATCTTCACGGCGCTGGGGTTGCGACCCCAGACCCCGGTGAGGCGCCGCCGCTGGCGGGGTTTAATTTGAGATCAATGGTTGCATATAATCACCACACCCGAGATACAATTTAAATATGTTTAAAACTTACTTATCCGCGCATAAAACGGATGAGATGCCAGCAGGTTTATCTAAGGGAACAGATCCCAAAAGCAATGTTTGTCCCCTCTCGACCTACTTTTATGTAGGCATGGCATTCATCTGTGGCTAAAATCTACTAAAATGCTATTTACTATGAAAAGCTCAAATACCCCTCAACCTGTTGTCCAATTTAACCATGTCTCGTTCATGAGAGATGATAACACTATCCTCCAGGACATTTCCTTCCGGATCGAAAAGGGGCAGCACTGGGCGATCATTGGACCCAATGGTTCAGGAAAAACAAGCCTCGTCAGTATAATTAACGGATATCATCAGCCCTCAAAAGGAATTGTGGAGGTGCTTGGCAGAACGTTTGGCAGAACAGACCTCAGGGAATTGCGCCTGCATATCGGGGAAGCAAGTTCTGAGATAAAGAATATGCTGCACTCACAGGATACTGTAACTGATATCGTTCTCTCGGGCAGGTTCGCAACTATCGGTCTCTATGAAAAACCTTCACAGGAAGATCTGGAAACAGCAGGAAGATTGATTGATTTTTTTGATCTGTGTGAACTTGCAAGCAGACCATTCAATATTCTTTCAAGCGGAGAACAGCAGAAAACGCTTCTAGCCAGGGCGCTCATGCCTAATCCTGACCTGCTTGTCCTCGATGAACCCTGCGCAGGGCTTGATCTTGGCGCAAGGGAGGAACTTCTGAACACAGTACAGAAAATGTGCGAGTTTCCAGAAGGACCTACTATTATTTTTGTCACTCATCATATCGAGGAGCTTGTCCCCGCAGTCTCACATGTTCTGGCGCTTCGGGAAGGAAAGATCGTGGCGCAGGGGACAAAAATGGAAGTCCTGACAGGTGAAGTGCTTTCCAGGACATTTGACCTTAAGATCGAGGTTAATGAGAGGGGCGGCAGGTTGTGGGCGATGATACTGTAATCTCAACGATATCGAAAAAGTGCAACTATATTGGTTATTAAACCGTTGGAGATTACGTTAGCATCGAACTGGTACGAACTCCATACGAACTCACGCCATCAGAGTTCGTCAGAGTTCGTTTAGTTCGTTGCTTGGTGAAATAATCTTCTATGAGAAAAGGATTTATGGACATCAGGATATATCTAATAATGTATGACAACTAATGCAGTACAAATTAGAATGCCATCTGTATTACTAAAAAATATAGAAGACCTTGTCAAGCAAGGATTTTATAAAAACAAAAGCGAAGCAATTATCGATGCTGTACGTCATTTTGTGGGTTTTGGGGAGACAAAAAGCGATATAGCAATATTCATAAGAGAAGAGCTGCATGGAAGGAAAATAAAGCGGGATTATTCAAAAAAAGATTTTGATGCTATATGGGAAAAAGTAAGACACGAACATGATTGGAAAGAACGCTTTGGAACTAATGCTGATAGCGTCATGAAAGGACTCAGGGGATAAGTTTTTCTGATGCTCATATAAATAATAATATTCACTCATGGCATGGTTCGAAGTCGATATCTATAATAAATCCATAGAAGTTGATCTGCATGACTATTCCTACAGAACTGCGATAGCTGTATCCCGGGAAAAGATAAAAGAGGCTTATGATCATGGATTAAAATTCATCAGGCTAATTCACGGCTCAACACATATCCGGGATAAAAACGATGGTGGAAGCATCAAATTCGCTCTGCGCACCATGTTAAAAAGAGGAGAACTGGACAGGTGGGTGGATAGGGGATCAAAGAACAACAAGTTTGACGGCGGCTACCTGCTCCTTGCTATTCGTCCGAATCCTGCGCCAGTGGATTCGGACTGGAAAGAAATGCCAGCCTATGAATATTGATCATGAGAAACAAGGAAAAAATGTTAATTCATACATAATCTTTACATATCTTCTCCAGTATTATACATTAAATGAAACAACCTGCTGTTCTTGATGAGAAAGTTAATAGATATGAGAACCTGTTAAGCAGGGCATTGTTGGCATTTGAAGTTGCACCGCAGGATATGACTCATTTGAGGAAAGTCGCAGATGATTTTTCCACGATGGCACAGGCATATTATGATGATGGCAAATTTTTCCTTGAACATGGGGATAAAGTGAATGCACTTGCGTGTTTCAGTTACGGACACGCCTGGCTTGATGCAGGTGTGAAACTTGGCGTGTTCAAAGTAAGTGATGAGAATCTGTTTACGATCTAAGAGAGGAATAAAATGACGAATTATATTGTTACACTGGAAGCCGCATGGCTTGTGAAGAGTGTGGATAGCGTCGAGGACGCGATGAACATAGCGATATCAGAAGTGGGAAAAAAGCTCAATCCAGACCTGAATTTCGTTGAAATCGAGGTGGGTTCGACAAACTGCCCTGCGTGCAGTGAGGCTTTTGACAGCGTCTTTATGGCTGCAGGCTATGCGCTTGTGGGCATACTGCTTGAGATGAAAGTGTATGATGCAGAAAGCGAAGAGCATGCTGCAAGGATAGCAAAATCCACGATCGGTAAAGCCTTGAAAGATACTCCGCTTGATGTTGTGGAGGTTGAGGAGTTCGAAGGCGTGAAAGTGAAAAAGGAAAAGAAGAAAAGGTCAGAATACAACGAATGAAACTGGCCGCACTGATATCCGGGGGCAAAGACTCATCTTTTGCCATATACAGGGCGATCCAGGAAGGTCATGTGGTAACAGACCTGATAACAATAGTGCCTGAAAATGAAGACTCTTTTATGTTCCATTCTGCGAACATCCATCTCACGCATCTTATTTCAGAGGCATGCGGGATCCCCCTGACCTGTGCACCTTCATCGGGTGAGAAGGAGAAAGAACTCGAAGACCTCAAGAGAGCGCTTGGCAGTGTGAACGTTGATGGGGTTGCCGTTGGCGCCATCGCATCCGAATATCAGGCTTCTCGAGTGCAGGCCATATGTGATGATCTGGGACTTACGATGTATGCGCCTTTGTGGCACAATGATCCTGAAGCACTCCTATGCGAAATGATCCAATTAATGGATATAAGGATGGTCAAGGTCGCAGCAGGGGGGATGGATGAGACATGGCTCGGGCGGCGCTTTGATGAAAAACTGATAGAGGATTTGAAGTTACTCAACAGGAAGTACAGGGTTCATCTTGCGGGGGAAGGAGGGGAATATGAGACTCTGGTGCTTGATGCACCTTATTACCGGAAGAGGATCAATCTTCTGGAGACTGAAGTGGCGTGGATGAGGGATTGCGGGGTGATGAAAGTTATCAGGGCAGAACTGGGGGGGAAATGAACCATATGCAGCCAGGAGAAAAGTAAAGACGAAACAACGAACTGGTACGAACTCCAACGAACTTCGGGAGTCGTGAGTTCGTTTCGAGTTCGCTGTAAGTTCGTTGTTACCGTATCCGATCCGCAGATTTCGCAGATTCGCGCAGATTTGTTGCAGCTCTAAGATGTTTCTTTCACCCGTTGATCATCTGACATATTCGCCAATCTCTCAACTTCTTTTATATCCAGTTTAAGTCCTTTCGCCACCCGGCGACCATAATACGGATCTGCCTTGAAAAACAGCGCGGTCTGACGCATCTGAATTCGCTTTTGCGCCCCTCCAAGATGAACTGCAATATTTCCTGACAGATGTTCACGATCCTCATCCGTCATCACATCTCGATACAGATTACCTGGCTGAACAAAATCGTCATTAGGGTGCGTATATTGATAACGATCAGCTTCTCCAGAGATCTCGATGGCAGGTTCTTTTACAGAAATATCTGGCTCAGGCCCGTTAAAACTATTCGGCCAGTAATTCGGACTGCCCCCGCCGTTTGGATCGCTACGCATAGGTCCATCACGCTGATAGCTGTTCTGCGCTGCATTTTTTGGTGCATTTACTGGAAGCAGGTGATAGTTTGGCCCGAGTCTATGGAGATGGGTATCATGGTATGAGAAAAGACGACCCTGTAGCATCTTATCAGGAGAAGCTGCAATGCCTGGAACAAGGTTCGATGGGTTAAATGCCGCCTGTTCAACTTCTACAAAGTAATTTTCAGGATTACGGTTCAAAACCAGCTTTCCAATCTCGATCGGTGGAAAATCAGAATGAGGCCAGACTTTAGTGACATCAAGAATATCAAAACGATAATCTTTTGCCTGCAGAGGGGTCATTATCTGCATCTGGACAGTCCATGACGGGGAATCCTTGCGTTCAATTGCATCATAGAGATCCCTTGTAGCATGGTCAGGGTCCTTTGAGCGCATGATATCTGCTTCCTGTCTGGTAAGATTTTTAATTCCCTGATCTGTCTTGAAATGATATTTGACCCAGAAATATTCATTCTTCTCATTATACCACTTGTAAGTGTGACTGCTATATCCATTCATGTTTCGATATGTGGCTGGAGTGCCGCGATCTGAAAAGAGGATCGTTACCTGGTGAATTGATTCAGGTGTCAGGGAAAGGAAATCCCAGAACATATTCGGATCCTTGCAGTTTGTGGCAGGGTTACGCTTCTGAGTGTGAATGAAGTCTGGAAATTTTAAGGGATCACGTATGAAAAAAACCGGAGTATTATTCCCGACAAGATCATAGTTTCCTTCCTCGGTATAGAACTTCAACGCAAATCCCCGTGGATCACGCTCTGCATCTGCTGATCCTCTTTCTCCTCCTACGGTCGAAAACCTGGCAAATACTTCAGTTCGCTTGCCTACTTTTGAAAGGAATTTTGCCTTTGTATATCTGGCAACATCTTTTGTAACCTCAAAGTATCCGCCTGCTCCTGCCCCTTTTGCATGCACTACGCGCTCAGGGATACGTTCACGATCAAAGTGACCTAACTTCTCCAGCAGGTGTACATCCTGCATCAGAACAGGTCCCCGTTCTCCAGCTGTAAGACTGTTCTGATCGTTAGCCACAGGTATTCCAAAAGCTGTCGTTAGTTTATTTTTCTGATCTTTATTATTCATAATTAACCCCTTTTTACATTTTAAATTCCAAAATGTCTGTTGATAAGATGATATGAGAAGCTGTATATTTAAAATTATCCACTTTTTGATAGCCTCATAAATAAAATAGGAAGTCTTAAATATCGTGAAGTGGATTTCGGTTTATGTTTTCAAATAAGATAACAACGATAATAGTATCTCTCCTTTTGGGGCTTCTAGTTTTTAGTGCTGCAACAAATGCTGCAGCCACTACCACATATAGTGGTGTAACAACTACGTATAGTGGGGTAACAACAACATACAGTGGGATAACGACTACATATAGTGGAGTAACGACCACATATAGTGGCCCTGACAAGGTTGAAAATGTTACTAATACAGTCAAGCCAACTATTCCTGTTGCTACAGTGACAGAAAAAGCAAGTCAAACATCAACATCAACTCCATCGAAAAATACAGCTGGATTTGAAGTTATTTTAGCAATAATGACTCTTAGTGTTCTGTGGTTTAAATTAAAGAGAAAATAATATTATTCTCTGCTAAAAATTGCATTGTTGGCTTTTGATTGCCGCTATGCAGAACCAAATGATGCCCACTCAATCGGCGGCAGTATTCTGTATTCGTCCTGTTATGTTTCCTCTCGGCTTCTTCTCAATTTCAATATCCTGCATTAAAGCCGGATCATTGGTCGCTCTGACAATGACCGAACTATTCGTATAGTATTCAGGGTCGTCCGACACCGTAAGCTCATAAGCGCCTTCTAACAGATCAAGAGAATAATATCCTGTTCCATTTGTTGTGGTCATGATACTTGTATTTGTAGTAACTATAGCCCCAGGGATGCCTTGTTGTGTGACACTGTCAACCACAGTGCCATTAACATATCCCATCATAAATTCTTTTATCGCCTCGAAAGCATCAATCCGCCCTGCTCCATAAGTATTATCAATCCCTACAGTACCAAGATCTTTTGAAGTGCCCCTAAGAATACTCCTTGCTTCCATTGGCTCAAGGACCACGCCTTTTCTTTTCGCTGCCTCCAGCATGAGAGCATACGTCCCGGCTACGTGAGGTGTTGCCATGGAAGTGCCAGAATATGATATATAACCAGTCGTTAGATAGTCCAAAGACGTTATGCCAACACCTGGAGCAACAACACCATGATCCATCATTGCTCCACCTCTACCTGAAAAATAAGCTATTACATCATTACTGCCAACAGCCCCTACAGCTGTTACGTTCTTTATGCATCCTGGTGAAGAAACACCTCTTTGATCATTTCCAGCCGCTGCGACAACGATCACACCCGAAGCGATAGCATTATTGATAGCATTTGCCATGGCAGGGTCATCCAGATCACAATCTGGTGTCGTCCAGGTATTGGAACTGGCCAGACTCATGCTTATTATATTAGCATTATTCTCAATGGACCACTGTATCCCATTGATTATCGTACTTTCAAAAGCGATATTTCCATCAAAAACTTGTACCCCGAATAGGCTAACATTAGGAGCAACACCTGTAGTAATTCCACCTGTGCCGTTACCACCAACAGTTCCTGCCACATGAGTTCCATGTCCATCGTTATCGTAGGGATCAGGATAAGGATCATCCGGGTGATAAACATCATCCTTAAATCGCGTTACTCTGCCTGCAATGTCGGGATGTGACGAATTTATCCCAGTATCTATTATCGAAACATTGATACCGCCACCGTATATTCCATATCCCCATGGCTCAGGGGTATTTATTTTTATCAGATCTGATGTGGGATTGTTCAGCACTGTTGAAGTTGTATAAAGGTCATCTTCTACAGTATTGAATTGATGATCAAGTTGGATCAATTCAATATCATCACGTTTACCAAGTTTCTCGATTAATTGTGGTGATGCTTTTAGTGCTATTGCATTTACGATCCAGAACGGGTTTATTCTGTCAGCATTACCTTTTATTTTTTCTTCTTCAAGGAAAGATACGAGACCTTTCTGGGTTTCAAAAGCATTGTTTTTCAAAAAGTGAATTTGATTTTCAATAGACAAAATTTCGAGATATGTCTTATCCTTCAAGATAATTATCACAGGTACTTTTTCGATTTCCTGCAGCCTTGATTTCACTTCAATTGATATTTTGTCATTGGAAGCTTCAGTATTAATTGGGAAGATGGAATATATTATGAGCGAAAGCAAAACGAGAGATACAAATTGAAAAACTGATCTTTTCAACATTTTTGGTATATTATTTGATCATAACATTACCCGTTATATTTCCAGTTGGCTTAAGAGTCAGGATAATATCCTGTGTTATTGTAGAATTTGCAGTCACAGTCACTTCTACACTGTTGGGGTAATATTCTGGCTCTTTACTTGCCGTTAATATATATGTGCCGTTAGTCAATCTGAATGAATATTTACCATTTATGTCTGTTGTTGTTGAAACCATTGTATTGGTCGATACGATTGCACCATTAATGTTTCCAAAGCTGCCAGAAACTGTACCGTTAGCATATCCTGTAGGTGAAGTAATAGTTAATTGTTTACTGGTTATTC
>JAUSDC010000139.1 GCA_030650845.1 Candidatus Methanoperedens sp.
TACAGTGAACCTATTAGATGCAAGGACTGCCGGAGTAAAAAGAAAGCCCAGCCGAAAACCCGTGGCTTCAGGTGATATTACCAATCAGATCTGATCTCAGATCAAGCTTTGCTTTCTGAATTCCATCACTCGGTGGTTCAATAGCAAATCCCATTTCTTGAAGCAGTTTGATCGCTCGATAGTTTTCAGTTAACATAATAGCATTGATACTCTCAAGTCTTTTATCCTTACATATCTCGATCATATAGTCCACCATTTTCGAACCAAGACCATGCCCCTGCCATGTATCTGTAACAATAAAAGATAATTCACCTGTCTTTTCAGAGGGTTCCAGATTAAGTCTCACAACTCCGAGCATTTTCCTATTCCCATCTTCTTCTATCTCTGCAACTATGGCAAGTTCCCTATCATAGTCGATATTGCAGTACCTGGCACTGAATTCATGTGCCACTGGCCCTAACATGGTTTGGAACAACCTGAAATGTAAAGACTCTTGGGAGAAATTATGGAACATCTCAAGCCATAAGGGTTCATCTTCAGGTTTTATCGGCCTAAGTAATATTGTTCGTCCATCTCGAAGCTTCCATAAGGACTTATATTTCTCAGGATAAGGGCTTATTACAAGATTCTCATGTGGTTTTGCATTGATGCTTTCTTTATTTATCACTCCTCGTGCATCTAAGGCAAAAGCCTCGTTCTCATCAATAAGAAGAGGATTCATCTCAAATTCTTTCAACTGCGGAAAATCGACAAGCATCTGGGAAAAACGAACAATTATTTCCTCCAGAAGTTTGATATTAACAGGTGGATGATTTCTGAAACCTTTGAGAAGCTGATATACCTTTGTTTCTTCCATCATTCTTCTTGCAAGTGTCTGATTTAGAGGTAAAAGCCCGATAGCAACATCCTTGTATATTTCCACATCAATTCCTCCTCTTCCAAACATGATCACAGGGCCAAAGAGAGGATCCGTTTTTGCGCCAAGGATAATTTCGATTCCTTTTTTCTTGATCATCTTCTGTACAGTCACTCCAGAAATCTGTGCATCAGGAATGTGCTCTTTTGCACTTTGAATGATCTCATCAAAGGCTAACCGAAGTTCAGGTTCAGAATTGATATCAAGTTTAACCCCCCCTACATCAGTTTTATGAGTTATTTGCGGTGACAGGATCTTAACAGCTACAGGATAGCCGGTTTGAGAAGCGCACATAGCGGCTTCATCCGCAGTTCTTGCCACTCTTGTCTTTACAACAGGGATATCATAATATTCAAGGAACTTTTTCGATTCAGTTTCTGTCAATGTATATCGTTCCTCTTTTACAGCATTTCGAATAATAGATAACAGGGGTTGTTTAGGGGGAGCGCTATCCACAGGCAACTCTACCGGAGTCTCATACAATAACTCGAGATTGCGCTTATATTGATACATATACATGTACGTAGCAACTGCCTGTTCAGGTGTGGAATAATTCGGAACGCCATTTTCTGTTAAAATATGATTTGCCTTTTCCACATCTTCATATCCCATAAAAGATGTCAAAAATGGTTTGGTAAATTTCTTATTTGCATAAAGGTCCAATATTTTTTCTGCTACTTCAGCTGGATCAGAACCTCCCTGGGGAGTATAGATTATCAACACGCCATCAACGTTCTCATCAATGAAACATGCTTCCAGAGCATCTTCAAATCTTTTAGCTTTAGCATCTCCCAGTATATCAACAGGATTACCTTTACTCCAGTGAGGCGGAAGAATGGTGTTCAATTTTTCGATCGTGGCATTATCTAATTGAGCAAGTTTACCGCCCAGAGCTATGATCGCATCTGAAGCCATTACACCAGGGCCTCCCGCATTTGTGATTATGGCAAGGTTTGGTCCTCTGGGCAGGGGCTGCTTTCCGATAGCTTCTGCACAATTGAAAAGATCAGCGATATCTTTTACCCTCACAATTCCTGCTCTTTTAAATGCTGCATCATATACCATATCTACGCCTGTTATAGCTCCAGTATGTGAAGCTGCTGCCTTTGCACTTTCAATGGATCTTCCTGATTTCACGACAATTATTGGTTTTGTCCTTGAGAAGTGCCGTGCTGCACTCATAAACTTTCTTGCATCTGTGATCCCTTCGATATACATCAAAATGCTTCTTGTTTTTGGGTCAGTACCAAAATAATCTATGAGATCCCCGAATTTCACATCTATCATCGAACCCACAGACACAAAATTACTGAAACTGATATTCTCATGGACTGCCAGGTCAAGGATCGCTGATCCCAGGGCTCCGCTTTGAGATATGAATGCAATGCTGCCAGATTTTTGCTTCTTAGGAATAAAAGTTGCGTTAAGATTGATGTCAGGATGGATTATGCCAAGACAATTGGGACCTATGATCCTCAGGCCATACTTCTTTTTTATTTCAAGGATCTTCTCTTCAAGTATCTTGCCCGATGCTCCTGCCTCTTTGAATCCTGCTGAAACGATAATAATTCCTTTGATTCCAGAAGTTCCACACTCCTCCACAATATCGGGAACTGTACTTGCTGGAGTCGCGATTATAGCAAGATCAACGGTTTCAGGAAGTTTAGAAACTGAAGGATATGCTTTCTTGCCAAGTATTTCCTGTTTGCGGATATTAACAGGATAAACATGCCCGGCATATCCCATTTCTGTAAGATTTTTCATAAGGATATAGCCTACAGAACCTTCCTCGTCACTTGCTCCAATCAATGCAATGCTTTTTGGATTAAAAATATTGTCAAGACCTAATGAGTCCATGTAATTCTCCCCGATCAGCGATTTATTCTCATCTGTGGAAATAAATCTATTGGTTGTGCTTGATCATCAGCTTCTCTCAACCTAAAAATACCTTGATACCATAAGGCTTGCCTCGAATAGCATCACAAGGAGAGCAGCCACTATCAGCCCAGAAATCATATCAGGTCCACCAGATACCAATAGAGCAAATGCAAGAAGAGCGCCATACATTATCTTTCTTTGTCTTCGCAGGGTTTCACGCTTCAAGAGCTTCATTTTCAAAGCCGACAAAATAAGAAGAGGGAATTGGAACAATATCCCAAAAGTTACAACAAGCGTCATAATGGAATAGAATGTCTGTAATGCCCTGTTCTGCGGAGCAGCAATGTCCATTGAATAAAACATCGCACTCTTAAAAATGATCGGCACGACGATAAAATAAGCCAGAGCCGCCCCTGCAAAGAACAGGATAAAGGAAATGGGCACTATCCTGATGAAAAACGTCTTCTCATTCTTGTACAGCCCTTTCCCGACGAACATGAATAACTCGTATACCATAAGCGGTATCCCGATAAAAAGCGCAACAACAAGAGAGAAGGTAAGCTCAGTAGTTATCAGCTCCAGAGGAGAGTAGATGTATATGGGAACATTAACTGAACTACTCCACATCGCTTTGAGAAGCCCACCTGAGAACGCAAACACAATCAATGTGATCACAATTATTGGGACAACAACGAAGAGCATCCTTGTGCGCAGTTCCTTTATATGTTCAACAAGAGGCTGTTCTTCATCTCCCGGCACAGTGTTCATATCAGTTTACAGAGGCTTTATTGCTTATAAATATGGTGCAGGTGAAAATCTAAAGGCATTGTCATAGCATTATCCTTTGCGAACTTTGCGCTCTTTGCGGTGAGAGGTTGAAAATGCTCCCAAAATGCTATTATAATAGTCGTGAATTATTACTTATGAAAATCAATCAGCTCGGGGAAAGGGCATTGATACAGCGTATATCAAAGTTACTTTCAGGAGGGGGAAATATCGTTGTCGGCGCCGGGGAAGATGACTGTGCTGTGCTAGATACAGGAAGTGAGGATTACCTCCTTGTCACGACCGACATGCTACACCGGAAAACTGATTTCCCGCAAGAGATGACAGGTCGTCAGATCGGATGGATGTCGGTGGCTGTCAACCTGAGCGACCTTGCCTCAAAGGGCGCACGACCCATTGGCGTGGTTATGGCAATGGGAATACCGCCTGATACTGAAGTTGAGTTTGTCGAAGAAATTGTAAAGGGCATGGATGAATGCGCATCAAAATACGGGACGCAGATAATTGGAGGAGATACAGACTCACACGACGAACTTACCATGACAGGAACCGCGCTTGGTATTATAAAGAAAGAACTGCTTATACGCAGAAGCGGAGCAAAAAGAGGCGACCTTGTATGCGTGACTGGACAACTGGGAACAGCAGGAGCGGCACTCATGGCTCTTGAAAAGAAGAAAAAGGTCAGTAATGTAATAATGAACGCATTATTCGAACCTTTGCCAAGGATCATTGAAGGCATTGCTCTTGCTGAGTCGCGCAGTGTAACATCCATGATGGATATTAGCGATGGTCTTGCCCTTTCGCTTCACGACATGAGTCATGCAGGTGGAGTGGGATTCAGGATATATGAGGACAGGCTGCCTCTTCTTCCTGATGTAAAGAAATTCTTAAAAGGAGAGGAATTGCTTGAAGCTGCTCTCTTTGTGGGGGGGGATTTTGAACTGCTGTTCACAGTTGCACCTGATCAGATTGAAAAAGCAAGAAAAGCCTGCGCCATGACAGTTATCGGGGAGGTTATTGGAACAGGGGTATTCATTGACAGTTATGGAAGGGTGGAAGGGCTTGGAGCGCAGGGGTATGAACATTTCAAAACATAAATAGACGTGAGTTCGTAAGGAGTTCGTACCAGTTCGTTGTTAATTTTGCGTTAAGGCCATCTTATCCACGATCCCGATTATCTCCCCTATATCTTTAATAACAACATCAGCCTCCTCACAAAGAAGCGGCGGGCACTTTCCAGTCTGCTGGATCGATAGCACACCAAGATCAGCAGCTCGCAATGCAAGCACGTCGTTTATGCCATCGCCTACCATGATCACTTTATCGTACTCTTTTTTTAAACTCTTGACTATAGCTTCTTTCCGCTCGGGGGTAGATATCTCAAAAACACAATGGAGCGGCACGCATACGTTCTGTGCAAGAACAGACAGGTTCCTCATGCTGTCTCCAGAGGCGATGTACACTCCGATGTCCTTCTCATTAAGTGTCTTTATCACCTGAAATGAATTAGAAAACACCTTTCCGCCCGTGCATATCACATACGGGATGCTGTCAGTATCCAGGTCAATGATAAGTCCAACTCCCAGATAAAAAATATTCTTGCACTTCTTTTTGACTGCAGCCATTACGTCCTGCAGGTCTTTCATCCGTGCTTGCGTATCATTATTTACCGCCTTCAATGCGTCGATCTTTTCTATCCTGCTTCGTGAACACGCCACTTCAATATCTATGCTGTTATTTTTGAGAAAATCGGAGATCAGCATCTCTGGTGGGCATCCTGTCAGTTTGGATGAGTCCACCTGCATCACCATGAGGGCGCAATATGGTTTTTTACCCACAAGCTCGGTAGAGACCACTTCATCCAGGAATTCACCGGTCTTAATATTTTTTGCTACGCGGTGCATGCGCAGCAACGTTCCAGCACTGTCAAATACAACGGCGATCTTCATGGCATAAAAAAGGTTCTATAAGTGTTTATATTTTTTCAGGAGAAAAGAAGCTTAAATTTTTACATCGTATAATATATCAGCCAGCTCTGCGAGTTCCCGGGGTGAAAGCACTTCCGCCCTTTTTCTTAGTATTTCATCAGATATAGCGCCAATGGCATTATCCTTTATCCCCAGCAACCCCGAGTTATTCACTATTGCATTCTTTATTGTTTTCCTCCTCTGAGAAAAAACAGCGATCAAAAATCTCATGAAAAAAGTCTCGTCTTTTACAATATATGGGGGAGGATGTGGGATAAGCTTCACGATCGCAGAACTTACTTCAGGGGGTGCGCTGAATGCACCCGGAGGTACGACTTCCAGGATCTCTACATCAGCATAGTACTGGACAGTAATGGATAATCTTCCATAATCCTTGCTGCCCGGCACCGCGACCATCCTCTTTGCGAACTCAAGCTGGTACATCAGGATCCCGAAGTCGAATTTGCAGCCAAGTAATTTGAATGTCACAGGAGATGAGATAGAATAAGGAAGATTGGAAATAACTTTATTGAACCTGGGAAAATCTATTTTGAGTGCATCGCCCACAACGATCTCAAGGTTATGTGATCTTTTAATTTGTGCAGCAAGCACAGGGTCCATTTCAACAGCGATGACTTTTCCAGCTCTTTTTACCAGCAATTCAGTGAGATTCCCATAGCCTGCTCCGATCTCGAGCACAACATCGCAGCTTTTCAGATCCCCGTATT
Organism: Candidatus Methanoperedens sp.; assembly: GCA_030650845.1. Classification (GTDB taxonomy): domain Archaea; phylum Halobacteriota; class Methanosarcinia; order Methanosarcinales; family Methanoperedenaceae; genus Methanoperedens. The sequence continues at coordinate 6,276 of JAUSDC010000139.1, forward strand.
CAATGATCCGATCCAAAACTCGTTTATCAACTAAAAAATGCTGGTCATTTTTATACAGTTTCATCTTTTAGGCGGCATCGGGGTTGTAAATACACGATATTTTATATTCTCGTCCTTTAATTCTTCCAGGATCCTGTTCATGAGGAGTTTCTCTGGAGTATGCAACCCTTTCACCCTGCTGACGAGCTGGTTTATGCTTTCAAATTTGCCTTTTTTCAGTTCTTCAATTATCGCCCACATAAGTTTCTTGCCAATACCAGGTAGCAATTCAAGCATGTGGAGACGGGTTGTTATGGGATAAGCATCATTAAAGAAACTCAAAAATCTTTTTTCATCTGAAAGGATTACTTTTTCTATTACTCTGGGGAGTTCCATCTGAGCAGAATTGGTAAGTTCACTGAATATCATTCGTCTTTTAACATGATCTATCACAGGCCTGTCGCCTTCGCCAATGTATACCCTGTCATGAGACACGGGAACAACGTTCTCTTTTGTCATCATCTCCATAAGAACGAAATGTTTTTCCCCTATACCCTGGGCAAGAGGTTTTTTCTGGTACATGGGGCGGTTGTCATCTGTACGCCCGTATGGAAGATAGTCCAGTATAAATGCAAATTCTTCCTTTTCCGCCTTTTTTCCCAGAGTTATCATAGTTTTATGAATTTGTTTCACTCAAACTTGATTACCAGGTCGAGGATCTGCTTGAGTTCATCTTCACTCAGAGTGTAGCGTTCTTTTGCGTAGATCGTTCTTATCTCATCGTTTGATAATGGAAGGACATCCGCTATCCTTACTGCGATCTCTGGTTTCATCTTCTCAAGCTTTGATAATTCATTAACAAGTTCTCTTGATTTTTTTGCCCCGATCTTGGAAAATATCTCGGCATGTGAGATCGCTTTTCTCAACTCGTAGCCGAGTTCCTTACCATCCTTTTCGCGTTCTTCTTTAATATTATCCAGAATGTTCTTGACTTCGGGAAGTGTTAGAGTTTCCTCTTTAAGAACCTGTTTCACTATCATGGAAAGACTCCTTTTCCGGTTATTTCTGTGCGGTCAGATGTTCAGGAAGTGCAATAACTTCTTTCATGAGCCCGCCATCGCGCACTTCAACCATGTATGCGCGTCCACGCTGCTCGATTACCTTTCCAGTCCTTCCATGGAACTTGGGGTGAGGCATTCCTTTCTGGATGCTGGGATCAAGATCGATGTTAACTATATCCCCATCTGCGAATTCCTGCAGAGCTCTTGTGATCGGGGAGAGTCCTTTCTCTCTTACTGTCTTCTTTAGTTTATGTCTTGATTTCCTTCTTGTTCCGTGGTTCTTTGTCATAATGTTCCTCTATTATCCTACTTTAATTACTTCAAGTTCTATAACCTTTGCCTCGCTTCCTGTGAGGGCTGCAACGCTTGGTACTGTTCGCCCTCCATCACCTGAGACCAGTTCCTTGACATAAAGTCCGCCTTCACAGTGTATAACCAGGACTGCGGTATCTATATCAAATGATTCAAGGTCTGCCCTGTGAACCTTGCGAATTCTTTCAAGGTCGGCGCGTCTATGAAGAACTCTTGTGGGAGTTTTCTGTTTGATGAGATTCCCGCTTATTATGTCAAGGGATGATTTAAGTTTTTCCTCTGTGGTGCGGTGTTCGATCTTCATGCGATACTCTTTATCAGCTTTCAATGATTTTAACTGTTCCACAGTCTCGCTTTCAACGAATTTAAGCCCCAGCACCTCGATCTTGCCTGCAGAAATGCTATTTATCTCAGTAGCAAGCGCATTCAGGTCTATGCTCCTAAGATGCGGCTTCTTTGCTTCAACAACGAACGGGCGACCGTCACCCAGCATCAGCGCATCTATGTCCTCGCGCCCTGCGCCGTGAAATGCCGTATCTTCGCACTTGGATGCAGCCATAAGATGTGGTTTTATGAGTTCGTCCACCGATTCCCGGTACATCCTGCCTGTCCCGTCGCATCGTTCGCAGCCCGCTCCATGGCATTCCCTGCATGGCCATCTGGTCTGTGGTATACCCCGGACAAGTTTCCTGTACCTGCCGTATATATATAGTGAATTTATCTCAAGGTCGATCGCATTGTTCTCAAGGTCAAGCAGTGCTACGACCTGGGGTTTCTTGAGGTTGGCTTTTTTACCTGTCAGTTTCTCGATCCTTTTTCCAACCTCGCGGTTAAGCTCGGTCTTAATGGGTTCGGCAAAGCTCGTACCGCTCTGTGCCCAGATGATCTCCTCGTTCTCAGCCAGCAGCCCTGTTACCCTCGTTCCGACAAGGAAATTGGCGTGTTCGTAATCAGAAAGTGCAATTACTGCTTTATCAGCCCATGTATCAAGATGAGTGAACAGGTTGTTGCATACCCAGCATTTGCTTTCCCCGCTTTTTTTAAGTTCTTCCTGAACCTGTGTATCTTTATCAGCCCCGGCTTGCATAGCCAGGATGAGTCTTATGGCATTTCCGCGCATGTCGTTTGATAGCCCAGTCGAGAGCTTGGCGAACTGCCGTCCAAGACAGTGGTCGCATATAGGTCCTTCTTTGAGGATCTTTCGGGCTGTATCAAGGATTGTCATGCGGCTCTCAATATGTGGTCGGGTCTAAATATGTTTCTCTGACCTGTCCATCTCATTATGCAATAAAACGATGCAGTGGTCAGCATGCAGCGGCAATGGACCCACGCTCACGATCTCATGTTCGCGCCCTTTGATGATATTCTCCTCATCTTCTGTAAGCCCCATATGGTCGCCCAGCACAAATAGATGGTCTGCACTCCCTGAATTAGGAATTTTTCGGATATCTATCCCGTCCTCTCTCAGGTAGGTTATTTTTTTATTCAGTTCACCCAGCAGGTCGCCAAAGTCCCCCATCTTTACGCTTACCCCGGGTGTGGATTCTGTCCAGAAACCCTGCGCCTGCTTCTCAAGCGCCTTTTTTATGAGTGAGGCTGCGCTTCGTTCATCAGGGCTTAAGTACCTGACCCCTGCTCCGTCAAATCGCACTAGCCTGGGTTGAGCGCCGCCTTTTAAGATAAGGTACACTCGAACATCTCTCCTCAGGTCATGGGACAGGAAGAGCGCTGCGTTCACGCACCTGCACAGTATGTCCATGCGTCCAGCTGCGCCCGGGAGGTCGTTAAGGGAAAATGAGGTTGTGACGGCTTTATGACCTATAATAATAAATTCTTTCATCTGCGGTTCCATATTCCTATTTCGATAATAAACCTATCCACTAACTATTTATTTCTCCGTTACGATTACCCAGCATGCAAAAACAACTCTCTAAGAAAGAGTTCGAAGAAGAATACACTCTCTGGATACAGTCTGCTTCCAAGGACATTGCTTTTGCATTCAGCCAGCTTAAGCCGCTTGAATTAAAGAGCATAATCGCGCGAAGTGAGAAATATCTCAATGAGCCTGAATCTGTTTACAGCACAGAAGGACTTGGATCCGTAAAAAAAATGGCTCCAGAGAACATTATTTTGCTCTCAACTGACGCTGTGGTATTTTCGCAGAGCATCTTTTACAGAATGGCATCGGTCTTTGATTATGCTGTGGCTTTGAACAGGAGATATTATCTTGGTTCATGGTATTCGATAATAACCTTTAACAGGAAGTACCTTGAGGAAGCAAGCGAAACGATGCTGCGGTTCACACTGGAACATGAACTGCTCCAGAAAGAAGTATACGAAGAGAATATCAGGAATGAGGCAAAGAAATTCACGCCAGAGGAGAAACGCAGGATAAGCGATGAAACGCTGAATAAGGCAATTGAAAAAAGCGCGATAACACGGGAAGAGCTGGCAGCAGAAAAAGCTCTTATGTTCAGGATCTCTAACAATTCACCTCTTATCCCCAAACCCTTTGCTGAAACAGCCCTGTACTGGTATATCGAAAAAAATCTTGATGAATTCAGGCATCTGGGCGAGAAAAGCATGACTGAAAAGGAAGATGAGCTTGGAAAGAAATTGAATGCTGATTTCAAGGAATGGATAGATTTTTCTGCCGGAGTTTACAAATTGTTCATGTCACGAGTGAAGAAAGAATTGAACTATACAGATTACGGATACGCATGAAAATAATTGCAATCTCTGATACGCATATTAAATTCGGCTCTATCACAGATCACCTTCCTGGCGACCTTGTCGATAGGATGAAAAAGGCTGACATGATCATCCACGCGGGTGATTTTGTCAGGAAAAAAGCGTATGATGAACTTTCAGCCCTTTGCAGGCTTGAAGCAGTACACGGGAATATGGATGATCCAGAATTAAAAGATATACTGCCAGAACGGAAGGTATTTG
>JAUSDC010000157.1 GCA_030650845.1 Candidatus Methanoperedens sp.
ATCCTGTCGATCCTGTCTGAAAATCACAAATATTACAGCACGCCTTTCGTGCTCGGAACGCCTGTTCCACTGACTTTGACCGCTCTTTTCAACGCCACCGCGAACGCCTTAAAAAGCGCCTCGATCTTGTGGTGGTCGTTATCTCCAGTAACAGCAAGGTGTGCGTTGATGCCTGCATTGCTCACAAGGGATTCAAAGAAATGCCGTGTATTCTGGGGATTGAAACCGCCAATACTCTGACTCCCAAGTTTTGCATCAAAAGCGAGGCAGCTCCTGCCGCTTATGTCCAGGGCTGCTGTCGCGAGCGCTTCATCCATCGGTATTCGGGCATCTGCGAACCTCTCGATCCCTTTCTTTTCACCGAGTGCTTTTTTCAGGGCGCTTCCCAGGGTTATTCCCACATCCTCTACTGTGTGGTGGTCATCCACGGTCAGGTCTCCCCGCGCTTTTACCATGAGGTCAAAGGAGCCATGTTTTCCAAAAGAGTTGAGCATGTGGTCAAAGAATGCAATGCCTGTGTTGATGTCAGTCTTCCCGGTACCATCAAGCGATATCTTGACTTCGATATCGGTCTCGTTCGTTTTCCGTGTGATATTTGATTCCCGCATGAGAGTTTTATATTAATTAGTAGGAATATAAAGGTATTGTAAAGGCTTAAAAATAAAATGAAGGGGCTTTGCCCCTTCTATTGTTCTATTTTTTATATTTCAAATATACAGCTGAGATAATTCCTAATATGACGATAACACCAATGATCAAAAACAGATTTATCTGTGGTGTTGTTCCGCCAGTAGTAGCTGCTGCTTCTGGTGTTCCTGCCTGTGTGGTCTGTGAAGGTGTTGCATCTGAAGGTGATGTTGATGAAACACTTGCTGATTTCAACCCCGTTATTGCAAAGGGCGAGAAGCTTATGGTCTTACCTTCGAAGTATGTGTATGTGCTGTCTCTTGTCTTTTCTGATGTTTCCAGCGTTATCCATTTTGCACCGTCCCATCTGACAAGTTTGGTATCACCGCGTGCGATTGCATTGCTGTCGAACCATGAGTTCTCAACCCTGAACACAACTATCGCTTCTTTGATGTTATTTGAAGTTGCAAATCCTGATGTTCCGACCCATATGTTGAAATTTTTATATACAGTGCCTGGCGCTGCTTCTTTTACAAGAGTGGATGTGCCTTTGAGCACCTCTACTGCTGTGTTTATCGATCCTGCATTGACGTTGCCTGTAATGTTGACGAATGTCACTGGATTGCTTGCGTTCTTGAACCTGTAGGATGTAGGTTTATCTTTATAGATCGATTCCTCGTATTTTTCTTTCAGCTCGATATTACTATAGTTCTCGCCCGATGCGCCACCGCCTCCTCCGCCACCACCACCGCCGCTGCTGGTATAGATATTTCCACCTCCTCCAGAAGGCTGTGGGACTAATCCAGCAGCCAGGCCAAATGTGCTAAGATGGTTTACCTTTACCCACACATTACCAGGGTTATCGCCAGATATCTTTACTCTGCCACTGTCAATTACCCAGTTTGGATTATTTGTCAGGAGCTTTGTCCAATTATTATCTGTTGTATTAAGCCAGTAAATGAACATATTATCTTCATTCAAATCACCCGATCCAATTAAGTCATCACCATTCAGATCGAGGTCAGCTGTGTTGTAGTACATTCTTATGAGGACACTCTGGACTTCAGATACGTTGCTGGCATCAAGGCCGGTTAAGTTGACCTCAACGATTTTTCCGACAGCAAGTTGACTGGATGAGGCAAAAGCAGAACTGTTAAGATTGTTGATCTCTGTCCCATTTGTTATAGCTGTTATTGTGATGGTGACATTGGTTTGATTGATATTTGAAATGAATTCTATCTCTGTGTCAGTTTCATTTATTGCATCAATTTTTACCGGTACACTGCTATTGACATCTAATTTGGTCTGATTTACATTATTGTTGACATATACTTGTATGTAAGTTGTGTTGGTATTACCTGCTTTATCTAGAGCATTTAATTCTAGTGTGTTATTCTGATCAGAAGCATATTCCACTCGTTCCAAGAATTTATTATTCGAAACAATTAAGTCGTACTTCTTTACAATAACATGGGCCTCATTTTTTATCGTTAATTTAGCGGAATATATGTTATCATCAATAACTTCTCCTCTGACCATGTTATCTATGAATCTGATATTGTTATTATTCAAAGGCCCGGTTATATTAACAGCAGGTTTTTCCATATCAAGTACGATACTTTCACTCTTGGGAGATGATTCGCCTAAGATATTCCAGGTTTTGAAATAAACGCTTCTTGGTCCATTTCCGGTTGTCAAAGTCCATGATCTTGTTGTTGCATAATTTTCCCATAGGCTCCATGTTGTACGATCATTACTAAAGCTCATTTTTTGTGCATTAATAGCTGATACACTCAAAGTAACTGAGGTGGAATTCGTATATGATGCACCGTTATTGATATTAATAGTTAGATCTGAAGGTGGCTGATTCAATACTCCTGTTATTACAGTCATCTCAGGATAATATTGCAGATCTGATGTGTTATTTATTCTGAATCGCAATCCATCGGCTATGTTTATTGTACTACCCTGTGCAAGTGTTATTGAATTCTCATTTTTCAGCTTCAGCAATGGATAAGTCATATCTACCATAAGAAGCCCTATCTTATCCCCTGGTCTGATTTCCATAATATTTTCTGAAATCAACCATGTGTATTTTAATCGAACACTATCGGTTGTTGGACTTGCGGTTATGTTGTCAATATATGTAACAAAAATAGGAACATTCCCCTCACGACCAATATCATTCTCAAAATAGGTATAAACTCCACCTTCCCATGAGACTTTATTGTCTTTCTTAACACCATTCTTACTTAATTCAAGCCACACATATATCGGGGACGTTTTGGCATCAATGGAATTTGCAGTTAATGACCAGCCTTCACCCAAATCCCATGTTTCACCTATCGTAAGGGTTTTCTCATCTACGGCTGTCTGTTCAAACAAAAGCTTTGATAATTTATTATTCTTTCCGTTGATTGCCACATATTTCCTGCCGAACCAGCCGGTTACATTATAATATTTCCCACCAGAGGGGATCGAATAATAACCTTCTGAATCATTCAATCCATATTCCACGTTTAGATTCTTTTCACTTGAGACCATAAATTTCATTGGCACCATGGTCGTGTTGTACCAGAGATTTTCTTTGTCAATCGTTCTTGTTTCGTTATTGAGTGCGTTTATTTGCAGTTTCTCTGTCTGCTCACCTACATTTTTATCATACCAGAACCCAGGGAAGTTCAATGCGTTCCAACCCAATACATTGGGTTCACCGGAAATATTCTTGGTAACAACTGGAGTTACAGTAATAGTTGAGTTTGCAGTGTTTGTCAACCCATTTGCATCCTTTACACTCATTGTTATTCTGTGAGTTCCAGGACTTAATGAGAAAGTTAAGATTCTTTTCTCATTTCCCAGGAATCCATCTATGTTCGATGTCCATGAATAATTGTATGGATCTGGACTACCCCTTGCAGACCCGGATAATACCATCATTTCACCTTGCATAATAGTTGTGTTATCTGGCGGAGATAATATTTCAACTGACGGGGGGGAAATATTCAAACTTTTACTTGTGAATGGATAAAACCTTATTGAATTGCTGTCTGTTACTTTGAAACCTATATTTCCCAACAAGTCAATTAAAGAGCCTTGTGATAACGAAACACCAATATTATTTTTTAAAACGATGGGATCAATTTGATCAACAGTGAATAAACTTATCTCATCCCCCAAAGATATTTTTACGGGATTATCTGATAGTAAATATGCATGATTAATTTCCACTTTTGCACCAGATATATTCACATATGCTGAAAATATTGGCACATTATTGATACCAGAAATGCTCGTATTATAAAGCATTGTATGTGTCCCAACATCAGCAGAAGTACCTGGGCTGATAATTGTTCGATACACCTCAAATCCATTTTGTCTTAGAGACAATGTCACTGCATTACCATTTATCCCAGTTGGCGTTAAAGTGTAACCGTTCCCAAGGTTCCATGTTTCGCTCTCGTTAAGGGATTTCCATCGATCATCCAAGAACCATCTGGAAATTGATATAGAGCAGACGGGTGTACAAACAGGTAGATCAACAGTGTTGGACGAAGTATTATATGAGTACAGAGGTGCAAATTTTTCACCCTGCCATCCGATCATATAATATTCACTTATTTCTGGATTTTTTGAGGTCAATTTGACAGTATGAGTTGAATATACTATTTTTTCTTTATCGATGGAGCTATCCCCAGAAAATCCTAAGAAAGAAAGTTCCTCAGTTGATATATTGGTATTAAGATCATACCAGAATCCCGGAAAATTTAGGGCATTCCACGTCATGGTTGGTGATGAATCATCAAAGACATTTCCACGAAGTTCAAATCTATCCATGGGAGGCAAACCGACCATAGGATAAAATCTCAATACTGATGCATTATCTGCTACAATGAACTTCAAGTTGCCCATAACGTCAACTACTGAATTCTGTGATAGACTGACTGAGCTGTCTGTGTTCCGCAATTTAATTGTTCCTATAGAACCATCCTCTATAACCTCCATGACTCCATATTTATCACCGGTCTTGATTTCGGTAACAGTCGTCGAAACAGCCCATGTGTACTTCAGCTGGATAAAGTCTGTTGTCGCACCTGAGAACACTGAATCCACATATGTTACGAATATTGGTACATCTGTTTCATTTGCAAGTGAAGCCTTGGTGTATGTATACACCTGTCCATGGACAATGATCTTATCATCCAGTTTTACTCCATCCTTACTCAGAGCAAGCCATGCCTGCCTAGGAGAAGTAGTTGTATCGATTGACTGGGCAGTGAGTCTATATCCATCTCCAATATCCCATACATCACCTATTGTTAATGTTTTCTTGTCTGTTGTGGTTTGTTCGTAAACGAGTTTGGCGAGCTTGTTTCCCTTACCGTTGAGAGCTGCATACTTTTCTGCCTGCCAGCCTACCTTAGCGTAGTAGCCACCGCCGGTCACGTTACCCGCACCATCTGTAGCGTCGACCGCATCCTTTACAAGGGCAGCGTTAAGTCCATTCTCAACATTCAAATTTTTTTCGGAATTGACTTTGAACTGAACTGCTCGAACTGAAGCATCGTATAATAGTTTATCTTTATCAATGGTTCTGGAGCTGATGTTAACTATTTTCAAATTTTCGCTCATCAGATCATCTTTGAAGTCATACCAGAACCCTGCGAAGTTATACGCGTTCCAGCTTGCAACGCACGAAGTTCCCACGCATCCAGTAGCATTGGGGGCATGGGAAGTAAATCAAATACTTCACCCCTTATTTCGAAACCTCCACCTCCACTACTGCTACTACTTCCACCGCCGCTTGGTGGAGCCAATGGGTATGCAAGTGCATCTGAAAAACCTCCCACTAATAATAACATCATTATTGTTGTTCCAAAAGCTATTCTTGAGATATGCTCTAATCCAAAATTTCGAGATAACATTTCATCCACCTATTTTCCTTTTTTCAATTACAATTCCACCATGCGATTATTCGCACATATTTCCCATTGATTACGAAAATACTATTATTTCACCACTTTTTATGCATTTCCATAAATCAATTATTAATTGTGTAATATCTTTCACGTATATAATACTTTCTAAATTTGTTTATGATGATCCTTATCATTATTATGTGGATTGTCTGAAGAATAAAAACGAGGTTATATCGCGAAATGCTGATTGAGTCCCCTCTATGTGGTCAATCCCCTTAGCCTCATGTGCAGCCTCGTATCTCTCCATTATCAGAGCCTGCGTATTCCACGTTGAATAAAAAAGAAGAAATGTGAATTGATTGATCAGGTATATTAGAGCGCCGAGGGGGGGATTTGAACTCCCGGGGGGCTTTCGCCCCACAAGCTTTCCAGGCATAGGGGATTCTTCCCCTATAACCCCTTCAATAACTTTACTGATACTGATTTTATTGATTCTTGCAGTAGTTGATAAAACCCAATAAAGTGAGTCTGGTATTGTAATAGATTTAAATCCTGCCTTTGTCATTATATTCAACCATCTTTACTATTTCCTGCAAACATACAAGCACCTTATTATATTGCTTTTCATCCATTACGTAATATTTCATTAGTTCAGCTTTTGACCAGCCTGCCTTAAGCTTCTGTGAAAAGGATTTCATGCCATCACCTTTGTCCTATCAATAACATAGCTCACAACCTTCTCGATTCGTCCCAGGCATCCCATCAATTCCTTGAAGCTATAATGTTCAATGTATTCCTTAACATTGCCAAGGGGCACTTTATAGCCCATTAGATGTCCTATTACCGCACCGCTGAACTCCGCTGTTACTTCCTGATCATTCCGCTGCCCCGCCTTTAATCCATTCAGCCTATCATCGACCGCATGGCTTAATTCATGCAAGAATATTTCAATATCAGGGGATGCAAGCCTGATTTCTTTCCTGCCCGGATTGTACGAACCATAAACCGCCCCATTGAACCTTACTGCATCAATTCTTAACCCCAATTCCTGAATTATGCCATCAAATTGATATGGTATATCTATTTTATAGTCCTTTATTACTGGCGCGCCTTCTGTATCTTCAAACCTGAATACAGGAATCCCCCTGAAGCCTGCAAGTATCTGTTTATCCTCTATGGTCTTTTCATCTATGACCTTCCTGAACATTGGCGCGAGTATATAGAAAGCCTTTGACCCCTTCTTAATATATCTGCCTTCTTGCTTCCACTGGTTGAATCCCCTAGCATCTTCCGTATCATTCAGATACATAATTATGCGATTAAGGAAGCTCCACTTATCAGAAGGAATTACACCGCCTTTGAATACAGCATGGGCGACTTTTTCAAGGTTTCTATCATCGAACATCTTAAGAAGGGTATCCATTGCTTCTTTAACATGGTTTCGAGGGATCATTTTTAATCCCTCTCTCTATTTCGATCTCGCTTTTCTTCTTCAAACTCCCTATTCATTTCTCGCGCTTCACGAATACGAATTCTTACATCTTCATCAAAAAAGAAAGTCATAGGGTTTCCCCCATTTCTTTCAATATTGTTTCGTATCCAACCATTGTGAAAGCGTACTGCTCCCAGGTTATTCTGCCGCTTGATAGTAGTTGTTCACCGACGATTCTAGCTTCACGGAAAGCCTTTTTAACTTGTTCGATTGTTTCCATATAGTTCACCTTTTACAACAAGGTGAGCCGCGCCCTTGGGTGCTGAACACACCGCAGGGGCAAACTTGCTCACTTTTCTTACAATGTTCAATATGTATCCATTGATGATAATCGTTTTGGTAACAACAGCCTTCTATTACCATAATAACCCATAAATATATATCAATTTGACACCTAAAGGTAATATATGGCTAAAACTACCATTTTGATAAAAGATAAGAATTTCAGGATTGTAATACCTGAAGCTGTGCGAAAAGCTGAAAAACTAGAAATTAATGATATTGTGGAAATTGATATAAGAAAAATAGGGAAAGCTGAAACAAAAGGTTAGAAAGCGAAAATGATATTAAAATAGAAAGATATTTACCATAGTTAATATTCTAAGTGGATGAATAAATAAATCAATAAAAAAAGGTGGTTTAAATGTGGACAATAGATGATCATATTCAAAAAGACGAAAACATCTTATATACAGGTAGTCCCGAATGGATTGGATTTTTTTGGCTTTTTGTTCTTGCTTTAATTACAATATTTACAGTAATAATCCCGATAATTCTCATAGTACTAATATATCTGACAAAATCATCAACAATATATGCAATAACAAATAAAAGAGTTATTGGAAGATCAGGGATTATTTCTGAAGACTTTAAATCTTCAACCTTTAAACATATAACTTCGTTAAGAGTTAAACAAGGAATAGTCGGTAAATTATTCGGTTTTGGAAATATAATTATAGATACTTCTGGAAGCGGTTTAGGTGTTGAATTCATTTGGCGTTACGTCAATAATCCTGTACAAGTAAAAAATGAAATAGAGAAACATATTGAATAGATATTTTTGGGTTTCTTAGCGCCAAATTCGGAAAGAAAGCAGCAACCTGAAGCCGTATTCATAGGAAGACTGAGGATGTCCGAGAATGCACGATCGTGTGGGCTTTAGGGTAAAGCACTTATTGTCGGCTGTGTATATCTGCATAGTCGCATTTCTTGGTAGGATGCCCAAAAAAAAATTTCAGATTTTTAAAGATCAATATCGGAAGTTATTTGATAATGAAGGTTATATATTCGAGGGAGGGAAGAATGCCAGGTACTATACCACAATGGATTACAGATATTGAGAGTGATGAGAAGGATTACAAGAAAAAACGCAATGATATTTTCATTTTTTCATTATTCATATTTATTGCATATGCAATTGTTGTTCAATTAAAATTTTTAAATAATTTATATGTAGCAATATTAACTGTAATTATATTACTGATTTTAATAGTGTTTTTAAGTAAAATACAAGCTCAAGAACTTAATCTGCCAAATCTATTAGCAGCAAATTTATTCAATATTGGAACAGAGCTTGAAGCCTTCGATTCAACATCGCCAAGTTATTTAAAACGGAATCAACAATATTTAAAAAATTGTCAGAGGATATTGAATGATTTATTTGTAGAAGACAGCTATTTTATTGAAGATTATAAAAAATTTTTAAACAACATAGATAATATTATTCTACGTATAAATTACTTTTATTCGATTAATTCAAAACCTACTAATCATAGCATTTCATCGGATTTAAAAGCATTAGCTGAAACCATCCACAATGATTATAAAAACTTAAAACCAGTGCATACAGCATACGTGGAAGGAATATTATCTAATTTACAAGCAATAGAACCAAAACCACTCAATATATCCTTCATAAATAAGTGGCTTAAATCATTTATTACTGGTTGGTATAATATTTCATATTCTTATAGAGCAGCTTCCACCCTTTTATTCATTGGAATAATTACTTTTTCCTCTTTATCTATTGGAATGATCTATGTTTTGGGTATGGAAAACCAACTGTCGTATAGTAATTCTATTATGGGGGCAATTGCTATAATAGCAGGTTCGATAACTCAAATAGATAAAATAGTGCCAAAAGAAAAAATTAAGTTTTCTTGACATCGCGAACATGAAAAATGGATTTGATATGTTTGTATATCAAACACCCGTAGGAAGTTTTGCTCGCGTATGCGAAGCATCGCAGACTGCCCGCAGGCAGGATGCTGAGCAAAGCTTACTGAAAAAGTTTTACCATTCTTTCTTAAGATACTACCACTACTATAATATATTATATAGGGCACTCCCATCTATTGCTTGTGGTTTTTGAACATCAAAAAATGAATTGCTTGAGCCGGTTGTGAAAGTTTTATATTTATAATTTTATTGAAATACTATATCTTAGAATGTGAATATCTTTTCTTTCTCTTTAGGTTGAACAAGAAAGTCGGCACATCTTTGGTTTTAATTAGCTCAAATGCAAGTTCTTTTTTTATCCTTTCTGGAACTATTCCAAGAACATAGATCCTTCTGTCATGGATAAGCCCGCGATTTCTATGTATTACGTCTATCATTTCGTTTTCTTCCTCTACACGCTGAATAATTTCTAATTCTGTCCCTATATAATCCGGAAACTTGCCTTTATCTACATAAGGAAAATTTGAAGGATTTAAGCTGGCGTTATATAGTCCATTGTATTTTCTCACTTTTTCACCGATAGATAGCGTGTATGTGCCTATAATTATCAGAACATCTTTGTTTTCAAACTTATTCAATCCTGAAGTATCTCCGAAATGTGCAGCCTCAAATCCCCATGCGGTGTCCATTTTTTTAGTGGCGTCATATTGAGTATATTCTTTATAGGTTATTACGCCCACATTTTTCTTCTTGTAGATTTTGTCTATTTTTTGTAAAAAATCAATCACATATTTTTCTTCTAACTTCCTTCTGCCAAACCCTTTGTTAGTTATTTGATAGCATTTTGTATCTTTATTTTCCAGATTAGATGTATGAATTCCAAAGGTTAAATGGTCTGTAGCTGGAAACTCTCTTTCGTATCTGGCAAGCAGGTCTTTGAATAACTGTTCATCAAATCCAGCATGTGATAATACAATCTTCGTCCCTGCTTTTGCCATATCAAATGCTTTGTAAATGCGTGGTTCGTAATATACCTCTTTATTATAATTGTATATTTTGCCATATTTTAGGTAACCTTTTAGCATGTTAATATCAAATTTCTGCACTTCCTTTAAAATGTCGATATCCTGTTTTTTTATGGCATTAACTATAACTTCTTTTTTGATATGTGCTGCAATATTGATGTATTTTTCAAGAAATTCATAGTCTTTATTTTCAACTGCATTGGAAAAATCCCATAAAACATTCTCCAATAATGGTTTAGTGGTACTCCCTTCAGCCTCAAATTCCCATATATCTTTCCATTCTGCTTTATCTTTATCAAATTCATAATTCAATGCAATTGCTATAGAACCATTTACTATATCATCTGCTTTAAACCAAAAAGGGGTGGTTTCTGTTATCTTTTCTTCTATGAAGATTTTATCAAATCCATCTTCTCCGCTTCGTGGAAATAAGTATTCGGTATTCAAATACTCTGTTGGTGCGCCTACTCGGAATGTGTTATTAAACTGCTCCCTATAATTGCATTTTTTGCTGCAAGTTTTACAAATAAAAGTACCATATAAACCAACACTATCAAACTTGTTAAAATCTGGATGCTTGCAAAAGTGCTTTTGTCCATACCAGTGGCAAAATCCATCAACTTTCTTTTCGCATTCTTTAAGCCAATTATGACGTTTTGTTAAAATAGCTATATTTTCCTCTGGATGCTTATTACAGTAATTTCGAATAAATGTACTTTTTCCTGCTCCTTGCTGTTGGTTTAATGTGGTGATGTCCTCTTCAAATTTTATTTTCCCCATATCTGAACGTAATTTTTTAATAGCTTTTTTATCTACCATTTCTCTCAATTCCTATTTTCCGTAAAATATCTACTACGGATACTCTTTCAACATTTATAGAATTGTGGCAAACCTATTTAGTCATTGTTGGTCAAAATATTGCGAATGTAATAAATAGAAGGAAACCATATTTGGTTAATGCATTTTGATAAATTCGCTATCCAAATGCTCAATTCCGCATGCTGCCTTCTTTCAACAAACTTTTTGGTAGCATGCAATTTTTGGCTTAGCGTTAGCTTTTATATAAATACAGCATTATTTCGTATGTTCGTGCTTTAACGAACAGTTCCTTTGAGCCGATGATAAGGATACTTGATATGTGTATGTTGGATTTACATAGCGCACGAGAACAAAGAAAAGCCTATGGGAAAAATGCTGTCAAATCTTTCAGTCTGAGCAGATTTCACACCACAAAGTTGTAATGGGGTTCAATGCACCATCTATTTTTTTATCACTATCGGTACTTTCATATAACAGTATCACAATTTAAGTTTGAGGCTGTGGCATGTCATTAACTAGATTTCAAAATTTTATTAAAAAACTTGACAGACCTGAAGATCATTATAAATCATTAACTGAAATAATGAGGGATTTACAACCGATAGCATTCTTAATTTCAGCTTCATTAATCTTATCAGTTTTTCTTGGAAATAAACCGATCAGTCAAGGATATGCGGTTTTTGCGAGTGTTTTATTTTTTATGGCATATGTAGGGATCGTTGTTTTTAATATTTTTAAATACAAGTGGTTTTTTTATTGGGGATTATCTTTAATCGTATTGGGTATAACTTTTCTGTATTATTCATTTGGAGATGTCATTTCAATAATTTTAAAAAGTAACATTGATAAAAATTTTTCTTTTGCAGTTTCTTTGGTCGTAATATCTATGGTTATTATCTTGAATAAATTTTCATTAGATTATAGTAATAATAAAAATATTTTTTATAAAATTCTCCGCATTTCGTTTTGGGTTGAATTAGTTTTAATTCTAATATTTCTTACCGTAAGTATATACTTAAACATCTATATATTCACTATTGGATTATTTTTAATAGGGATTTTGTTAATGATGAATATTATTTTAATACCATTATCACAGATGTTGAATAGTAACAATAAATGAATTTTCTTGAGTATATCTATACAATATAGACTACACATTCAACCACAAAAACAAAGCCCAGAACAGGGCGTTGGAATGAACTTTTCAACGAGGAAAAGCTTATTGTGGAAAACGCTGTCAAACATTTAAGTAAGAATAAGATTGTGTTTATATGAATGTGATTTACAAAATAACATATCCAAATGGCAAAATATACATTGGACAGGATGTGACAGATGATATTACATATTTTGGAAGTCCAAATCGTGATCTCATTGAAAATGATTTTACCAGGGATCAAAAAAGAGATTTTACGATAAGGAAAGAAATTATTTGGGAGTCCGAAACTGCATCCATTGAGGAAGTTACTAAAATGGAAATTGAAAAAATAAAAAAATGGCATTCAAATGATCCGAATATAGGTTACAATAGACGGCCGAAATTTATTGAATGATTTCTGATTATTTCAAAGGTATGCAACTAACCTAATATTTTGATGTTCGCTTTACTGTAAATCTCCTTCAACACTTCCGGCGAATAATCGCTATAATGTCGCGCTAATACGCTTTGGGGCGTTCTTCCACAAAAACAATCTATGTATCTATCCTGCACCCCTGCCTTGCTCATTTCCCTTGCGAACACAGAACGAAGGGTTTGGGCTGACATGTTGATACCTGTTTTATCAGCAACATCTTTAAAAACATGGGATATGGTGTTTCTTGAAGTGTTAAAGGGTTTTTCATCGTATATTTCTGCAGTCTCTTCATTGTAAAACGAAATCCAAGCATTTTTCGTGCTGCCATCGTGGGACTGTGGTATTATCATCCTCTGTGCATTATCAATTTTTGCGCTTAACAGTTCTGAAACCCTCAATCCTGAACTTCCAAGCATAATAAAAATAATTCGATATTTTGGCAATGGTAAGGCATCATAGAAGGTTATTAACTGCTTCTTGTTTGGTAGAATCTTTGGTTTGAAACCAATGGCTGGAAATTTGAAATCCTCAATAATTTCTGGTTGTTTAAGAAAATCTCTGAAATATATCTTAAGTGCAGAAAGGTAGTTCTTATATGTGGCATTTGATTTCGTAATTTTAACTTGTTCCATGAATTCCTGAACATTGAGATTAGATTGCTGGAAAACCTTGAGATTTCTTAAATGGTTATCTACTGTCGCACCAGAAAGGTTTTTCTGAACACATAAGAACTTTTTAAAATCTGACATTGAAAATGTATTCGTATAGTACTTTTCCTTTTTATGGACTGCACCATCATTTTCAAAAATCATGGCGCCGAGGGGGGGATTTGAACTCCCGGGGGGCTTTCGCCCCACAAGCTTTCCAGGCTTGCGCCTTGGGCCGCTGGGCTACCTCGGCACGCGGGTCTTAAACCATGCCGGTAAAAATGAAATCGATACTCTAGTAACGAACCATCTTCGAGCACTCAATACATTTTTGAAGTATAAAAAACCTGTCAAGACATTCTAGAGACTTTTTTTTATATTCAGGTTGAAGTTCCTATTCTTTTGCCTTCCAGCCTTTGGGGTAAGTGCCAGGTTCCATGAACACCCTGTCAGTAGTCACGACGATTCCAGTAGCAGCTCTTAATATATCAAGCGTCTTCATCTGCGCCACACCGAAGGACACAGCTTCGCCCTTTTGAGAAAACACAGCCACAGGATCTCCTTTCTCGATATCGCTCTCAAGCGTCAGCACACCAGGCGCCGCAAGACCTGCGCCATGGCAGATAGCATCAACTGCATTATCCCGGATAACGATCTTCGGAAGGTGCGTAAGTGCTCGCTCCATTGGTTGAATTGCCTTTCGAAGCATCGCTTCATTGCCATTTTCCTTCCATTCCACAAATGCATCCTTAAGATCGTGAAGCGTTACCATCGTTTCATCCTCGCGAAAAGGTCCGCTCTTAGAGCGCCGCAGTTCCTGCATGTGCGCTCCTGTACCCATAGCCATTCCCATATCGTGGCATAATTTCCTTATGTATGTCCCTGCCTCGCAACCCACCCTGAAAAGGACATTTTTATCCTCAACTTCGAGAAGTTCAATATAATAAATATTTCTTACCCTTGTCTCCCTTTTCACAGCTGAAATTATCGATGGCTTCTGGTATATTTCCCCTTTGAATTCACGGAAAACGCTCTTTAACTCTTTTTCCGGTACCTGCGTATGCAATTTCATCAGGCAGATGTATTCTTTTCCAGCAGTCAGGAGCGCATCAACAGCCTTTGTAGCATGTCCCAGCATAACCGGGAGCAGTCCTGTCACGTTCGGATCAAGTGTTCCGCTGTGCCCTGCTTTTTCAAGTTCCAGGATCTTTTTCACCCATGATGTAACTTCATGGCTGGTGGGTCCCGCCGGCTTATCAAGATTGACCACGCCTTTTTGAATGTATTCCGTTATTGACCTATCTTCAGGTCGAATGCCGGATTTTTCACCGCCGGCTTCCTCTGATTTAACAAAAGTCTCTCTTTTTATTTCAGATGGCAACAGGTTCAATTCAGGCATTCGACCGCTTTCCCGACTATTTCACATATTTCTTCAGGTTTCAACCTTGAAGAATCAATAACAATGTCATAAACTGATAAATCCTTTATGTCAATATTATAGTAATTAAGATATCGCACCCTTTCGCATTCCTCCCGTTCTGATGTCTCTTCCATTGCAGACGAAACCGGTTTATCCTCTCTCTTCGCGATGCGCTCTGCCCTTATCTCAAGAGGGGCTTTGAGCCATACCTTCAGGTCAGCATCCAGAAGGAAACCTGAAAGTCTCCCTTCAAGGATGATGTTGTCATTTTCCTTTGCGATCTTCTTTTGTGTATCGTCAAGCTTCCGGTCTATTTCGTCATTGTAACTTGCCAGAGTTCCGAATTCATCAAGCGACATGCACCTATCATTTGCAAGTTTCCTGAAAATATCTCCCATGGATACGAGTTCCATACCAAGTTTAGCTGACAGCATTTTCGAGAGTGTGCTCTTGCCGCTGCCCGGAGGTCCACTGATGGTTATCTTCAATTACATTCCGCCTATGTTCAAAGCCTTTCTTGTTATCTGGCTCACGGGCATTGAACATATGAAGTACCAGAATAACCAGTACTGGATCTCCCAGAAAACTTTGTCAGTCAATCTATGCTCTCCCCAGAATGGGAAAATGATAGAGGAATTAGGCGCCTGGGAAATAGCAAGATAGACCCAGAAAAAAAGCGGGATCGAAATTATGCTGATATACAGCATGGGCTTGAACTGCTGTTTCATCATCTGCATCTGGTCTTCCATCATTTCACCCTGCTGCGCCTGTAATTTTTTCATTTTAGCAGCATTGTTGCTTAACTGAGCCTGTCTCATCTCCTTCTGTATTGTCTTCATCTTTTCCTGGATGCGCCTCGTGAGCTCCCAGTCCATGGTGTATTTCTGGATAAGGGAAGCATACAGACCTGTAATTGCTGCAAGGATGAATATTATTATATGAAGCGGTAGTATCGACAGCAATGGATTCAATAATTCCCCGACCAGTTTTCCGATGATATCCCTCAGGTCTGGTATCAGTATGATGCCGAACATCATAAATAATCCAAGCCATATAGCCAATTTACCTATCGCTTTCTTAATCATAGTTCTCCAGAACTTTTTTAATATCTATAAATATTGCTGAAATGTCCTTGCTTCCATCGATCCTTCGCAGGATGTTCTTCTTCGAATAATAGTTTATCAGAGGCTGTGTCTGTTTCTTATAAACTACCAGTCTGTTCCTTATAGCATCTGCTTTATCATCCTCGCGCTGATATAACTTTCCTTTACAAGCATCGCATATACCTTCTTTTTCAGGCGGATTAAAAACCATATGAAAACTTGTGCCGCAGGCGCACATTCTTCTCCCCGAGAGACGTCTTATTAGTTCCTCATCATCAACGTCTATATTCAGGACAACATCGATTTTCCTGCTGGATTCTGTAAGGATCATCTGGAGAGCATCTGCCTGTGGTATGGTACGTGGATATCCGTCAAGAAGAAATCCTCCCGAACAGTCAGCCCTTGAAAGCCTGTCTTTTATAATTGTTATCAGAAGTTCATCAGGGACAAGTTCTCCTCTTGACATATACGATTTTGCTTTTAGTCCCAGAGGTGTGTTATTGCTGATATTTTCACGCAGCATATCTCCTGTAGAGATGTGAGGGAGGGAAAAATTCTCAGAAATTTTTTTTGCCTGTGTACCTTTTCCTGCTCCAGGTGGACCGAGTAAAATAATATTCATTTCAATCTTTCCCGTAATAGTATTGACAATATTAAAGCTTATTCAAAAGATTCAGCGAAAAAAAACGGGATTGATCGTTAGGAGGGCAAAAGCCGGAAGAATAGTATCGTTGACGGGATTTAGGAGGAAACTACATGTCGGCTTTTGCCTTACGTTTCTTACGTCAATTGACGATATAAACTTTACGGATTTGATTTTGAAAAATTCTTATTTTATTTATTTGTGTGGATATAAGTAACTTTATATACGTTTCAGTGTGAGGGAAACATTAAAAACCATAAAGTATGGAAGTGACCTCATGTTCAAAATAATCCCTGCAATAGACCTAAAGGATAGCAAATGCGTTTCCCTTATCCAGGGAATTCCCGGAACTGAGAGAGTATCTCTTGACAATCCCATTGGCATTGCCGCGCGATGGGTAGAGGAAGGCGCCTCTGTGCTGCATCTCATCGATCTTGACGGTGCGATAGAGGGAAGACGTTTGAACAGTCCGATCATCGAATCCATTGTTAAAGAATTCGATATCGAAATACAGGTTGGAGGCGGCATCAGGTCAAAAGATGATGTTGAAAAACTGATAAAAATCGGAGTGGATAGAGTGATCCTCGGAACTGCTGCTGTGAAAAATCCCCTTCTTGTCGAGGAACTGACAACAGAATTCGGGAGCGAGCGGATCATAGTGGCTCTTGATTCAAAGGATGGTAAGGTAACAACGCATGGTTGGGCAAAGCAGTCAGCATTCTCAGCAGTTGAATTAGGAAGGAAGTTCGAAAAACTTGGAGCCGGGAGTATCCTTTTTACGGATATCAATACAGAAGGATTGCTTAAAGGTGTGAACCCGAAACCGACACAGGAACTTGTACTGGCGCTGGGCATACCTGTGATAGCATCCGGAGGGATCACCACGCTAAAGGATATTGTAGCAATTAAACGAACTGGTGCAAAAGGTATTGTTGTGGGCGCTGCGCTATATGTGGGGAATTTTACCTTGAGGGAAGCGCTCGAACTGGAAGAATTTTGAGAATTTATATTATACTTGGTCAGACTGGGCAATCGTGATAAGCCTCTTCTCACCATCAATAGCATGAATTATCTCAACTACCTTATCAGGAACAAATTGCTCCCATCTATCCCCTATTAGCATCCTTCTTCTTATCTCAGTTCCTGAATAATTGCCCCGCTGGAACAGGGGCGACTGTTTGACCTCGATCCCTGCTTCGCCAAGGAGTTCGCTCACAAGAGGATTATTGGTATATGCTATCTCAAAAGATGGTACCATGGATTTAACATGCGCAACCCATAGCGAATTGCGCTGGATGTCCTCTATTGGTATGACATAATGCTTGATCCCAATTTCTTCAAGCGCACCTGAGACCATGAGCACGCGTTCACCTGCAGTAAAAGGATTCTCTATCTCATGGCTTTTCTGGGCGCTCCCGATGCCGATTATTATCTCATCGACTTCCTGGGCTATCTCCTTCAGGACCTGATGATGTCCAAGATGGTATGGCTGGAACCGCCCCAGATAAAGGCCTCGGCGCATATTACTCCTTTGGCTTTGCCGGTTTTTCAGTCTTTACAACGTTCTCAACTACTTCTACTTCTGGAGGAGGAATCTTTTCGATCCTCTCTTTGCCCCAGGGTCTTATTGGGGTATCTCGGCTCCATATTTCCTTCAAAAAACCGCGCCAGTCCCACTTATTGTTCTTATGCTTCATCCCGGTCAGCTTCTTGATCATTTCCATGTTTATGGGCTTGTCCGAGTAATCAAGGTCTTTGACCTTGTTGAGTAATTGTTCTCCTTTTTCAGTCCTGACAAATATGGTGCTCCAGCCGTCGTCAGAACCAACCGAGCCAACAGAGATATCGGCGAAATAAGATGTATAATCCTGGCAATAATGACACGCTTTCCTGGCCATTGAAGCCACATCCTTTATGGGAACTTCTTTTGTCTCTTTAGTTGTGTTGACCACAAACTTCCCTTTATGGAAATTCATCTTTACCGCATCCCTGATGTCCACACCCATGACTTTGGGTATGACTTCTGAGGTCATTATCTCATCTGAGAAGCTTTCCATGCAGATCAGACCTATTATAAGTTCAATCTTGTTGAAATTCTCTCTGAATAGACTGGCGCCGTGCACCTGGCATGGAACTCCTACCAGTGCTACTTTCTTATATTTTTTAAGAATGTTGTGGATGGGATCTATATATGCTCTTGTCTCATCGCGCATATGCCAGTCATGTGATATGAGGGGCGTTTCAGCAGAATCGATATAAGCGCGATGTATATCTCTCATGGTCGCCACGACAGGTTGATATGTATATTTTGTCCCTGCTGCTTTATCAACATCTTCCGGGCTTGTGAATATTGTGATCTTTGTTGACCATGCGTCGTTCCTGACGATCCCAATGGCACAATCTATTTCGCCCTGTGAAAGTAAGGACTTGAGAATTTGCGAAACTGCAGCGCCGTCCTGGCCCTTGAGAGTTTTACTTTTTCCAGCTTTCATCGTCCTGACATTGTTGAATTCATCAGTTGTGGGGAAGCCGTCAAGTATCGGGCACACACGTTCACAGGCATAACAGTTCACACACGGGTTGGTTTCTGCCTTCAAGGGATTGATATTATGGAAAACGGATTCGGTCTTAAGTTCCATCTTCTTATAATTGCCCTTATCTACGGAGACATCAATAGTATCTCTCCGAACGACGGGCGCATTCATCGGGCAGATCGCTTCACAGGTGCCGCATGAACTGCAATAATTATACTGTATTACATCTGCGACTTTCGGAAGCCCCACATTGGGGGCACTTAGATCGCCAAGTCTTGAAAGAACATTTGGTTGATCTGATTTCAGTATGCCTTTTGATATTGATAATGTGGGGGTTTCCGAATGTGTTATCACTTTATTTTCCTCCGATTATTTCTTTGCCTATCAGCTTGATGGCTGTCTCTTTATCAGGACCTATAGGTGAGCCTGCGACGATCTGTGTAACCCCTATCTTCTGTAGCTCTACCACTTTTGCCTTGCAGTCAGCAGGTGTTCCGCATATCGAGAACGCATTTATCATATTATCTGTGACAAGGGTGTTCAATCCCGGGAAGTCACCTTTAGCAATGGCGTCGCCAATGTTCTTCTTTGCTGTAAGTTCGATGCCATGCCTCTCGAGAACTGTATCTGGAGAGCCAGCAACGATGAATGCAACAACTACCTTTGCTGCGCCCTTTGCTTTCTCTGCATCCTTGTGAATGGAGAAACATGCATAAGCGCCCACGTCAACGCTCTTCGGGTCCCTGCCCACAGCTTTTGCTCCTAATGCAATTTGTTTTATCGCAAATTCGAAGTCCTTGGGATGTGATGCGTTAATGAGAACGCCATCAGCTATCTTGCCCGCGAGTTCGAGCATCTTCGGACCCTGAGCACCCATATATATGGGAATATTGCCTGTCTTGAACGCCAGCTTTGCGCCGCCGATCTTAACGCGTTTTCCGTCCTGCGAGACCTTTTTGCCTCCAAAGAAACCGCGCAGAGCAGTAATGCTCTCATTTATTGTGGTCATTGGCTCGGTCCATTCGATGCCCATGGCATCAAACGTTGCCTTATCTCCAGGTCCTATACCGAGAATGGCTCGACCGCCTGATATCTCGTTTATAGCCCCGATGCTCTGGGCTGTGACAGCAATGTTCCTTGTATAAGGATTCGTCACACCTGTCCCGAGTTTTATCCTGTTTGTGCTCATTGCCAGTACTGCGAGAGTGGTGTACACGTCCCTGTTGTTATAGTGGTCTGTTATCCATACATTATCGAACCCATTTTCTTCAGCGAGCTTTGTATAGTGGGCAAGCTTCAGAACGGGGTCAGCTGGTACAAATTCGATACCGAACATTATATTATCCTCCAATTAAAAGTCAAAGGTTCTTTCATATTTAAAAGCATATTGGTTTTGTTCTGCGAAATATCATGAATATTGACTTGCCAGCATCAATGACATTCGTATCTGCTCATTTGCACCCCGGTTCACAATATCCTCATGCCCCGGATACATGACGCTCACATCAAGAAGCGTTAGCTTTTTTATGGACTCGATAAGTTTACCTGCATTCCCACCTGCAAGGTCGGTGCGCCCGAAGCTTCCATCAGGGAAAACCGTGTCCCCTGAGAACAGCGCCTTTTCTAGCGCGCTGTACAGGCATATACCTCCGGGGGTATGTCCCGGGGTGTGTATCACCTCAAGTCCCCCGAAGATCTCCCCCCCTGAAAGAAGAATATCAGGAATAACTGATGGCGCTCTTTCCCCGAAGAGTTCGGATGCGCTGCCCCTTGGATTGTTAAGAAGTGGAGCATCATCTTTATGGATCGCGATCTTTGCACCAAAGGCTTTCGCGACCTGTGCCGCCCCGCCTGAATGGTCATAATGGCAATGAGTGAGTATGATAGTCTCCAGTTCTCCAGGTTTTATTAACTTTTCAAGCTGGGAAATGATGGCTTGCGCATCCATGCCAGCGTCCACAAGTATTTTCCCGTCGACCAGATACGCATTTGCGTCATAGGGGGAATTCTGCAATCTTATGACATTCATAAGCCTATATAACTCATTATCATTTAAAAAATGGCAACATGATGAAAATATTTATTAGTAAAGAGAGACTATTATATAATGGGGCAATCGGCATCGCATCCATCCCCTCCGATGTTTCCGAGAAGCCCCCTTTACTTAATTATCGTACTTTCGTCCCTTCCTTAACGTTTTTTTCCGGCATCAGTAGCACTGCCCCATCAATATCACCTGCAAGTACCATCCCGCGCGACTCCACGCCGAACAGTTTTGCGGGCTTCATATTAGCCATCACAACTACCTGCCTCCCTACAAGCTCAGCAGGATTGTGGGATTTCGCAATCCCTGCGACTATCTGCCGCTTCTCGCCGATGTCCACTTCCAGCTTCAGCAGCTTGTCAGAACCCTTGACATTCTCAGCAGTTAGCACCGTACCGATCCTGATATCAAGTTTCTGGAACTCCTCGTAGGTTATCTCAAGTTTCTCTTCCTTTACTTCCTCTGAATGCTTTCTTTCTTTCGATATCGCGATCTTGATCCTCTTATCAAGGATAGTCTCCATTTCCTTTATCTTCTTGTCTTCAAGTTTTGTGAACAGTATTTCTGGCTGTTCAAGCTTGTTTGAGGATATCTCCTCAAGCGCCTCCTCCAATTTTGCGGCGTGGACATCGCCTTTCAGCCCAAGCTGCTTCCATGCAATTTCCATTTTTCCCGGTAATATGGGCTCAAACAGGAGCACCAGCGCTTTCCCTATCTGGAGGCAGTTCTTCAAGACATGTTTGCAGGAGTCAGGATCATTCTTTATGATTTTCCAGGGCTCTTTGGACTGGAAATACGCATTCCCGTACTGCGCAAGTTCCATCATTGCATCTGTGGCTTTCTTGAATTCATATTCATCAAACCCTGCTACGACCGTGTTGATAGTTGATCCTATTTTCTCATAGATCTCTTTATCAACCTCACCGTCTGGAACCGCGCCAAAGTTCTTGTGGGCAAAATGCAGCGTCCGGTGGAGGAAGTTTCCCAGCGCCCCAACGAGCTCGTTATTGACCTTGTCCTGGAAGACCTTCCAGGAGAAATTAAGTTCCTTTGTATGAGATGTGTAATTCGAAATGTAATACCGCAACAGGTCAGGATGGAATCCGTGGTCAAGATAATCCTCATCAACCCAGACCACATAGCCCCGGCTTTTTGAGAATTTCTTATCATCAATTTTTAACATGCCTGAAGCAACAACAGCCCAGGGCTGCGTGTATCCTGCGCCTTTTAGCATCGCAGGCCAGAAGATGCAGTGATGGTAGGTGATATCCTCGCCTATGAAATGGATAATTCGCGAATCCCTGCGCCAATACTTTTCCCAGTCGCCGCCAGTGTTTTTCGCCCACTCTTCAGTGAAGGAAATGTAACCTATGGGCGCATCCACCCATACATACACTACCAGGTCGTCGTGACCCGGGAACCTCACGCCCCATTCAAGATTGCGCGTGATGCACCAGTCTTTTAATTCCTTTGCCCATTCCTTTGCGTAATTTATTGCATTGGAGGTTCCACCAAGCGTTTTCAGGTATTCCTGCAGGAAACTGGCAAATTCTGATAACTTGAAAAAGAAATGCTCCTGCTCCCTGTACTGTGCAGGGTTGCCGCATATCCTGCACTTTGCGTTCTTTATCTCTCCGGGCTCAAGATGCTTTCCGCATCCCTGGTCGCACTCGTCTCCTCGAGCAAGTTTTCCGCAAAAAGGGCACGTACCTTCTACGAACCTGTCTGGAAGGAACCGCTCGTCATGGGGGCAGTATGCCAGCCTTATGACTTTGGGATACACGTATCCCTTATCGATAAGTGCTTCAACGATGCTGTTCGTCCGTGCGTGGTTGGTGGGAGAATCCGTGTTCCCGAAGAAGCTAAAATCAATTTCCATTCGTTTGAAGATGTTCTCAAAATGATCATGATATTTATTTACCAGTTCAGTAGGTGTGATCTTGAGTTCTTCTGCATTCACCACAATGGGGGTGCCGTGAGCATCGGAACCGCATACGAACGTAGCGCTTTGCCCCTGTTTCCTGAGGGCGCGGACAAATATGTCAGCTGGTATGTATGTACGCAGGTGCCCGATGTGGCATTTACCATTTGCGTATGGAAGGCCGCAGGTTACGAGTACGGGTTCATTGGATGGAAAATTGGACATGGGATTCTAACATGGAAGTTCAGATATAAAATACATTTCTCAAAGTTCATTGATTTCAGGACTGCACGATTTATTTCAGGGCTACATAAAGTTTATATATGAACATGTTGCATTATGGTTTGTCAGTTAGCTAATTAGTAACTTATAGATATTGGAATTGACCATCTGTTATTACTTTTTTAGATATATTGAATAAATAAACGGAGATATATAAATGGGTTTTGAAAGAAAAGAAGGCCGCTCTGGCGGCTTTAGACCAACAGGTCCGAGAGATATGCACATGGGTCCAAGAGAAATGTTCAAGGCAACCTGTGCTGACTGCAAACAGGAAACTGAAGTACCCTTTAAGCCATCGGGTGACAGACCTGTATACTGCAGGGATTGCTATCAGAATCATAGACCAAAAAGATTCTAAATAGAACACAAAACGGGCGCTGATATGAAAATATCGTCGCCCGCAATCTTTTTTTTATATTTACTCAGATACTGTATTACTGTAATTGTATCATTTAACGAAAAGCCCACATTTGCATGAACCTCTTTTTTGAATGTCAAGGGTTCTATGTATGCAGGGACAAATAAGATCCTTATCTTTTTTAGGGTCTCCTGTTACCTGACGGCAGCCGCAGTACTGTACCCCATATTCCCTCTTATTCTGTGCAAGACCTTTTATTGCCTGAACAACTATGTCATAATCAGTATTTAATTTCAAACCGTTTTTAGTTGCATAGTCTTTTGCCCATTCATAAATCTGGCTCTCAATATCATCCATAGTGATCACTTCTCATTTATTGAATGAATGTTCTCATAAATTAACATAACGAATCGAACTTCCCGCACATCTTCAGCGGTTCCGCATCTTTCCAGACCATATCGAAGTAGCTTTTCATTTCCTTTGCAAGCTTTTTATCCCTCACATGCACTATTGCGAATAGCTCCTCTTTTCTAATAGGACTATTGATCTTAATATTCACCATATCATCATCGATTATATCAAAAAGTGTGGATGAGAAACTGGTTATCCTGCACTCCAGGTTTTTTCCCAGATACCTGAATATACTTTTTATGTTTTCATCTATGGATCTTTCAGCATTGTTGAGATCCCGGTCTATAAGCATCCTGAATTTCACACCCCGCTCAAGCGCCCTTAACATTGCTTTTGTAAGTTCGCTCTCCGGCTTTTTAGACAGCACATAGTTCGAGAACTCTGGATAGCCCACAGTAATCCTCATTTCCTTATTTACCATGTTCAATTGTTCTATGATAATATCCAAAACCGCGCCTGTTCCCATAGCAGCAGTCCAGAACTGCTTGTTCTGAGGTGATCTTTTTATCCCGAGAAGTTCCTTCTCGATCTCAGATGCCATATCATCAAGCGCCAAAGACTGATGCTTCAGCTTGAAACGCTGTGCTTCAATGAGGTATTTTATTGATGTTGAAGGGTCAACAGCAATGAACTTCCTGGGTCGTGTCTCCTGGCTGTGTATTACCCTTTTCTCAAGAAGTTCGTTAAGGATGCTGTACATCCGTCCCAGTGGAACTCCTGAAGTCGAGGAAATAAGATTTGCATCAGCAGAGCCGAGGCGAAGAAGGGTTAGATACACGTCAGCCTCGTACTTGGTAAGGCCAAAACTTCGCAGGTTTTCAAACATAAGAATGATTGTATCGTTTTCTGTATTTAAATTTATCTTAAATAAACCTATTATTGAGTTGTTTTTAGAGTGAAAGGTTTATTAGAAACTTCAAATAATAAGGACATTCTCAAAAGAGGTAAAATGGATCTCCTTCAAAGATCACTTATAAAACTTGCTGAAATACAAAAAAAACACACAAGATCAATTGCTGTTTTGGTGATCATTTTAACAATAATTCTGGGGATAGGACTCAAGGATCTGACGATAAACTCAGATTTCAGGAAGGAGATGCCGACAGATCTCCCTATATTTGCGCTTAATGACCGCATCACTGATAAATTCGGAGGAGAGGACATAGTTGTCATAGCAGTGCAGATCGATGAGTCGGTTGATCTGAAAAGCGCGGTCAGGGACATCAGAGACCCCAGAGTGATACAATCCCTGATCTTCCTGGATGAGGAATTAAGAAATGAGCCGACCATAATCAGCGTTGTTTCGCCTGCCAGTTTATTCAGGGGAAAAGAGAACGTTACGCCGCAAGAAATCACAAAAACACTGAACACTCCCCAGGCAAACGCATTCTTCAGCCGGAATTATAAAATGGGACTCATGTATATAACAGCAGATATCGGTTCAGGGGAGGAGCAGATACAGAAATTTGATGCATTCATACAGAATCGCATTGATAATTCACCAAAGCCCCCCGGAGTAAAGTTTGGAATAACAGGAGCACCCACTCTCAGGATGACTATTTTTGATCTACTGAAAAGCGATGCTGTTTTTACACTGATCGTGGCAGCAGTTATTATTTTGCTCCTGCTTTTCATTATGGAGGGCTCATACACACAGGGTATTCTGGTTTTTGCTCCTCTGTCACTTGGATTGATCTGGACCATGGGAACACTGGGCTGGCTTGGAATACCGCTATCAGTGGCGACCGTAGGTCTCAGTTCAATGATACTGGGTCTTGGAGTTGAATACGGCGTATTCGTGCTTAGCAGATATAATGAAGAGCGAGCCAAAAAGAACAGCCAGCTTGATTCCATGAAAACCACAGTATGTGGGATCGGGTCAGCGGTGATCGGATCGGGATTGACCACTATAGTAGGTTTTGGAGTGCTTTCATTTTCAACAGTGCCCATGATACAGCATTTAGGACAGACCCTTGCTCTTGGAATAGCATTCTGTCTTCTTGCAGCGCTATTTGTCAACCCCGTCTTCATTCTGCTGGAAGAGGAGTACGAGTACTGGAACACTCACAGGAAGCTTGAAAATCTTGCAGCAAAAAAAGAAATCCATGTACAAAGAGGAATGTAATATGGGTAACAAAATAATCCAGACGTATTCAAACATTGTCACCCGGTTTCCTGTCATAGTTCTGGTAGTCATGCTTCTGGTATCTGTGATCGCCATCCAGATGGCAGGTACGATACAGACAAAAAAATCAGATGTCAAATCCATGCTTCCTCAGGATGTCGAAGCCATAAACACCCTGAACAGCATCGAGAATGAGTTTGGAAGCACAAATATGGTATCATTCGCAGTAGAGATAGATCCGGCATATACAGGTTCGGACGAGGTGCGGGATGTAAGAGACCCCAGGGTTATGCTGTATTTAGACCAGCTTTCGACCCTTGCACTGCATACCGATAATGTTATAGAGGTCACAAGCCCTGCATCAGTTTTGAGGCTACTGAATGATGGTCGACTTCCTCAATCGATAAGAGAAGTCCAGGAAATTACAGATCAGAATGGGCTTTTTGATAGATCTATCAGCAAGGATTACACAATGGCTCTTGTCTCTATCCGCACAACCGATGATGTGGACCTCTCCAAACTTGAACCTGAACTTGAGAAAATACTACAACAAGTACCAGAACCGCCAGGAATAACGGCAAGCCTCGCCGGCAGTGTGATGGAAAGCCAGAAAATGGAACAGGCAATAGCGCCTGATATGGGAAAGACCTCTGCATATTCGCTTATAGGGATTCTGATAATCATATTGGTTCTATTCCGCTCAATTAAATACGGACTCACACCTTTGACCACCATAATTTTTGGAAGCATCTGGGCAATGGGTTACGTCGGGCTTATCGGAATGGGGATGAGTTCGCAGACATCAGGTGTGTTATCGATGATAATGGGCATCGGAATAGATTTCGGGATCCAGGTGGTTACAAGGTACAGGTTCGAGTTGGAAAACATGTCAACATTGAAAGCACAACATCCACAATTTAAACTTGATCACAGGGAGGCGATGGCAGTAACCCTGAACAACGTAATTTATCCCATGTCAACTACAACGCTTGCAGCACTGATAGGTTTCCAGGCAATGTCTCTTGGCAGGCTGACATTCCTCGCAGATATGGGGACTATGATGAGCTATGGCGTCGCTGCATGCATGGTCGCAGCAATAACAGTCGTCCCTGCCATAATTCTCACGGTCGATACAATAGATATGAAAGATGCATTTAGAAAATTAATGAACAATTTGAAGGTAAGAACATGAAGAACAAGTTACTAAAACAGATCATAGTATATGGCGTACTGACAATTTTATTATCAGTAACTGTCAGCCCGGTTATCGGCGCACCTCTTACAGGGGCACAGGGAAACAGGATACAGGCAAATTTCATGAGCCAGGACCCTGACCCTGCAGATGCTGGAAAAGATTTAGACCTTAGATGGCAGGTCGTAAACACAATTTCAGGTACAATTGATAACTTGAAGTTCCATCTGGATGCGGATTATCCACTGTTGTTTGAGTCTGGAGATTCTCCTGATAAGGATCTAGGAGCATCTGCAGGTACAAATGATAACCAGGTTTTTTATGTGCTCCATTATAAACTCAGGGTGGCTGACAACGCCATCAAAGGAACGTATAATATTACGTTGAGCTGGGATACAGGAAACGGATGGACAAAGAAAGAATACCCGATTTACATTGATCCTAAAAGGGCAGATTTCGTTGTTGGGGCACTTGTAACCTCTCCTGAGAAGCTGATAGCAGACACGAATGAGGCAAAGCTATCTGTGGATATTAACAACATAGGGAAGGGCAACGCAGAGAATGTTAAAGTTAAATTATTATTACCTGTTGGGTTCAAATCCAGTTTCAGTTATTCGGATGAGGATAGCCTCGGGATAATTGCAAAAGATGGCAGTAAAACTGCGACCATTTATGTGGATGTGGATGAAAATATTAAAGAAGGTGACTTCCCGGCTAAACTTGAGATCACATATAAGGATGAAAATGATGATAACGCCACGTACAGGACAAAAACCCTTGAACTCATCCTGCCAATCAGGCCTGCCCCTTATCTCATAGTGGGATATGTAAACACAACCCCGGAGAACCTTGTACCAGGAAGCAAAGCGCAAATTCAGATCAATGTCAAGAACGCAGGAAATAAAAAAGCTGAGTCTGTTTCTTTGCGTGTTTTCAAGGATGCATCCCAGCCTTTCGAGTTCAATGAAAAATCGGACTTCGTAGGAAAGTTAGAACCAGGTGAAAGCGGTGACGCTATATTAGGGTTCACGGTTGATGAGAATACACCAGAGAAGAAATATCTACTGGATGTAGAACTCAGAGGCATTGATGAAAAGAATAACGTTGTGATATTCAGACGCACGGTAGCTTTGGTTGTAAATCCAAAAGAAAAAGGTTTACCATATGTTGGTTTGATCGGAGGAATTATTGCGATAATTGGCGCGGTTTCTTTGATGTATTATTCGAAGAATAAAATGGAGAGAAAATCCCGAACAAAAAAATCCAGAAAGGTTTAAATAATAATTTATCATTTAAATGATAATCATGCAAAAGATAAACTTCATAGATAGAGGCCGAGAACTTAATTTTCTGGAAGGGCTGCATTATAAAAAAAGTGGTCTTGTCGTAATTTATGGACGGAGAAGGGTTGGGAAGACAGAATTGATAAAACAGTTCATCACAGGTAAAAATCATCTCTATTACCTTGCAGACAAAAGAGGTACAGAAATAAACGCCAGGAATAGTTTTGAAATGAAGGGATGGAATTGATTATGCCCATCGAAAAATGGATATTTTTCACCTCACTTTTCCCCTTGCAAGCGATGCAAATATCCCAAAGAAACAAAAAACTGCAAAAACCAAAAAAGCCGCATTCATACTCTTGATAAAAACAGGATAATAAACTGGTGTGATCTGCACGTTCCCCAGGTACACGGCAACTATCAGGGTCGCGATCCCCATGCTGAGCATCTGTCCTGTCAGCCTCATTGTTCCAAGAGTCGCAGAGGCTACTCCATAAAACTTCTTCTCGACAGAACTCATGACAGCATTCACATTCGGGGATGAGAACAGGGCAAATCCGAAACCAAGTATGATAAGACTTGCCACAATATATTCTACCGCTGTCGCAACATTTAAGAAGCTAAGAAGAAAAAGCCCTGCTGTCGTGAAAGCCATCCCTGCCGAGGCGACAACTCTGGGTTCTATCCTATCTGAAAGCCTTCCTGCCACAGGTGAGAAAGCAGCCATGACCACAGGCTGGGCAACAAGGATCAATCCGGCTGTTTGTGGATCAAATCCTTTTATGTTCTGCAGATAAAGGCTTATGAAAAATGCGACCGCGAAGGTTGCGCTGTAGTTTATGAGAGCTGCAATCATAGAAAAAGTAAAGACCAGATTTTTTAAAAAGAGATTCATATCAAGCACAGGATATCTTGTTATTGTTTCCCATTTAACAAAAGCCACAAGTCCAATTATGCTAACAAGGATCAACTGAGTCCCCTGAATCGTTGGCAGAATTGAAAAACCATACATCATCGCAGCAAGCGATAATCCATATACTGCAGAGCCGACCATGTCAAGTTTCTCACCTTTAGCATCAGCCCATTCGCCATTCATTTTCAAGAAAATTAATGCGATTATAATCAGCTCAAGGGGCAGATAAGATGCGAAGATACTCCTCCAGCCAAAATGCTGGGTCAGGAACCCGCTCACAACAGGTCCAAGTGAGAGACCAAGATAAACTCCGGCGACATTTATCCCCAGCGCTTTTCCTCTTTCTCCAGGAGGATATACCGATGTCAATATCGCCATTCCAGTCCCGAATATCATCGCTGCTCCTATTCCTTGCATAACCCGAAGAGCGATAAGCTCCATCTCGTTGAAAGAGAACACAAGGAGAATAGATGCGATAATATCGATAGCTATTCCGTATTGGAATATCTTTTTCCTGCCGTATATGTCGGCTATCTTTCCAAATGGCACAAGGAACATCGCAGCGGCTAAAAGATATGCTGTAGAGACCCAGCTTAACATGACAACATCCATGGAGAATTCCTTACCGATGGAAGGAAGTCCTATGAATACCGAGGAGCCCATAAAAGGCGCCAGAAAAGAACTCATCGTTGTAATAAGCAATACAATATTCTTATTTACTATATTGTTCATGAATCACCGTAATTGCTATCATATTATACGGGAAAAGATATAATAAATACCTATCATATAAAGTCACAATTCATGTTCAACACAGGTTGAAATGACACTCAAATTAAATATTGTAAAGCAATGGATATTGATATCATCTATAGTATTGATCTTTTCAGTCCTCCTGCTTATTGATAGATTGCTGGCAACAGGTCCGGTTCAGCTTATAATGGAAGATGGCAAGGCTATCCCCATAGAGGGAGCTTCTTATTTCTCATTTAACGAGGTTTTGCTACTTATCTTGACAGCCTGGCTTGGCGGAATGTCTTTCCTGTACATAATCCAGTTTTCAAGGGAGAAAGAAACTCAAGATATATCAATGAAAGAATCTAAAGAGATCACAGAGGTCCCTGAAAGTAAAAGTTCAGCCATTTTTGCCGCCAATATACTTGAAGGCGATGAGAAGATAATATTCCAGAATATCATAGATAACGACGGAATATTACAGAGGGATATTATTATGAAGACGGGTTTCTCAGAACCGAAGGTGAGCAGGCTTCTTGACAGGATTGAAAAAAGAGGGCTGATAATACGTCAGAGGAATGGGATGGGGAACAGGGTATTGCTGAAAAAGGAATAGCTCCGGCACAATTTCATATTTTTGAAACTGGTTTCACGCGAATTTCAGGTAATTCTTATATGGTCTTTCATCCTATGACGCACAATGAACCTATGGAAAATACTGGCATTGGTCATGATCGGTCTGCTGATCATTGCGATCGGCTTCAGGCTAAATTTCATCGAGGGACATACCTTCCCGCTTAACGAAACTGAGAAGGCTTTTGCTATAAACACTGCGAAGACCGCGTTGAAAGATGAGATCGAGGGCAAGAACTATACTGTTACTGTCCAGGATCGCGGGAGGATAATACCTTCTGAGAATGGTGATAAAAGGATCGTTCGCGTTGTTTTCTCTCATGGAAATATAACATTAACCGCTCTTGTTGATATGGGAACGGGAAATGTCTTGGAATTGAGCCGGATAGAACGCAGCGGGTGGATGGCAGAAAATCCGGGTCAAATGCCAAAGCGCGGAGGATTCCAGCATCTTTTTGGCCGGTGATATTATAGAGACCATAATAGAACTGCAGGATGCCTGGAAAATCTACAAAATGGGTGAAGTTGAAGTACCTGCGCTAAGGGGAGTAACCGTTGAGATCAAAAAAGGGGACTTCGTAGCAATAATGGGCGCTTCAGGAAGCGGGAAATCAACAATGATGAACCTTATCGGCTGCCTTGACCTCCCTTCCAGAGGCAGCATCTACCTGAAATCCCAGGATATCAGCAAATTAAGCGAATCAGATCTTGCCTCTTTGAGAGGCAAGACCATTGGCTTCATATTTCAGCAATATAACCTGATCCAGTCGATGTCTGCTTTTGAGAACGTGATGCTTCCCCTGGAATTTTTGGAATATGATGAAAAGAAGGCAGCAAATAGAACAAGAGAAATACTAAAATTAGTGGGTTTGAGCGATAAGATGCAATATCGCCCAACGCAGCTTTCCGGAGGTCAGCAGCAGAGGGTTTCGATAGCAAGAAGCCTTGCAAGCGATCCTGAGATAGTCCTTGCTGACGAACCGACAGGAGCTCTTGATAGCGTCACAGGCAGGGAAGTCCTGGATATGCTCAAAAGCCTGTGGAAAGAACAAGGAAAAACAATAATCATGGTCACTCACGACCTTAATCTTGCAAAATATGCCCATACGATAATTGAATTGAAAGATGGGGAGATCTTGAGAATATCTGAAAATCATGAGGTGAAAGACCCCGTATTTAAATACGGGGACTAATAGAAATGAAAATAGAAATGAACAGAAGAATGTTAGCGGTTTTAATAATTCTGGTATTGACAGCTTACACACCTGCAGTTCTTGCAGCTCTGGCAGGTTCATCAGTATTGGAAGTAAGTCTTTCGAACTATGATCCTGATCCTGCGATTGCGGGAGATAATGTAGATATACGAATAGGCATTGAGAATATTGGAGGCACAGATATAACGAATCTAATAATGGAAGTTGTACCCGCGTATCCTTTTGAACTTGTTACGGGTGAAAACGCAGTTCAGGATGTTGGAATAGTTGAGGGTTATCAGGTGGATTCTACTGCAAACCTGAAGATCGTGAAGTACACGATGAAAGTAAACAGGGATACTCCAGCAGGAAGTTACGAACTCAAAGTCAAGTATTATGAACAGGGTTCAACTGATATGACTCAGAAAAGCCTGTATATTGATGTAAAGAGCAGGCAAAGTGCTGAAGTCATACATATTGACAGGTCCACTCTTGTTCCTGGAAAGGAATCCGGCCTGAAGTTCACGATAAATAATGTCGGGAATGCGCCATTGCGGGATCTGACCTTCTACTGGGAAAATACTGATAATATAATTCTTCCTGTTGGAAGTGACAATACCAGGTACATCAGGTACATTGAGATCGGCAATGGTACTGAGCTGGATTACCAGGTGATCGCAGATACCAATGCTGTGCCAGGACTGTACAAATTGAACTTATATCTGAGTTATGAAGATTCAATTTCTAACAGAACGAATAAAATATCCACTATTGCAGGAATTTATGTAGGCGGAGGAACTGATTTTGATGTTTCGTTCTCAGATAATGCGAACGGTCAAATGTCATTCAGTATTGCAAATATTGGAAGCAATCCTGCCTCCTCAGTATCTGTGATCATTCCCCAACAGCCAGGCTGGAGAGTGACAGGTTCAAATTCAGTGATCATAGGCAATCTGAACAAAGGAGATTACACAGTCGCAGGCTTCAAATTGCAATCATCAGCGAGCAATATGACGTCCCAGGATTTCCAGAATAATTACCAGAATCGGATGGGACGGAGCAATAACAGCAATCAGGAAAGACCCATGCAACGATCAATGAACAGTTCAACAGATGGAGTGCTCATGCAAATAGCGTACACCGATACCATGGGAGAAAGAAAGATAGTTGAGAAACAGGTCAATGTGGGATCTGGGAACACTGCATCTGCGGACTTACAAACAGCCATGCAGGGACGACGAGGCGCAGCTTCACAGGATGGTGTCTTCTCAAGTTATGCTTTATACCTCATAGGAATAGTGGCTTTTGCAGGAATATTCCTTGGATACAGGAAATACAAGAGTTGCAAATTGATGGATCCGGATTTCAAAATAAAAGATCTATTAAAACGAGGGAAGAAATAATAGGTTTCTTGGGTTCAAAATGAAGCTCGGAAAATGTTTCAAGCATGCATTCAATATGGTGCTCCACAGCAAGCTACGCAGCTGGCTGACAATAACAGGCATTGTCATAGGAGTGGCAGCAGTGATCGCAATAGTATCCATAGGGGATGGGATGCAGCAATCATTGAACGCACAATTAAACGCTCTTGGCGGCGATATTGTGACGATATCCCCTGGATTTGAACGCGGCGGGGGATTTTTCCAGATGAGGGGCGGTGGCGACGGAGGAGGTTCTTCTGGACCTCAGGCAACCACCAAAGAAATTGTACTTGGCAGAAGTGATGTGCAGGCATTGAAAGGTATACCTGATATTGCCCTTATCGATACGAATATCAGAGGTAGCGTAGATGTATCATATCTTGGCAAGAAAGGAAGGATATCCATAACAGGTGTTGACCAGAGTGTCTGGTCCCAGATCACTACGAGTAAAATAAAAACTGGCAGGATGCTTGATTCTGCGGATCAGAATGTTATTGTAATCGGAGGGAGACTTGCATCATCGTATTTTGACCAGCCTCTCGGGATAAATAAGATGACCATGATAAACGGCAGCGCTTTCCGGGTCGTTGGGATCCTGGATGACCAGAGCAATAGCATCTACATGCCTATCCAGATGGCATACCAGGTTATCCCGGAAAAGACGAACGGTATCTACGATACTCTTGTGGTGAAGATAAAGGATGAAAATTTTCTGGATGAAGTCATCACGAAGATCCAGGACAAACTCATGATCGCAAGACATGTTACTCAAAAAAACATGGACTTTTCAGTTTCTTCAAGGAAGGAAATGCAGCAGGCACGAGCAGATACGATGAGTTCGATGAACACGTTTCTTCTTGCGATAGCAGCGGTTTCATTGATCGTGGGTTCTATCGGGATAGCAAATACAATGTTCACCTCGGTCCTTGAAAAGACCAAAGAGATAGGAATAATGAAAGCTGTTGGCGCACGCAATCGTGACATTCTACTGATATTCCTGTTCAATGCAGCATTTATTGGGCTTGTTGGAGGGATTTTAGGCATAATCCTCGGAACAATTCTTTCAGGGTTCATGCCAGTGCTTATGGGAGGTCTTCCTCTGGCAAGAGGTACAGCAATAGTCACATTGAATTCGATAACTATGGCGTTATCAGTTTCGGTTACCGTGGGAATAATTGCCGGGATAATACCGGCATATCAGGCATCAAAATTGAAGCCTGTTGATGCTTTAAGATACGAATAATTTATAATCCCTATCACACATTAATCCATCATTATGGAACAATCTAAAAACGAAAAACTCTTCACGAAGAACTTTATCCTTACAAGTCTTTCCACATTCACCCTTTTCACAAGCTTCTATTTCCTGCTCATCACTCTCCCTTTTTATATCCAGAAGCTCGGAGGGTCGGAATCTGAAATAGGCTATATTATCGGGGTGTTCACGATCTCGGCAGTGTTTCTTCGCCCTTTCATAGGAAGGGAGGTTGACAAACATGGAAGGAAGAAATTGCTTGTAGCAGGTATGGTCGTATTCCTCATATCTATGATGCTATATAATTATACAACAGATGTCACTTCGCTTCTTCTTCTCAGGATCCTTCACGGCATCGGGTGGGGCGCAGCCACCACGGCAGCATCTACGCTTATTGCAGATATCGCCCCTCCTGCCCGAAGGGGAGAGGCTATGGGTATTTTCGGGATGTCATCCAATGTGGCGATGGCAATAGGTCCTGTCCTCAGCATGATACTGCTTAAAGAATATGATTTCCCTGTACTTTTTTCAGTATGCGCTGCGATCGCGCTCATATCCCTGCTTCTTGTGCTTCCCATATCCGAGAAGATCGTAATACGCCCGAAAACCCCACTTTTTAGCAAAGAAGCGCTTTTCCCCTCTGTATTAATGTTCACTATCTCATTGACATACGGCTCAATAGTGTCATTCCTACCCTTATTTCAAGAGAAACAGGGTGTATCAAATGCCGGCATATTTTTCTCTGTATTTGCAATTACACTTATTCTTGTCAGGGCGCTGGCAGGCAAGCTTTCTGATATAAAAGGAAGGAAGTTTGTCATAGTGCCCGGAATGATCATAATATCTCTTGGTTTATTTTTTGTGGCGACAGCGAGCTCACTGACTACTTTCCTTGTTGCAGCGCTCCTCTATGGCCTTGGTTTCGGTCTTTTCCATCCCACATTGATGGCTCTCCTGGTGGACAGGGTGAGCCCTCAGGGGCGAGGTGCTGCTATGGGAACTTTCACCGCAGCCTTTGACCTTGGTATAGGGGTGGGTTCGATAATAATGGGTATTGTACTACAGTTCGCAGGCGTTGTGCTTAAAGAGAAGTTCGGAGAGTTCGCCGGGTTTTCTGCCATATATATTCTTGGCGGGCTTATCGTTCTTGCGGCTGCTGTGCTATTTACTTTAAAATACAATGAAAATAAAAGAGATGCATAATGGATATATTCTCTCATGCGCTGCTTCCATATCTAATCGGGACCTCCTTTAAACAAAAAAAAGAAGATATAACCGCGTTCGTACTTGGCGGTATAGCCCCTGATATTGATATTCTTATCATGTGGATCAACTTTGTTTATCCCACGTTCTTTCTAATTACTCACCGCGGCATAACACATTCCCTGTTCTTCGGATTTATCACTGCTATCTGTGTCCTGTATCTGGCATCACGTTCCAGGATAAGATCATATATCAGGCGCTTCATCAATTTTGAACCTGTTATCAATGGAAGGTCAATTGGTTTTGCCTGTGCGGGGGCAGCGCTCCACCTTTTCCTGGATTACATGACCACGCGTGGCGTTCCGCTTCTTTTCCCCCTCACTACAATGCGATATTCAGCTGAACTATTCTTTTATACAGACTTATCCCTTACGATATTGAGCCTCCTTATCATAATATATCTCTATAAAAAGCCGCAGCAAAAGAATGCCGTAAAATTTCTTCTTATTTTCCTTTTGATCTTTGCTATGATCGGAACTGTCAGATTAGTAGAGAAAAGCGGTGCAGAAGGATTTTTCAATGATGCAGAATTGAAAGCTTACTCCACAACCAGCCCTTTTGACTGGTATGTCGCGGGAGGAAGTGGTGAGGAAATAAGAATATATGAATACAACGGACTTGAGAGACGTTCGGTGTATAATGAAACTGTGAAAATGATCGATGTATCGAAGTCTGGAGACGGGATGGACA
The DNA here is from genome assembly GCA_030650845.1 of Candidatus Methanoperedens sp. Lineage (GTDB taxonomy): Archaea > Halobacteriota > Methanosarcinia > Methanosarcinales > Methanoperedenaceae > Methanoperedens. Next base: position 36,701 of record JAUSDC010000157.1, read on the forward strand.
GGGCGCTGTCAACTGCAGAAGAACTTCCCCAGGTCAAAATGTTCAGGTGGAGAGCTTATGCAGTGGCTGTTAATGCATCTTTCGAAGAAGAAACCTGGTCGTTCGTTTATTATGATCCTGTTCAAAGAGCCATGTTTAAGGACGTGCCTCATATTTTCAACGGGGTTGCAAGAGGTTTCGGTTCCATGAACGTGACAGTGAAAGGAAATATAGCGGTCGCTACATGAAAAATATCAGAACAATTTAGAAAAAAATACAAAAACATAAAATATTGTTCCGGAATTACCGGAACAATAGACTTTAAATTACTTTGAAATACCAGAGCAGACCAAGCACTATCAAGACAATTAAGATGATCCAGATATACATGCTGCTGCTTTTTTCCTCTTCTTTTGGCGGCTCGACCTTTGTGATAGGTCTGGGCCTTGGAGGCTCGACCTTTGGTCTTACAATAGGTTCAGGTGCTGGTTCTTCAACGACACGCTGCTCTTCAGAACGCTTATCTGCAATGCGCTGCATTTCCTCGCCTGATAGGAACGGGCTCTCAACACCGGTCAGAACTGCCATTACGCGTACCATACCGGTAAGATTATTATCGACTTTTGCGCCCCAGATGATTCTCTTTGTGTTAGGGACTTTATCCATGATGAGTTCGCCTGCGACCGCAACTTCCTCAAGTGTCAGGTCTTCTCCACCAACTATGTGGACGAGAACGCCGTAACTTGCAGAAATGTCCCTGACATCAAGCAGTGGTGTGCTTAAAGCCTGTGCGACAGCCTTTTCTACTCTGTTAGGGCCGTCACCTTCGCCTATGCCTATGGACGAAACGCCACCTCGTTCCATGACAGCGCGAAGGTCAGCATAGTCAAGGTTGACAAGGCTTGGCTGTGTAATTGTGTCTGTGAGGTTCTTTACAAAAGCTCCAACAAGTGCATTTGCTACGTTAAGAGCCTCTTTTAATGGAAGATTCCCTGCTACCTCTCTTAATTTTGAGTTATCGATTATAACTACTGAGTCGCATGTCTGGGCAAGCAGGTTTATTGCCTCTCTTGATTTTTCCCTTCTTGACATTTCGATCGTGAACGGAATGGTTACGCATCCAATTGTGAGCGCACCCAATTCTCGTGTGATCTCAGCTACGACCGGCATGGCGCCGGTTCCAGTTCCGCCGCCCAGCCCTGCTACCAGGAATACAAGGTTCGCTCCTTCAAGCTCTTCCTTCAGTTCTTTTACGTTCTCACGGGTTGCCTGCGCTCCCATTTCAGGGTAGCCACCGCAACCATGTCCGTGACACAATTTTTCTCCAAGCAGTATCAACTTATCAGCTTTCTGAACATAAAGATGATTAACATCAGTGTTAGCAGCAATGATCCTCCCGCCTGAAATGCCTTTTTCTGCGATCCAAGTCGTTATATTACAACCAGCGCCACCAAGCCCGACTACAGCGACAGATGGTTTTGCTGTTTTTGCAAATTCTTTTAAGTCTGTTACCATTTTAAATCTCCTTCAAAACTATAATTATCTATTTTAATAGCGTTTTAACTATTTAAGTGTTTTCGAGTGCAATAACTACATTCCAAATTTCTTCATCATTTTTTGTATGTTAAATTTGCCTCCCTTCATACCTTTAATGGTTTTTTGCATCATTTTATGGTATTTCAGAAGCTCACGGACCTCATCATATTTCGTCCCTGAACCACGCGCTATACGCGTGATCCTTGAACTATTAATGTGTTTTGGCTCATCCAGTTCGTTCTCGTTCATGGAATCCATGATGAATTTGTACTTTTTCAGCTTATCCTGAGTTACGCTGTACATATCATCAGAGACGTTAATCCCGAGTTTACCCATCGGCAGCATCTGCATTACCTGCTTTAGAGGTCCCATCTTATTCATTGCTTCCATCTGCTTATACATATCCTTGAGCGTAAATTTGCCGCTTAGCATCGCCTCAACATCAAGGTCATCGCCTTTTAGCGTTTCTTCTGCTTTCTCAAGGAGAGATTTTATGTCACCCATACCCAGCAAGCGGGATATGAACCTGTCAGCTTCGAATTTTTCAAGGTCGTCAGGGGTTTCACCGGTTCCAATAAAAGCGATCGCTGTGTCAGTATCAGAGACCGCGGAAAGTGCACCTCCTCCTTTTGCCGTCCCGTCAAGTTTGGTAATTACAACGCCAGTTATCCCGATCGAAGCGTTAAATGCCTTTGCCTGCTCACTGGCAAGCTGACCCATCGCAGCATCAAGCACGAGCAACTTTTGCTCTGGGTGAGCGATCTTGTGTATATCCTCCATCTCTTTGATGAGATCTTTCTCAAGGGCATGCCTGCCTGCAGTGTCTATGATCTTAACATCGAATTTCTCTATGGCTTTGAGCCCGCGTTGCACAATGGCAGTGGCATCCTTTACATCCTTTTCGCCATAGAAGAATATCCCATTCCTGTCGCAGTGTGTTTTTAGCTGTTCGTAAGCTCCGTGCCTGAACGTATCTGCACAGATGACGGCGGCTTTAAGCCCTTTTCTCTGGAAGTAGCGAGCCAGCTTTGCTGTCGTGGTGGTCTTGCCGCTGCCCTGGAGACCGACCATCATGATCGTCTGGGAGACCAGATTCA
>JAUSDC010000121.1 GCA_030650845.1 Candidatus Methanoperedens sp.
GCAAAGAAAGTATGGGACCCCAAACGCATCATTATCCCTTTTGACCACATTGCACCCGCCAACAACGAGACTGCCGCAAAGCTCCAGCAGAGTATCAGGCAATGGGTAAAAGAACAGGGAATAACCAATTTTTTCGATGTGGGGAATGGAATCTGTCACCAGGTTCTGCCTGAGCAGGGGTTTGCAATGCCGGGAAAACTCATAATAGGGGCTGATTCACACTCATGCACTTATGGCGCATTCGGAGCATTCGCAACAGGAGTTGGCGCAACTGATATGGCTGAAATATTCGCTACCGGGAAACTGTGGTTGCGCGTTCCTCAGACGATAAGGATAACAGTTGAGGGACAGCTCGCAAAAGGGGTTTCTGCAAAAGACCTGACACTTTACATCATAAAAAACCTGGGAGCAGACGGTGCTAATTATAAAGGAGTAGAGTACTACGGAAATGCCATAAGCGCATTATCCATGCCTGAGCGCATGACTCTTTGCAACATGGCTATTGAAATGGGAGCAAAGGCAGGCATCGTGCCCCCCGATAAAAAGACTGACGATTATCTGAAAGGAAGAGCCAGGGAGAAATACACACCCGTATTAGCAGATAAAGATGCAGAATATATAGACGAGTTCAATTTTGATGTTAGCGACCTTCCGCCGCAGGTGGCCAGGCCTCATGAAGTTGATAATGTGGTTTCTGTTGCAGAGGTTGAAGGAACTCCGCTTGATCAGATCTTCATAGGTTCATGCACCAATGGAAGGTACGAGGACCTTGAGGTGGTGGCGCGTATCCTGAAAGGAAAAAAAGTCAGAGCGCGGACCATCGTTCTGCCAGCTTCGCGTGAAGTTCTCATCAAAGCCACAGAATCGGGCATCGTCGCCACGCTCCTGAGATCTGGCGCAATAATCGCGCCGCCTGGATGCGGTCCATGCCTGGGCGCCCACATGGGTGTGCTCTGCGAGGGTGAAACATGCCTTTCTACCTCGAACCGCAACTTCAGGGGACGGATGGGCACAGGAGGACTGATCTACCTGGCATCGCCAGAGACAGCCGCTGCAAGCGCACTTACGGGAAAGATATCAGACCCAAGGGACGTGAAGAAATGATTGCAAGGATACTCACTGATAAAATAAAATATGACGGCTCACAAATTTCCCCGCTATGGGCTTACACTATGGGAATAAAAGGTGACTCAATGGTGATATTCCATGGTCCGATGGATGTTACCTTTGATAATATGAAAGACCTTGAAGATAAGAAAGCAGGAAAAACAATTCAGGGTGATGACCTTATCCATATCATCGTGGAACGTTTCGATTCACCGGCAAGCATGCGCCTTGCCTACTATATGCAGCGCCTCCTGATAGTCTGCATCAGGGACATTCTCATGAGGCATGTCATTCAGACCACAAGATCAGGAGATGACCTTTTTATCGATAATGGGAAGCTCACGGTGAGCATCGCAACTGCGGGGGTAACAAGTGAGAAGATACATTGCGGAATTAACATCACAACCGAAGGGACGCCTGCTGAGGTCAGGACAGCTGCACTTTCAGACCTTGGGATAACAGACTGGAAACCACTTGCACGGGAGATAGCCGAAACGTATGTAAATGAAATAGAAGACATTGAAGGAGATATCGTAAAAACGAAATGTTTATGACAGATATGATCAAACAGTAAAGGAGGAGAGATGCCTGAAACATTTTTAATAATGCTGGGAATTTTGATAATGCTGGGACTGTTTATTTTAGTGTTCTGGGTGATAACGCGCTCTATCCTGAAGGGTGCAAAAATTAAAAGCAAAGAGAAAGGAAATGGAAAGAAATGATGGAAAGGTTAAGTTAATAACTGATTAACTAAATTTAGTTATAAAGAGGGCTGAAAATGGCGGAAGAAATAAGTAAGATCATAAGTAACGGTATTAACACATACACAAAGAATCCGAATCTATGTATTCCTTTTATTCTGAATATTGTCACTATCGGGCTGACAGCTATTATTATCGCTATATTCAGTATTATTTACCTGTTTGGTTCTTTGAAAATTGAAGAGTATAATACTCCAGAAGCTCTATCCCTGGCATTCATTTCAAGCCTATCGAATCATATTTTTGAGATCGCTGTTATTGTGATTGCAGGCGTTTTTATAATCATGTATATCGCTTCATTTTTTACATCTGGCGCTATCGGGATGGCAAGACAGGCGACAGAGACCGGAAGAACCACTTTTTCAACAATGATGGAGAGCGGGAAAAAAAATGTTATGAATCTTTTCCTCGCCGAGATATTGTTCTTGCTTCTTGTGATTGCAGGAATTGTGTTCATGGTGCCTGGAGCCATGAATGTAGATCTCAACAGGCTTTCAATGGGCGAGAATATGTTACTAATTATCGGATTTGTGCTCTGGATAGTCTATTTGTTGATCATCAGCGTCGCATTTTCAGCATTCAGTTATGTCCTTGTAATAGAATCACTTGGTCCGGTAGATGGGATAATTGCTGGATTTAACTTTTTTAAGAAAAATGCTTCCGGAGTATTTCTTATAATCCTTGCCACTATCGGGGTTTCGTTTGTTTTCGGGATAATTGGCTCCATTATGAGCATTAATTCTATCCTGAATACTATCTGGTCTTTTGTAAATTTACTGATCTCAGTATGTATTCTATCCCCGATAATGACGCTCTGGTGGGTTCGGCTCTATATGACGAGGACTGGAAAACAGGTCTATTTCAATGACCTTCTTGCCCACCCTAATGACCTGCCAAAACCTTAGAGCGAATCAAGGAACGCTTCGATGCGTGAAAGTGCCTCTATGAGCTGTTCGCGCGATGTTGCATATGAGCATCGTAGATACCCTTCTCCGCATTCCCCAAATACATTTCCCGGCACAACTGCCACTTTCTGCTCCTTAAGCAGTCTTTCTGCGAATTCCTCTGAAGTTAATCCTGTGCTTTTTATGCTCGGGAATGCATAGAATGCACCCATTGGCTCAAAACAGTCAAGCCCCATCTTATTAAGACCGCTCACAACAAGGCGCCGCCTCCTGTCGTATTCCCTGACCATCTTCTGCATTTCTCCATCCCCATTCTTGAGCGCCTCTATCCCTCCCATCTGGGCAGTGACAGGAGCGCACAGCATTGCGTACTGGTGTATCTTTGTCATGGCTGCAATAAGCGGCTCACTGCCAACAGCATAACCAAGGCGAAGCCCTGTCATGGCATGTGATTTTGAGAATCCGTTGAGGATAATGCTTCTTTCTCGCATGCCGGAAATAGATGAAAAACAGGTATGTGCGCCATCATAGGTCAATTTGCCATATACTTCGTCAGAGATCACGACCAGGTCGTTCTCAGTCACTACATCGGCTATTTCCTCAAGGTCTTTCCTCCTCATGACAGCACCAGTCGGATTGTTCGGATAACTCAGGACAAGAGCCTTTGTCTTTTTTGTAATGCTTTTTCGTATCTGCTCTGCAGTCACACGGAACTCATTTTCCTGATAGGTCGGAACAGGTATCGGCTTCCCGCCTGCAAGGGAAACGCTGGGTTTGTAGGAAACGTAGCACGGCTCAGGGACGATGACCTCATCCCCGGGATCGATCATTGCCCTGAAAGCAAGGTCTGCCGCTTCGCTCACTCCTGTTGTGACAAGAACATCGCTTTTCGGATCATAATTAACACGATGATCCTTTTTGTAACAATTCGATATTAACTCCCTCAGTTCAAGGAGTCCGTAATTTGAAGTGTATGATGTGACACCTTTTTCAAGCGAGTATATGCACGCTTCCCTGATATGCCAGGGCGTAACGAAATCGGGCTCTCCTACACCAAGTGAGATAACCCCGTCCATTTCAAGGACAAGATCAAAAAATTTCCTTATGCCTGAAGGCGGTATCTGCCTGACCGTTTCTGCTACGAATTTTTCAGACATGACTTCACGGGGATACAGCAAGGCGTTCTGAGCGCTCTTTCTCGAATAAGACATCTCCGTCCTCCTTGTAAGTCCGAAGCACAAAATGCGTCACTGTCCCCTGCACCTGTTCAAGCGTTGCGATCTTTTCAGCCACGAAAAAAGCCACGTCTTTCATAGACCGCCCGCGAACTGTGAGCGACAGATCATATCCTCCAGATATGAGCCTGACAGACCTTACCTCAGGGAATTTCGCGATCCGTTCTGCGATCGCATCATACCCGGTCCTTGAGCGCAGGGTGACTTTTATCTCAATTATAGCATAAACGTACTCTTCTCCCGCTTTTTCCCAGTCTATCACTGTCTTGTATTTGCGGATTATCCCTTTTTTCTCCAGTTGTTTTATTTTTGAGGCAACCTGTGCTTCCGTGATGCCTATCATGGTCGCTATCTCACGTGTTCCGATCCTCGGATTGTTTTCCATTATCTCGAGTATTTCTTTCATGGTCTTGCCTCGGCATTTCTTATGTTGTAAGGGTTAATAGGTTTTATGGAAAAAATTCCCATCATAGACACGTTTCCAAACCTATTTATTGACATACCCTGTCTTTTGAGGGATATGAGAGCGGTAATACCATTTAAGAAAAGCAATGCAAAATCAAGACTGTCATCGCTTCTTACTGATAAAGAACGGGAGGATTTTGCATTGGCTATGCTCTCTGATGTAGCTGGAACCCTTGTAGATTCAGGATGCTTTGATGTAGTTGATATACTGACCACTTCTCTCATTGATCAAGACGGAGCAAACATCGTGCTGACCGAAATGGGTCTTAACGAAGCACTGAACGAGTACCTGAAAAAGATGTCTTCACATTCACTGAATGAACCAGTCCTTATAATCATGGCTGATATACCCCTTGTTACTATTAAAAACATCAGGGACCTCACAGCAAGTCAGGCAGAGGTTGTTATAGTTCCGGGAAGGATGGGAGGGACAAATGCCATATTTATCCGCGACCCATCGAGCTTTCATGTGGACTATTACGGGGCAAGCTTTTTAAAACATCGGGACATCGCGCTGAACAATGGTCTTATTGTGGAGGTTTTTGACTCTTTTTACATCAGCACGGACATAGATGAGACCGCTGACCTTGTTGAAGTGCTGCTTCACGGGACAGGGCAAGCGGAAGGATACTTGAAAACGCTTGGTTTCGTGATTGAAGAGAGCCGGGGCAGAGTTGGAGTGAAGAGAAACTAGGCATCATGTTTAAATAAAAACAACAGTGTTAGAAGAATCATGATTTATCTTGTGTATGCTTTTATCGCCAGTATCTCGTCAGTGATCGGAGGGCTTCTTCCGATTTATACTCGGCTAAAGCATATCAGGACGAACTATCTTATCGGATTCGCGGCTGGAGTTCTTATTTCCACTGCTCTTTTCGTGATGCTACCTGAAGGTCTCCTGGCATCAGATCAGATCTTAACTCCTTTTGCTTTTGGATTTTTCTCGCTATACCTGATAGAGAAAAGCGTGATGATACATGCCTGCAAGGAAACCGAATGCGACGTTCACACCAAAGGATGGGTGGGAATGATCGGATTGGGGCTTGAGAGCATGCTGGATGGTATCGCGATAGCTGTTGGTTATATAACTGAACCTGCCCTTGGTCTTATCATCGCCTTTGCAGTTGCAGTCCATGAACTCCCGGTAGGATTTTGTACAAGTATCATAATGATCCGCTCGAATTATGATAGAAAAAACACTCTTATTGCATTGTTTTTGACATCATTTCTGACAGTTGTTGGTGCACTTATCGCCGGTTTTTTCCCCCAGGAATATTTCGGACCCATTCTTGCCTTTACAGCTGGCACGTTCATTTATATAGGTGCGAGCGACCTTTTGCCCCAGGCCCATGAGAGGGTGGACTGGATCGTGGTAGTGAGCGTTATTTGCGGCGCTGTGATCGTCCCTCTGATGGAAAGAATTCTTGGAACTTAGGGGAAAAGTATAATATCTCGCATAATAAGGATGAGAGACATTATGCAGCTTGAGAAACTTAGACATGGCACAGAACTTATTAAACGCGGTTTTGCCAGCATGCAAAAAGGCGGTGTCATAATGGATGTGACAACACCGGAAGAAGCGCTTATTGCCGAAAGAGCTGGCGCTGTGGCGGTCATGGCATTACACCAGGTACCTGCGGATATCAGGAAAGCAGGCGGTGTTGCACGTATGGCTGATCCGATTATTATCGAAGCGATAATGGAAGCTGTCACAATACCAGTGATGGCTAAAGCAAGGATAGGGCATTTCGTGGAGGCGGAGATCATTGAAGCGTTAGGCGTTGACATGGTTGATGAGTCTGAAGTTCTCACACCTGCTGACGAGATGTTCCATATAGAAAAGACAAAATTTACAATCCCGTTCGTATGTGGTGCACGAGACCTGGGTGAGGCGCTTCGCAGGATCAACGAAGGTGCTGCGATGATCAGGACAAAGGGTGAGGCAGGGACTGGTGACGTGAAGGAAGCAGTGAGGCACATGAGAACGATCATAGGTGCGATACGGGAACTCAAGGGAAAAACTCCTGGTGAACTCTCAGTTGAAGCACGCAAAATTGAAGCGCCGGTAGAGCTTGTAAAAGAAGTTGCTGAAATGCAGAGACTTCCAGTTGTGAATTTTGCCGCAGGTGGCATAGCAACCCCGGCTGATGCAGCGCTTATGATGAGACTTGGTGCGGACGGCGTCTTTGTGGGTTCAGGGATATTCAAGGCAGAGAACCCTGAAAAAATGGCTTCTGCAATAGTTGAAGCTGTGAATAATTTTGATAATCCTTCGATGCTTGCTGAAATCTCTAAAGGGCTTGGCGCAGCTATGAAGGGCATTGATATCAGGAGCCTTACAGATAAGGAAGTGCTGGCGACGCGCGGATCTTAGTAATTATAGTAAAGAACATAATTTATTTAACCTCTTTTCTCAACGAAAGGGAATTTATAGTATAAGATCAAGCATATATACTCATGGCGTCGAAAAACATTCTTACTGATGGCAGAAATCTCGGTATTGCAGGCGGTATTCTCTCAATAATCAGCGTCTTTCTCCCCTGGTACTCAGCAAGCGCGAGCGCAGGAATGCTGGGGCTCTCATCCAGATTCTCTGTTAATGGGTTGGGATGGAAGAACGGTGAAGGTATTCTTCTTGGACTTGTTAGCGGAACTGCTAACTGGGAATTTCAGGGGATAGGAGTGCTTGCCCTTGGGATCGCAAGTATTTTAGTGGCTGTGCTCCTTAAGGATAAATTTCAGAGTTTGGCGATGCTGGCATGCGGGCTCCTGATTATTGGTGGTGGTGTAGTGAACCTCAAAAGCATAGACTCTTTCTCGGGGGATTCATGGGTGCGACAATGAACTACGGTGTAGGTTACGGTCTTTTCGCAGTTTTGCTCGCTGGTGCAGTGGTTGCAGCTGGAGGGCTTCTTGCATGGCGGGATATAAGTAAATAGTAGCTACCAAATAAACTTATTACTCACCTGCGCATAATGGAGAATATGATCGTCTCCATGACCCTTGAACTCAAGGATATCCCTGGGCAGCTTGTTTTAGCTCTTGCACCGATATCAGAGCTCCACGGGAATATCATGAGTGTGGTTCACCAGCATGAGGAGAAAACCCCGCGAGGAACTATCCCTGTGCAGGTCACTTTCGAGATCGACCAGGGCTTTCTTGATGAACTCATCGAAAAGTTGGAAACTAGCGGTGTCGGGGTTGCAAGAGTTGGGGAAGAGAGGCTGCGGTCTTCTGTCTCTGTCGTTCTCATAGGCCATATCATTCATTCAGACATCGGTGACACTATTGACAAAATAGATAAAACCGGTTTTGCTGAAGTCGTTGACCTGTCGCTTTCAATGCCTGCGATAGAGAGAACCTCATCAGCATATCTTGTTATCAATGCTGTTGGGATCAAGGAATTGAAAAAGGCGCTTGAAGTACTTCGCGAAGTAGCGGCTAAAAAGGAACTGCTCATGATCGAACCCATCAGGCTTAACTCGGAGGCTGCATGAAGACCGCGAGAGTATCAATAATAGGCTTTGGCGCAGTGGGGCAGGGAGTGGCGAAAGCCATATTGTCGAAAAATGAGACACTTATTGAGCAGGGTATTGACCTTCGAGTAGTTGGAATATCGGATTCAAAGGGCAGCGAGATAAATGCCGACGGGATCGACCTTGAGAGTGCTCTTAAAAGGAAGAAACAAAAAGGCACAGTAGCAAAATGTAAAGACGACGCACTTGAAATAATCAAAAACGTTGAACATGAAATAGTCGTTGAAGCCACGCCCACCAACATCAAGAATGGTGAGCCCGGATCAAGCAATATGTTCGCGGCTTTTGGTTCAGGAAAGCACGTTGTCACTTCGAACAAAGGTCCCCTTGCGCTGCGCTTTTCGGAGTTAAAGGAAGCTGCCGAGGATAATGGGGTATTTTTCAGGTACGAAGCCACAGTAGGCGGCGCTGTTCCGATATTTAACCTGATCCACGAAGCTCTTGCCGGGAACAGGGTTATCGGGATAGAGGGGATATTGAATGGAACGACCAATTATATTCTTACCCGAATGGCTGAAGAAAGGCTGACCTATGAACTCGCCTTAAAAGAAGCGCAGGAACTGGGGATAGCTGAGACCGATCCATCATACGATGTGGAAGGTATTGATTCAGCATGTAAACTCGTGATACTTGCGAACTCTGTTTTCGGGCAGGCTGCAACATATCGGGACGTTGAAGTTACAGGCATCACTAAGATTACCCCGGAAGCGCTTGAACTTGCAAGCAAGAACAATTATGTGGTAAAGCTGATCTGTGAAGCAGGAAATGGAACGCTAACTGTCGCGCCAAGACTCGTCCCGAAGAAACATCCGCTTGCAGTGGGAGGGACATTGAACGTGGCTTCCATTCTTACTGACATGGCAGGAAGGATCACCATCAGTGGAAAGGGCGCTGGCTCTATCGAGACCGCAAGTTCCATTCTTAGCGATATTTTGTATATTGTCAGAAATTCATGAAGGCTGTCCGCGTTAGTGTTGATGACGCTGAAACCGTAAGGAAGGAACTGCTTTCAAAGGGCGCCATCGATAAGACAAGAAAACTTGTGAAAAGGGATGGGTTTATCGAAATTCCTGTTACGGATGGGGCGGTCGAGTTTCCTGTGATCGAGCAGGAAGAACCTGAATTCTACATCCCGAAAAAAACACTTGGCAGTATCCTCGATATCCCGGAAAAAGAGAAAAAACTCCTGCCTTCCGGATGGCAGTTGCTGGGGGATGTGATAATCGTAACGCTTCATGAAGAACTTGAACCCCGGAAGTATGATATTGCACAGGCATTATTATCCATGTACCCTGGCTGCAGGACAGTGCTTCTTGACAGAGGTATCAGCGGTCAGATGAGGATACCAGAACGGGAAATTATTGCAGGGAAAAGGACAGAGACAATAAATAAGGAGAACGGGTGTCTTTTCAAGCTCGATGCAATGCGTATCATGTACTCACAGGGTAATCTTGCTGAAAGAAAGCGGATGAGCAGGCTTGGCAAAGGTGAGGTCGTTGTTGATATGTTCGCAGGTATCGGGTATTTTTCCATTCCCATGGCTGTGCATTCTAAACCAGACAAGATTTTCGCAATAGAGATAAATCCTGTATCATTCGGCTATCTGAGGGAAAATATCAGCTTGAACCGGGTGGAAAATATAATAGAACCAGTTGAGGGAGACTGTGCGTCATTCACTCAACGAGGGATAGCAGACCGCGTCATTATGGGATACTTTGATGCACATCCATATCTTGAAAACGGCATCAGCGCGCTTGTTCATGGCGGTATGGTTCATTACCATGAGGCTGTGCCAGAGGCTGTGGAGGATAGACCTGTTACGAGGGTCGTTGAAACTGCAAAAAAACTGGGGCGGAAGGTGGAGATAATCGAAGCGCGCAGGATCAAGAAATATGCGCCGGGGGTGTGGCATGTGGTTGTGGATGCGAAGGTTTTTTGAATGATTGCCAAATCCACCTGACAATTTTCTTTTTATTGTAATATGGTTAGCTTTCTGTTTGCTACTGATTCCGCGATGCGCCAACACTATTTAAACATATTATTTAAGCGATTAATATCCGGCGCCCGTCCCCAAATTCTCCGCTACCGCTACTCTATCCCCGATAACAGCTTTCGTTGCTTTACCACAAGATCGTCTAATCTTTCATTGATAACATCTATTTCGGTATTACATCTGGCAAGCCCCAATCGATATTTTTCCTCAGCCTTATCATAGTTCTCTGGAATTCTGCTGTCAGATTTCAAGTAACGATACATATCACCCCAGCCGATATAGCCCCAAACATTGTCCGGAAACTTCATTATCAATCCCTGGAACAATTTATCTGCTGTTTCTATATCACCCAGAGCGGCATATGATTCTGCTTCTGCTCTGAGCATGTTACGTATTATCGAATCATCTGAACGGGGAAAAGTTCGGCAGAAATCCTGACAGTATTTTATCCTCTTTACATAAAAAGAGTCATCTTCCGACCCTGCGTTACCGGATTCCATTTCAAAATCCTGGCACCAATTGAAGATACTTTGTGTTAGATAAGGAATGGATTCATCGGCTGCCCTAACGGATTTTACAGTCGAATGAACAATTATTCTTATCATATTCCACGCTTTTTCCCAATTTTCCATTCCATCCCTGTAATTGCTTTTCTCAATATCTTGATAACCATCTTGCATAAGGTCATCAATCATTTCTATATTGCATCTTTCTGGAATTATCCGGTTCCATAATTCGATTATTGCTAACCAGATGAAATCTTCGTCCTGAGCTTGAGAATGAAAATTCTGCGTATAATAGAGCTCCTCAGATAACTGAATTGCAGAAAAATAATTTTGAGCCTGTTCTTTGAATTGTTCTATTTCAAAATTGATATTCAGGGATTGTAATTTTTCAATTATTTCTGAAGTGCTCATCTTTTTTACTTTATTTAGATTCCATTTCTGTAGAATGAAATCTTTGAAACTTATATCCGTTCTATTGAAATGTTTTTCACTTTCTTTAGTCAGACTTTCCAATTGTTTGGGATTATCGATTAATCTCTGTTCAAATTTCATTATCGCTAACCGACTGACAACTGGCCCTTCAGATTTTGAAGTGGTTTTATTTATGGTAACGCTTTTGGTATTTAAACAACATCGTTTATATTTTACACCAGAACCGCATGGGCATGGATCGTTTCTGCCAATTTTATTCGACATCTTGTTTGCCATTTTGTTTCTTGTCATAATAATGTTTCGATGTTATTACCTTTAGATTAGCTCCAAAAGTTGTTTTGTAGTGTATATTTTTACATGGTTGTTCCTGGAATCCTTTATCCTCGCTCCATATCCCGTGTCTATCACCACTCTTATTTTCCCATCTCACTCAATGTCGTGTTGTTCTCGTATGGACTTTTTTATAAGTTTCCCAACCTCTGCGGCATCCTTTTCTGTAAATTTACTTTTTTCCAGGTGATGTTTGATGACGTTGTAAAGATCATCTGGAACTGGGGTCATGGTTGGCATATTTCAATATATGTGCTTACACATATTTATTTTTTCATGCTCTAATTATTCACGATTATTATAACCGTTGAAAACGCGAGGATTTCACGTCCACCCATACACTTTAGTTTCATCAGGCAATCTCTTCCACGCCCAATGCAGGATTATGAATGTGGGGATCAATCCAGACACAAAACCAAGAACTGTGTAATGTTCTGTCCTCATAACAACATAAGGGATCACATTAAATGAAAATACTAAAAGATATGCCATTAGACCGCTAAGGATATTTCCTGTTCTCTCCAGACTCCCCAACCACTCATAAATGTTTGAGCGATAATCCCGGCAACGATCCACCTGTATAGACGGCATCTTTCCTCTTTTTTAAATAGGAATAATATGGCAAAATACCAGACAGCCAGAGGAGGTATTAACCAGGAGATGAGAGTGGAATTGTTAAAGATCAACAGTACCGCTGCTGCAATTCCTACTATCAGTATAGGATTTTTTTCTGAGATGGGTTTCATGTTTTATCCTGATAGTGGGGGCTTTTCACATCATTTTTTCTACGCGCCGATGTTTGATTTTGAAGATGATTGTTTGGTTTTCCATCGGCTTAAGTGAACATGAAAAACCTGTTGTTGCAGTCACAAACCCCGGACTTAAGTACGAGGCCTGTATATTTTATTTTTATGAATATAGGGTTTATTCCTCGTTATGATAGTACCATAGGCTCAAATGTTTTTCTCTACAATTTCCGAGACATTTTAATTTTTTCTGGAAAAAGGAATAGTTGAAAAGCTAATCAACCAAAGAGTCGGCTATGTCACCAATCCCCCCAAAACAATAGAAAAATACTATAACCCCACAACCCAATTCAAGCCCTGAGGTATTATGAACATAAAAGACTGCAGCGAATTTGCGAACAAGAACCCTGTCTGCTGGCTTTCCACCGCGGATGGCGACCAGCCAAGAGTGAGGGGATTCCTGTTATGGTACGCAGATGAAAAAGGATTCTATTTCCATACTGGAGCGACCAAAAATGTCTGCAAGCAGTTGAAAAAGAATCCGAAGATAGAGGTGGTTTTCTTTGCGCCTGATCCAAATCAGATGGAATCAAGAATGATGAGAGTGGCAGGCAAAATAAAATTCCTGGATGACCTCGCCCTCAAGGCAAGGCTGTTGGAAGAGCGACCTTTCTTGAAGACGGCAGGCACAGGAAAGCCTGATGATCCCCTTCTTGCAGTATTCCAGAT
>JAUSDC010000165.1 GCA_030650845.1 Candidatus Methanoperedens sp.
GAGAAGTTTCCAGATTTTAAACAGGCTATTGATAATTGTATCAGAAATGCTCACACAGAACACAAGGATGAATTGGAATCTTTATTGTCTTGGAATTTCCAGTCGTTCAAAAATGTTACAATCTCTGCCGTTTAGAGTATATGTTAGTTGTTCCAAGTGGAAAACCAATGGGTGCGTTATTTGTATTTTTAAGAATGCATCCGGGATTGTTGTCAATTGCCTGAATTGTTTCTTCAGATAAGTTAAGATAAGTCAAAATACCTGTTGCATTGACGGTTCTATTTGCTGGAACGTTGATGAAATATGGTGCAATGGTATCTACGATATTGACGGTTCTTGTGACTTCAGTTGCTGCATTGTTTGAACTATCATTGACATTATATGTGACAGAGTATGTGCCTACAGTTGTATTGTCCACATGGTTTACAGTTACGATAGAACCAGTCAAATCACCGTCATAATTATCAAGGGCTGTTGCTCCAGCATCGATATAAACTGAACCAACTTCAATTGTTATAGGGGTTGAGTCTAGCAAAGTAATGACTGGTTTTGTCGTATCCGGGGGGGGGTTTGCATTATAGGACTGTGTTTCATTATATACGACATTATCTGCTGCATCACTTGCAGATACATTGACTGAATGAGTACCCACGGACGCAATGATTGTTCCATTCCAGATATTTCCACTCGGATTTGTCAGAGCAGTACCATTAGCAGTTACAGATGTCACCCCGAAATTGTCTGTGGCATTCACAGTCACCAGAATAGCATTTCCGGTGTTTGGGGAAGTGGTGTTCAGGGCAACTAAATTGATCACTGGTTTTGTCCTGTCAATTTTTATTGTTGAATTTTTCTCCGGTTCAATATTACCAGAAGCATCTATTGCATAGTATTCCACCGTTGTTATGCCTTCAACAGATATATTCGTTAGAGTGGTAAAAGTAGTAGACCCTCCCCCAGATGAATATGTAAAAGTTCCCGAAACTCCTCCAGTTATATTAATAAATTGAGTAATATTGGTACCAGTTTCATTTGTTGATGTAATATTTAGTGTAACATTCTGATTGAACCAACCGTTAATATTCGGAAATATCTGTTCTCCACTCAATGAGTAGTTTGTCAGAACACTGTTCGGCATTCCGTCTAATGCCATAACCGCATTAATATTTACAACAGCGATCAAAATAATAAGTATTGCCATCAAGCCTTTAGTTTGCCTCATTTGTATATCTCCAGATCTTTCATTTTGAAACTACTTTTTGATAACTGAATTTCCTATTCCTATCCATCTTTTAACTAACCTACTTGAGTATACAATTAGAGAGTATATATATCTAACTATTTATATAATTGTTATACTTATCATTATCATACAGAAATATGATATATAAAATCAAAATACAGTCAGATCTGATATCAGAAAGATAATATTACCAAAGCGCATAAGTGGGCAATATGAAGATCGTCATCTCGGTAGGCGGCTCTGTGCTTGCGCGCGCGTTGAGCCCTGAAAAGTTCAAGAATTATGCTGCTGCTATAAAAGAGATCTCAAAAAAAAATACCGTGTTCATAGTGACCGGGGGTGGAAAGGCTGCGCGTGATTATATCGGCGTTGCAAGGGAACTGGGCGCAGATGAAGCCACCTGCGATCTTATCGGCATCGAGCTCACACGCCTGAATGCCAGGCTCCTGATCATTGCGCTTGGGGATGACGCATATTATGAGCCCCCGCTTGATTATAAGGAGGCAAAGAACGCAAGCCTCAGCGGTAAAATAGTAGTAATGGGGGGCGTGACGCCTGGGCAGACTACGGATGCTGTATCAGCCGTGCTTTCAGAATACATCGGCGCAGATATCCTTATCAATGCCACTGCTATCGATGGCGTATACACCTCAGATCCAAAGAAGAACAAAGATGCGAAGAAATTTGACTCAATGACCCCAAAGCAGCTCATCGAAATAATCTTGAAAACAGAAATGGTAGCTGGAGCCAACGCGCCCGTGGATCTACTTGCTGCAAAGATCATCGAACGAAGTAATATTAAGACGATAGTGCTCAATGGGGAAGATCCGAAGAACATCGTGGATGCTGCAGGCGGGAAGCATAAAGGGACAGTTATAGAGAAAAAGTAAATATTAGACCGGATTAATTTACTCCAAGATAGTTTATAATATCTGACTTAATGCGTTCATCCCTGTATCCAGTGCAGTCCTCAAGATATCAAGTGGATTAGCGATGCCAAGGTAGGGAACAAGTAATAATGGTATTATAATGAAAGTACCGATCATACTTCCGACATTTGCAAAAGCTCCCACAAGAATAATGCGAAATAGTTTGTTGTTCATCATATCAGATATTGTTTGAGGTTTATACACATTCAATTTGCCGTTTTCCTTTTCAACCCCGAGTTCAATTGATTTTTTATTGTTAGAAAGGACAACTTCTCCCTTTTTCTCATCCATGTGCAAAAGAATCTGTTCCCTGTCTGTCCTGATACGAACAGCCTTACCATCATCTATTTTCTCAATAGTCGCATGATCAAGCCAATCTGCATTCTGGTTCTTCTTCAAGAATTCTATCATTCTGCGGCTGTCTTTTCCAGGTATTTCATTCCAGTCGAACAGATATTCATCTTTTAATATCGTTTTGAAATCCTCGGTCTTAGGAGGGCGAAAATGCGCTTCAACCATCCCTGCGAACATACCTACGCTCAAAACAGGGTGCAGGAACCCGAACCAGGCAAGACTCAAAGCAGTTAGAGCTGATACCGGATGACCTCTGACCACAAGAACCCCCAGTGCAGAAAGTATTCCCTGTGCAATGAAAAGGTATAGAAATAACAACAGTAACTTCGAAAGCGGTACGCCTCCAAAAATAACAAGGAGTGCCAGCACCCCGATGACCATTGCAAATAAAACAAATAATATCGCCTTGATCCAGCTAAATCCCTTCTTTGGCAATTTCATCATTTCTTCCACAGGCGGTATAGAGCCAGGGTCATCGATATATTTCTGGATGCCCCCACGGTGTCCTGCTCCTATAACTGCCACAACAGTCCCTTCTTTTGAGGCTTCAATCAGGTTCTTTGCCATTATGGCGTTCCTCTCATCCAGCAGGACAGAGGCGGCGATCGGAGCAACATTCCTTAACTCAGATACAAGCTGAGTCACCACATCTTCATCAGTCACAGTATCGATATTAATGTCCTTTGTGCCAAATCCAAATGATGCGCCAATAAGGGAGCCAAATAGCTTAAGTTTCTCAACAAAAGACATCATATTCCAGAAACGTCCGAGTGTTATCTGTATATCCCTGTCAATAAGCGCCACGCGCGCACCTGAACTTTCAGCAAGTTCAATGGCTGCAAGCATCTCAGCTCCAGGCTTTACCCCCGTATCAGCGCCAATTTTTTTCTGGATGTATGCCAGGAACCAGTGCAGTAAGAACTGATTGAATTGCCCGCCGCTTAAAATCTCCTTAATGTTGATCTCTTTGACATCATCTTCCCCTTTTAATGCCCTGTATCTTGCTTTATCAAGCTCAACAGCCACTATGTCTGGTTTTTCTCTCAAGATCACTTCATTAACTTCTGCCACGCTTTTTTCCGAAACATGGGCTGTCCCTACGAGAATGATCCTTGACTTGAGTGGAGCTACAGGGTTCCTGAAATTGATATTACAGCTTAATTCGTATTTTCCATCATTCATGTTATTCGAGTAATTGCACAGCACGTAAAACATCTGTTCGCGATACAATGCCTATCATTTTTTCATCTTTTTTTTCTATTATTCGCCCGAGGTTATTCTTAGTAAGGAGTTTCATGACGGTTACTGCTTCATCATTTTCTTTAGCAGTTATTAACTCTTTTGTCATTATCTGCGAGACGTTAACGTTTTTTCTATCTTCCCTGGCGACTTTCTGCACATCAGAAAAGGTCACGATCCCTTTTACTTCAGAGCCATCTACAACAGGATAACCCATATGTTTGTATTTGAACATCATATCCAGAAGTTCTTCAACCGTGGTTTCAGAGCTTACTGTCATAACTTCAGTTGACATTATGTCTTTTACTTTCACGCCTTCAAGTATGACGGTTACCTCAGTGGATTTCTCTTCTTCTGAGGCTCCGATATATATAAAGAATGCGATGAGTGTGAGCAGGATGTTGTAAAAAAACCCGAAAAATCCCATGAATATAGCGAACATCTTGCCAATGTTTGCAGCAGTCCTTGTGGCTTTGATGTATGACATCCTTCCTGCAAGCCATGCTCGAAGGACCCTGCCTCCATCCATCGGGAACGCAGGTATCATGTTGAAGAAACAGAGAACTACATTGAGAAAGCCCACAAGCCAGATAAGACGCATGTAGGGGTTATCTTCATTGAACAACGCCTCCTGTCTGAAAATTCCGTGTATCATAATAAGGGCAGAACCGATCAATAGGCTGACTGCAGGACCTGATATGGCCATCTTCAACTCGGTTTTTGGATCTTTGGGTGTCTCTTCCATTGAAGAAACACCTCCAAAGAGAAAAAGAGTTATATTGTTTATATTGCTTCCGTGCTTTTTGGCAACATAAGAATGACCGAGTTCATGCAGGAGCACGCAGGCAAAAAGAAGGACAGATGCCGCCATTCCCAGTAAATATCTAAACATTACAGGTTCAACATCACTGAACCCGCCAAATTGTGCTTCATTGCGCGCGAACATCCATGCAAATACTGGCAAAATCAGCAGAAAAGTAATGTGCAACTTTATCGGGATGCCCATTATTTTTCCTATTTGTATCGAAGTTTTCATCAGTTTCTCCACAGGTTATATAAATATCCCTGTTAATAAAGGTCAAGTCGTATAGACTTTATGGCCTTTTAATAAGTTGAGAAAATATGGAAAACACTCAAAATGATGAAACTAACCAGGATATTCTTGGCGGGTTGGAGATAACTTCAACCAAAGATATTGAGGTGCCAAAGAAATTAATAGAACAGGTCATAGGCCAGGAACACGCAGTGGAGGTCGTCAAGAAGGCAGCGAACCAGCGAAGGCATGTGATGATGCTCGGAATACCTGGTACTGGCAAATCCATGCTAGCAAAGGCAATGGCTGAACTGCTTCCAAAGGAAGAACTGCAGGATGTTCTTATATACCATAATCCAGAGGACCCGAATACTCCCAAGATACGCATCGTTCCTGCGGGAAAGGGCAAAGAGATAAATGACGCTCACAAGATGGAAGCTCAGAAGAGGACACAGGCAAGGAACATGTTCGTGATGCTTCTTGTATTCGGAATTGTAGCATATTCATATATTATGGGGCAGCTTCTCTGGGGGATAATAGCAGCTGTTTTGATAGCTATAATGATGCGCCAGTTCATGCCCAAGGAGACAATATTTATACCCAAGCTCCTTGTTTCTAATGTGGGAAAAGAGATGGCGCCATATATAGATGCCACGGGATCGCATGCAGGCGCTCTTCTTGGCGATGTGCGCCATGATCCTTTCCAGTCAGGCGGTCTTGAAACTCCTGCTCATGACAGGGTAGAGAGCGGCGCTATCCATAAAGCTCATAAAGGCGTGCTTTTCATCGACGAAATTAATACGCTGCGCATCGAATCGCAACAGAATTTGCTTACTGCACTGCAGGAAAAGGAGTTTGCTATTACAGGCCAGTCCGAGCGCTCAAGCGGCGCAATGGTCAAGACAGAGCCGGTACCCTGCGATTTTATCATGATAGCTGCAGGGAACCTGGATGCTTTAAAAGGCATGCACCCAGCGCTTCGCTCAAGAATAAAAGGTTATGGTTATGAAGTGTACATGAGCGACACGATAGAAGACAATCCCGAGAACAGGCAGAAGCTTGTGCGCTTTGTTGCCCAGGAAGTCGTAAGGGACGGGAAGATCCCTCACTTTGACAGGGGCGCGGTGGAAGAGATCATTAGAGAGGCAAGGCGCAGGGCTGGAAGGAAAGGTCACCTGACGCTGAAGCTGCGAGATCTTGGAGGGCTTGTGCGCGTGGCTGGAGACATTGCCCACGGTGAAAATGCAGAGCTTACGACTGCAAAGCACGTTTTGAAAGCAAAAAGCATTGCTCGCTCTGTAGAACAGCAACTTGCGCACCAGTACCTTGAGAGAAGGAAAGATTACAAGCTCTTTGTGAAAGATGGCGCCCAGATAGGCAGGGTCAACGGTCTTGCAGTAATGGGCGATGATTCAGGCATCGTGCTTCCGATCATGGCTGAGGTCACGCCGACGCAGTCCAAGGAAGAGGGGCATATCATAGCAACTGGTATGCTTAAGAACATAGCAAAAGAAGCTGTGCAGAACGTTTCCGCCCTTATCAAGAAGTCAACTGGTAAGGATATATCAGGGATGGACGTCCATATACAATTCGTTGGTACGTACGAAGGAGTTGAAGGCGATTCAGCAAGTATTTCAATTGCAACCGCTGTCCTTTCTGCCATACAGGGAATACCTGTTGACCAGAGCGTGGCGATGACGGGATCATTATCAGTAAGGGGCGATGTGCTTCCTGTTGGCGGCGTCACTTATAAAATAGAAGCTGCGGCACTTGCTGGAATAAAGACGGTCATAATTCCAAGGTCGAATCTTGGCGACGTTCTTATTGAGGATGAATATAAAGATAAAATCAAAATAATCCCTGTGACAAATATTGAAGAGGTATTGGAACACAGCCTCGTTGGAAGAGAAAAAGAAGGTTTTATCGCCACAATTAAAAAGCTCACATTAAGAACCAAATTCAATATTGTCCTGCCTGAAACCAAACCTATTACGGTGCTGTGATCTAAAAATGGATTTTTACGATACCCGTACCATACGGAGTTATAGCACATCGATATTGCTTGACAATGGAGAGATACGTGAGATATCGAACAATTTCTCAAGCGGTGCTGCTGTTCGTGCCCTTGACGGCGGCTCGTGGGGATTCGTTTCTCTGGACGATACAGATGCTCTCGATGATGCTCTTATTTCGGCCAGGAAGCTTGCAGGTGCGGCAAGAAGCAGGTTCCCTCGTGAGAAAATTACGCTTGCGCCAGTGGAAAAACCGAATCTAATGGATCTTCCAGAAGTCAGAGAATCTCCTGATGATATTTCAATTGAAGATAAAGTCAAATTACTTATTGAAATAGAAAAAAGCGCACGCGTCGATGGAATTTCAAGTACGAACGCAGTTTATTCTGAGTCGCACGTGACCGTGGGCTATTCAAGTTCTGAAGGACTTGACTGTGAATATACCCTGAACAGGATAGGTTTTGCCATAAGCGCCATCGCACAGTCTGGAGGTAACTACCAGATAGGAAGAGAAAGCAGGTTTGGGATAATGGGTTTTGAGATATTTAAGAAACATGATGCATTTGAGCTTGCCAGGAAAGCGGGGAATACGGCGGTCGAACTTCTATCTGCAAAGACACCCAAAGCAGGCTCATATCCTGTGATACTTGACCAGGAACTGGCTGGCGTTTTTATTCATGAAGCAGTGGGTCATGCAGTTGAGGCAGACCATGTTATAGAGGGAAATTCAATACTTGCCGGAAAAATTGGAGAGCAAATAGCGGCACCATGTATTACAGTGTATGACGACCCCTCAATACATGAATTTGGTTATTATCCATGCGATGATGAAGGTGCAGGATCAAAACGGACTACATTGATCCAGGAAGGCATTCTCAAATCTTTCCTTCACTCACGCGAGAGTGCAGGCAAACTGGGCGGCACATCCAGGAACGCCCGAGCACAGGGGTATTCCCGACCTGTTATCAGGATGAGTAATACCTTCATATCACCCGATGGGACAAAGTTCGAGGAGATGCTTGAGGAAATAAAGGACGGGATATACCTGATAGGATCGCGCGGAGGTCAGGTGAATCCTGGAGAGGGTGTGTTCCAGTTCAATGCAGAGCGAGGGTTTATCGTGAAGAACGGGGAACTTTCGACACCGCTGCGGGATGTTTCATTATCAGGCAACACTCTTGAGATACTTAACAATGTTGTTATGGTTGGTAATGACCTGAGAATGAATTCAGGAAGGTGCGGGAAAGCAGGGCAGCTTGTGCCAGTGAGTGATGGGGCGCCGCATGTGGTGGTCAAAAGTGCTGTAGTCGGTGGAAGCGGGTAAGAACCTGCCAATAAACTGCTTTTTTCTAATTTCTATACATCAATTCAAGATATTTACCTGCGATACGTTCTCCTTTTAACCCGTTCTTCCTTGCGAGTTTTTCGATCGCAGAGTAAATACCACTGCTATACTGCGCAGCCTTTTTTTCTTTGAAGGCAAGTTCATCAGGAAGCAGTCTGCTGGCTGCAAGGCGCAAAATGTGTTTTCGGATGCCGTCTTTTATCTTAAGCTCAGGCGCTATCCTCAATGCAAGTTCAACTACTTCCCTGTCAAGATAAGGGACACGAAGCTCAACTGAATTTGCCATACTAGCAGCATCGTCCCGTTCGAGATTGTTATTGGCGATGTTATCAAGGTCGAAAAGTAGTGCATTCTCAAGCTCATCAGGTCCAAGTGATCCATATCTGTTGTATCCGGCGAACAGCTCATCTGCGCCCTGCCCTGAGAGCATGACACGAAAGCCATCTTCATGCGCGTTTTTTGACGCAAAAAAAAGTGGCATGGCAATGCTCACCTTCTGCGGCTGTATAGATTCGATCGCTCTTATCACATAAGGGAGCGCTGTCACTACATCGTCAACAGTAAGTTCTTGAAGATGCAGTTTGTCCTCCATACCCAGGAGTTGAGCTGCCTTTTTTGTCTGTATAATATCATGAGAACCTGCCATTCCCACTGAATACAGCTCTGCTTCAGGGCACATCGCCGCTATAAGTGAGCTATCAAGCCCTCCTGAGAATGCAATGGCACAGGGTGAGTACATGCGCTTTTTCACCGCCCGTTCTATTGAAGTGAATAGCGTCTCTGAAGCGAGATTTTCATCTGTGATCCTCTCCCCACGGACAAATCCAGTTACTTTTTTCTCGATGAGCCTGCCGTCGCAATACGTGAGCATGTGTCCAGGTTTAAGGGAACTTATTTCTGTAATCCCAATGGAAGAAAGGGCTTTTTTTTCAGATGCAAAGGCGAAAATTTCCTCAGATCTACTGTAATATAGCGGCTTCACGCCAGCTGTGTCACGGGCTAATTGAATTCTCCCTTCAGATGCAAAAGCGAACGCGTAGTCACCGTCCAGTTCACCAAGCGCTGCTTCGATGCCTATCGATTCGATCAATTTAAAAAGCATTTCACTATCCGAATCAGTTTTAATATCATGCTTTTTGGCGATCTCCCTGAAGTTGTAGATCTCGCCGTTGTAAGTGAGAGCGCCCCCGTTGTGGATAGGCTGGCCCATGTCACCGGTTATTTTGAGGAGGACATTGCCCAGGGTGATATCCCCCAGAGAGAACATGCCCATGCCATCAGGTCCCCTGTGGTTTATCGCTTCAAGCATCGTTTGAACTGATGCTTCCGAGTATTTTCCTGCTGCGCCTGCTATGCCGCACATGATGACTATTATAGCTTAGCTATTAATAAAAGATGATGTCGAATGAAACTGCAAAATCCAGCCGTATGCATAAAATTATATTTTAGCAATTAGAACTGTATAATTCTTGCCATAATATTCTGCGCATTTGGGGCATGTAGTATAGAAGAAATAGATCTTTTCGGGGTATTTACCTTTTGATCTGACATACTTATCCATTTCTTTTGCCCATTTTCCTGAATCTTTGTAGGGTCCTTGAAAGACCTTGCTCATGAAAGTTCCTGACATCTTCTCTATCACAGCGTTGGGGACAACTTTGCCCACAGCGATGAAGACATCCGCTCCCCATAGTGAGTTCTCATCTGTGAACATGAGCGGTTCAGGGGCGAGAGCGCCTGCTGTTTTTATTTTCTCCATGTTCATTACCATGAGCTTATTGAAGTTCATGGGGATGTGGAATATGCTCCTGACACGGTCTTTGATGAATAACTTATCCTGCCAGGTTATTTCTTTTTCATCCCATGGCGCAGGGTCAAACCTGGGGCAACAGCCGGTTTCTGAATTTTCATATAGTTTATCCATAAATTAACCTCCGCTCGTTTATGATATTTTGTATCTGATCATTTAAATGTTTTACCATTTGAATGAATTTATCACAATATTTCCTTCAACTTAGGACATACAAAGAATCCTTAAATACATATTGACACAAACAGTCCATCCATGAATCTCAAAGACCTCATCCCTATCCTTGAATCGATCGCACCTCCAGAATTAGCTGAAGATTTTGACACTGGCAGGATTGGTCTTGTCCTTGACAGATGCATGAAAATAAAAAAGATCGCTGTATCCCTCGATCCAACAGATCACGTTCTAAAAGAAGCGGCGAAGCTTGGCGCTAACCTGCTGGTAACCCATCACACACTGATATTTGATCCTATTAATCTCATCTCAAGACAGCTTTCAGATACATTGAAGATCGCCATTGATAACGATATCTCGATATATGCCATGCACACGAATTTCGATAAGGCGCAGGGCGGAGTAAATGATGTGCTTGCAGAATTACTGGGATTGAAAAATATCGAGGCGCAGGGAATGGGAAGACTTGGTGAGATCGATCCTTTGGACGCAAAGGAGCTTGCTATTCTTATTTCAGGGAAACTGAATACTCACGTCCAGTATGTTGGTGACTCAAAGATAAAAAAAGTAATGGTGATCGGAGGAAGTGGATTTCGCAGGGGGTATATTGATATTGCTGTTGAAAATGGGGCTGATGCGCTTATCTCAGGAGAATTGAGGCATGATGCCATCCGGTATGCAGGAGATCTATGTTTGTTCGATGCCACACATTATGCCACTGAAGCGCCTGCGATGAAACGGTTGTGTGAGCGACTGCCAGTGAAATCTGTATTTATAGGGGATAAGCCGACGGTCAGGTTAGAGAATACGAATGAACCCTGGTAATAGCAACGAACACAACGAACTTTTTACGAACTTACGCCACAGGTGTTCGTTTTAGTTCGTACTAGTTCGTTGTTTTTTTCATGTTCATCTACTTAACGAAGGTTCAAAGCTGACTTAGACTCCAATCAATATTCACCAGTTCCTTTCAAGCCTTATCGCTCCGGGTTTGCATGACGTAACGCATGTGGTGCACCCTATGCAAAAGCTCCTGTCAAGAACTTCTGCCACTATTTTACCGTTTTTTTCCACGAGCCTGTAAATCCTCGGGCCTTTGGGACAGACTTTGATGCATTGCCCGCATCCAGTGCATTTTTCAGGATCAACATATATCTCGATCATAGAATCCCTGATCTAACTGCAATAATAATTTCAATATCTGTAATATTCCAATAAGTTATATAAATGCTAAGACTAAATAACAGCGCATGTCAGGAAATACTTTTGGCACACTCTTTCGGATAACAACATGGGGCGAGAGCCATGGTTCTGCGGTCGGTGTTGTGATAGACGGCTGCCCTGCAGGTCTATCTCTTGGGGAAGCTGATATCCAGAAAGAATTGGACCGCCGCCGTCCTGGACAGAGTAATATCACAACTCAGAGGAAGGAAGAGGACAGGGCAGAGATACTTTCAGGGATATTTACAGGAAAGACCACCGGGGCGCCGATATCCATAATGGTCAGGAATAAGGATATTGATTCGAGTAAATATGAAGCCCTGAAGAATACACCGCGCCCAGGGCATGCTGACCTGACATACGAGATCAAATACGGCTTTCGGGACTGGCGCGGAGGGGGCAGATCGTCCGCGCGTGAGACTATAGGACGTGTTGCTGCAGGCGCAGTAGCAAAGAAAATATTGCATTTTCATAATATTGAAATCCTCGGTCATGTAGTGGAACTTGGCGGTGTCAGGGCAAAAGCTGTGAACTTCGATGATATTCGTGAAAACACTGAGAAAAATCCAGTAAGATGCGCCGACCTGGATGCAGCTTCAGAAATGGAAGTCATTATAAACAAAGCAAGAAGTGAAGGCGACAGCGTGGGAGGAATTGTTGAAATAATAGGCATTGGTATCCCCGCAGGAGTTGGTGAACCTGTGTTTGATAAACTGAGCGCGGAACTTGCAAAAGCATTGATGAGCATTGGCGCTGTGAAAGGTGTTGAGATAGGAGCTGGATTCATAGCCGCATCATTGAAGGGCAGCCAGATGAACGATCCTTTTATGATCAAAGATGGAAAAGTAGCCTCAAATACCAATAATGCAGGCGGTATCCTTGGAGGCATCAGCAGCGGTGAACCTCTTGTATTGAGAATCGCAGTAAAGCCCACGCCATCGATATCGCAGGAACAGCGCACTGTTGATATGATCACAATGAAAGATACAAAAATAAAGATACAGGGAAGGCATGATCCATCCATCCCGCCGCGCATCGTTCCGGTGGCAGAGGCGATGGTGGCGCTTGTGCTCGTAGATCATATGATGAGAGGTGGGTTCATTAAACCCGCAATAATATCATGAGCTTAAAAAATTTTCAACCGCAGATGAAAGTATCTTTTGGTTTGAAAAACCACAGAGAGCACAGAGTACACAGAGAAAAGCGGTATTGCTCTGTGCCCTCTTTGTACTGGTATGAAAAAAATAGCAACGAACACAACGAACTCGACGAACTCACGCCACCTGAGTTCGTTTTAGTTCGTACCAGTTCGTTGTTTTTTTCAGGTTCATCTACGTACCAAAGGTTCATAGCTGACTCTGTGGTTGACCAACTATGCGATTCCTTATTCAATTTTTTGGAGACCACTATTCATGAAATTTAATCCCGATGAAATAAAAGAATCAACAAAGGCTGACTTTGACGCAGCCTGGAACAATGGAAAAAAATACGTTGCTCAACCTGGTATCAATGAACAATACCCGCGAGTTTCGCTAAAATACGGGAAACCACATCCTGTTTTTGATACAATACAGCGCCTGCGGGATGCATACATGCGCATGGGGTTTGAGGAGTACATGAATCCCATCATCGTTGAAGATAGGGACATCCACAAGCAGTTCGGGTACGAGGCACTTGCAGTGCTAGATCGGTGCTTTTACATAGGAGGTCTTCCCAGACCCAATGTGGGCATTTCAGATGAGAGGATAGAGCAAATAAAATCCATACTTGGCGACCTGAATGAGGAAGGGGTCGAAAAGATAAGACAAATTTTCCACTCATATAAGAAAGGCGAAATAGAAGGGGACGACCTTGTGC
The DNA here is from genome assembly GCA_030650845.1 of Candidatus Methanoperedens sp. Classification (GTDB taxonomy): domain Archaea; phylum Halobacteriota; class Methanosarcinia; order Methanosarcinales; family Methanoperedenaceae; genus Methanoperedens. Next base: position 13,218 of record JAUSDC010000165.1, read on the forward strand.
CTGAGATGGCCAAGGAATTGAAAGTCGCGGACTCAAAAGTGGCAGTGATGATCGACCATGTATTCCCGGAGTTCAAGTCGCTTGTTCCCGTATGTTCTCAGAACACGCTTCGAAGTCACATGACTTCAGGCTGGTTCATCAGTCTTGGTGAAATGGTAGATTACTGCAAAGTTCCTTTAAAATTATTTTCGGTTGACAGGTGTTTCAGGCGGGAGCAGGCAGAGGACGCCACGCGACTCATGGCTTATTATTCCGCATCATGCGTGATTATGGATGAGAACGTTAGTGTGGATGACGGAAAGGCCGTGGCAGCCGGACTTTTGAGCCAGTTCGGTTTTTCTAATTTCCAGTTCAGACCTGATGATAAAAGAAGCAAGTATTATGTCCCTGATACCCAGACCGAGGTATTCGCATTTCATCCAAAACTTGTCGGGTCAAAGACAAAATATAAGGATGGATGGGTGGAAGTTGCGACCTTCGGGATTTACTCGCCTTCAGCACTCTCTCAGTACAACATCCCATACCCTGTGATGAACCTGGGCATGGGTGTGGAGCGGCTTGCGATGATCCTGCACGATTCGATGGACGTACGCGCACTCACATACCCGCAGTTCCAGTATAAGATCAACTGGGTGATGTCGGATAGCCAGATAGCGAGCATGATATCTGTTGAAGATGCCCCGGCAACAGAAACGGGAAAAGAGATACAGGGTTCTATCGTCAGTGTTTGCGAGCAGCATGGGGATACACAGAGCCCTTGCGAGTTCACGGCATGGGAGGGACAATTGTTTGACAGGAATATCATTGTGAAAGTGGTGGAACCTGAAGAGAATACAAAGCTTTGCGGTCCTGCTGCGATGAATGAAGTAATCTCATACAAAAACGATATTCTTGGACTGCCGCGAACTTCGAGATGGGATGATGCTTTCAAGAATGGTGTGACTTCGGGTATAAGATATATTGATGCTTTTGCAGCACGCTGCGCAAAGGAAATAGAGGATGCTGCTAAGAACGGAAGAGGCTCTGAAACAAGGGTCAGGATAATCAAAGTGCCGTCAGAGATAAACATCAGGATCGACCCGATAGCGCAGAGATATATTACTGGATTGAAGAAGAAGATAGACACAAGAGGACCTGTTTTTACTACTGTGAGAATGGAGTTATTATGAAACTATCAGGATACGCTTACGCATACGGTGCCGGGACTATAATAAACGCCATCTCAACATGGAAAGGCGCAGCTTTTGCCATCGAACTTAAGACCGAGGCTGAAGTCGTTCTTACCGATGCCAAAAAAATACATGGTTATATGGAGGAAGGCGGTGACACCAGGCTTATTGAGCACTGTGTTGAGCTTACACTTTCGCATTTTGGCTCAACAAGTGGTGCAAATGTCGCCACAAAAAGTGAGATCCCGATTGCAAGCGGCTTAAAATCCTCAAGTGCTGCAGCGAATGCAGTTGTTCTTGCCACACTTGATGCGCTGGGTGAAAAACTTGAACCTCTTGAGGCGGTAAAAATCGGCGTACAGGCAGCTCTTGATGCAAAGGTGACCATTACGGGTGCATTTGATGACGCCTGTGCCTCGATGCTTGGGGGATTCGTAATTACCGATAATAAGAGAAAATGCCTTATTAAAAGGGTGGAGCGTGATTCCGAGGTACTTATCCTTGCTCCTGAAAAGAAAGTGTTCAGTTCTTCCACGAACGTGGTGCGCTCAAGATTGATAGGGCGGTGGGTGGAGATGGCATATGAAGAGGCTGTTGCTGGGAATTTTGAGAAAGCCATGACCCTTAACGGCTTCCTGTATTGCGCTGCGCTGGGGTTCAGCACAGAGCCCATGATGGCGGCGCTTGAAGTGGGGATCGAGGGCGTGAGCCTTTCAGGCACAGGTCCCGCATATACTGCCCTTGGCAGCGCTGAACTGCTGGACGAACTGGAGCCTGTTTGGCAAAGGATGGGCGGAAAAGTGATAAGGACTAAAGTCAATAATACCGGTGGAAGAAAATGCCTCTAAAAGAGTTAAGAGTAAAGATAGAGAAGATCGATGTTCAGATACTCAAACTTATCGAGCAGAGGACAGCGCTTGCAAAGGATGTACTTGATGCGAAAAGGGCTATCAGACTGCCGATAAATGATGTAGATCAGAATAAGATGGTACTTGACAGAGCTGCTAATTCTGCGACAGAGAGGGGGCTTGATGGTGAGAGTGTGAAGCGGATATTTGAGATACTTATTAAGATGAATATAGAGCGTCAGCATGAGATGAGCGGGGAAGGTAATCTTCCATAATAAGATATAAATGGAAAAACAAATATTCTATCAATAAATGGATCTTAAAAAAATAGATTTAAAAATATTAAAAGATGTAATATTTGAGATCTCAAAAAATGAAGGCACCATTTTCAATGAGATGGCAAAGATAAAAAAAATAAACCTTGAACTATTCAAAGAGCACATTCTTGTTTTAGAAAATCTGGGTTTGCTTGAATCCCAAAAAAATACATTAATACTCTCTTCAGGTGAGGAGTTTTTACCCCTCAAATTCAAACAGCGCCTTGAAACTGTACAGAAAATTGCCAGCATCCTTAATAATATTGAGTTCTCACAATTCCTGAAATCACAATTTTATAAAGACAATGTAAATGACTATTGTATGAATCTAATAAATTCGCTTAAAGAACAGGATCTTTATCCATTGCCGGACGCTGAATATATAGATTATGCGCTGAAAAACTCTCCATCTGTCGTTAGATACTTTTTAGTAGATAACGATATTAATACATTGAAGTCCTTTTATCATCGATGTATATCATCAACGAACGAAAAAATAACTGACAGGAAAAGACTGGAATTATTGGAAAAATGCCACATGTATCTCATATGGGAAAACGTGATTTTTGGCAAGATCCAGGATGATAAACACAATAATATCCTTGTAGAGACTGTACCTTATTTTACAGGATATCTGCCCATAGCGAAAAAATCATTTGAAAGGTTACTGGAACTGTATAACATGATGGAAAAAGAACCTGAGGGAAAGACCAGTCTCATGAAATATCTTAGATCAGTGGTTTCCAGTAAATAATGTATCTTAGGATTTTTCTAAATCAAACGAAAAGCTGAAATGCTTGTAGTCCTATTTAGCCGACTTGTCTGGTGATAATACGTGAAAGTACTTGTAAGCGATCCAATAGCAGAACAGGGAATTGAGATATTAAAAAAAGATGTTGTTGTGGATATAGCTACGGGTCTTGAACCTTCGGAACTGATAAAGCGAATAGGAAATTACGAGGCGCTCATAGTACGCAGTGAGACACAGGTGACAAAAGAGGTCATAAATGCGGGTAAAAAGCTAAAAATAATAGGCAGAGCAGGTGTGGGTGTGGACAATATTGATGTAAATGCTGCGACTGAACGCGGCATTATCGTTGTGAACGCACCTGAAGGTAACACTATCTCAGCCGCAGAACATACGATCGCCATGATGATGTCTATGTCGAGGAACATACCACAGGCGAACGCCTCGTTAAAAGGAAAGAAATGGGACAGGAAGAAATTCATGGGGGTCGAGGTCAGGGGAAAAATGCTTGGCGTTGTAGGGCTTGGAAGAATAGGCTCAGAAGTTGCAAAGCGGGCGCTGGGAATGGAGATGGTAATACTTGCTTATGATCCATTTATTTCTGCGGAAAGGGCAAAAGACCTTGGTGTGGAACTCACGACGGTCGAAGACATAGTAAGGCGCGCTGATTATATTACTGTGCACACACCTCTCACCAAGGAGACTAAAGACCTGATCAGTACTAAAGAATTTGCGATCATGAAAAAAGGTGTGCGTCTCATAAACTGTGCAAGAGGCGGCATCATTAACGAGGAAGCACTGGCAAAAGCGATAAAGGACGGCATTGTTGGGGGTGCGGCTATCGATGTGTTCACTAAGGAACCGCCATTTGATAACCCCCTCATTGAATTAGACTGTGTGATCATGACCCCGCATCTTGGCGCATCTACCGAGGAAGCGCAGATAAATGTGGCAGTCACGGTCGCAGAGCAGGTAGTCAACGCTCTTAAGGGACTGCCGGTCAAGAACGCCATTAACATGCCTTATGTTAAAGCCGAAGTCATGCAGATCATTGAACCGTATTTCCCGCTTGCAGAGAAAATGGGGAAGCTGGGAACGCAGCTTATCGGAAATTATGAGACGATTGAAATTTCATACTGCGGCGAGATAGCTGACCACAATGTAGCTCCTGTTACTCTAGCGGTGTTAAAAGGGCTGCTTGAACCCATGCTTGGCGCTGGTGTGAATTATGTAAATGCACCCACCATCGCAAAAGAAAGGAAATTAAAAGTTACAGAGAGCAAATCAAAGACCGTGGTGGGTTATCCGAGCCAGATATCCATAAAATTGAAAAGGAAAGGCGAGGAAAGAATAATCAGCGGCACTGTGATCGGAAAGGAACCAAGGATCGTACAATTGGATGAATACCTCATTGATGTTATCCCGTCAGGTTTCATGATCGTGACAAGGATAGAAGACCGTCCAAATATCATAGGCCCTTGCTGTATGATACTCGGAAAGAACAAGATCAATATAGCAGGAATGCAGGTTGGAAGAATAAAGGCAGGAGGGGAGGCGATAATGGTGCTAAATGTTGACTGCGAGGTGGACAGCGGGATACTGGATGAGATAAAAAAGGTAAATGGGATCATCGATGCAAAGCTTGTGATCTTATGAAGAAAACGCATATTGAGATATTTACATCTATTGGTTCTCTTGCGTTATTGGTCATTTTATTGGCAGTTTCGAAGCTCACAATGCAATCACCTGGATATGGATATTTGATCGCTCTGGTGATTTATGTTCTCATAATGTCTGTTGCTGGATTGAAGCTGGCAGAAATTCCGGAGAAATAGAAAGGAATTTAAACGCCGGAATGACATTTATTTTATATTACCTTCAACAATCTCAAACAAAATGCTGAAAATCATCGTCATCAACAACTACGGACAATTCTGCCACCTGATCCACCGCGCTGTGCGCGACTTAGAGCAGGATGTGGAACTGATGAAAAATACATCTACGATAGAAGAGATCCTGGCAAAAGAACCAGAAGGAATCATTCTAAGCGGCGGCCCCACACTTGAGCGAGCCGGTAACTGCGCCGCTTATGTGAAAGAACTCAACATACCCATACTTGGCATCTGCCTGGGTCATCAGGTGATGGGGCTGGCATATGGCGGGGAGGTGAGGACAGGTTCAACAGGCGGGTACGCGGCAGTGGAGATAGAGATCGTTGAAGAGGATGATATCTTAAAAGGTCTTGGACCAAAGATAAGGGTCTGGGCGTCCCACGCAGATGAGGTTTCAGCGCTGCCCTCTGATTTCATAAGGCTTGCACGCTCCCAAATATGTGAGATAGAGGCGATGAAACATAAGACAAAGCCATTGTATGGAGTACAGTGGCATCCTGAGGTCTCGCATACCGAGAAGGGGAACGAGCTGCTTATGAATTTTTTTGAGATGTGCCGGAAGTATTGAAACTCACCACAATATATCCAAGAACTGCAAAAATAGCCCCTGAAGCCATAACTGCCCTGAAACCATATTGTTCCAGTATAATGCCACCCAGGATAGAACCTATGATAGAAGCAAGGGCGATCGAAGAATTGAGCAGTCCTGCAGCTGTACCTTTATCCTCATTGTTCTTTATAAGAAAAGCTGTTGAACCTACGTAAAGGCATGAATATGAAATTGCGATAAATATCATGCCTGCTATGGCCTGATAGTATATTGTGAGGGGTATGAGCGCAAGAAAGGCAATGGCAGAGAACAGATCGCCTGCATGGATAAGGGGTCTTGTATCGTATTTATCAAGCTTTCTCATTATGAAAAACTGCAGCACAGGATTTATCATGTAAACTAAAGCCACCTCATATTTATTCGCACCCAGGCTCACAAGATAGAGCGGGAAGATGACCCATACGCTGTTGGCTCCTATCTGGCGCAGAAAGAACCCGAAATATATATCCCAGTTCTTTTTTAGCACTGCAATTGAAAAATAATCTCCTTTCTTTTTTGTCCTGAGTCCAATATCAGGAAGCGTTAGTGCGATAAGGAAAGAAAAGGCAAAAAACAAAGACGCAAGTGCAAAAACATCCCTGTAGACCTCGCCTGCCCCTGAGGTTTTATCTGCAGCGAAAACTTCCCAGTATGCTGCGACAATAAAAACGGTCATGTTCCCCACAGCCCAGCCAAGCGGCATGTAGGAACTGAATTTCCCTATGCTCTGCCTTGATTTGATGACATAAATGATCATTACCGCGGGATATATACCGATACTGAACCCGGTGAGTGCCCTTATTACTCCGAGGGTGAATGGGTCGGATGCGAACATCTGGAGAAAGAACGTTGCTGTGGCGCTTGAAAAACCTGCATATAAAAGCGTTTTAGGAGGCAGAGAATCAGCAGCTCTGCTGAATATATACGTAGATATGAATATCGAAGCTCCATACACTGCAACAATGAGACCTATCTGTGAGCCGGATGCTCCCATGTCATGTGCAAGGAGTGGAATAAAAAGAACAGACATCATTATTGCAGAGTTCGTCAAAAGCTGTATCGCGTTCAGTCTCATCAGGTTTCTTATGAGAGGATATGTATTTAAGGAATACAGTTTGTTTAAGAAATATGGTATCATGGAATAAATCTATTTGTATTGCTATAGGATAAAAAAAACATAATTATGACATCCCTTGACTGGACAGAGAAATACCGCCCGCAGACGCTATCTCAGGTCATAGGACATAACAAGGCAATAGAAGAGCTCAGGCAGTGGGCACAGAGCTGGCAGAAAGGTGTACCAAAGGATAGGGCTGTGGTTGTTTATGGAAGAGCAGGAATAGGCAAGACCACAGTAGCTCATGCACTCGGGCACGATATGGGATGGGAGGTAATGGAGCTTAACGCAAGTGACCAGCGCACTGCGGATATTATAGAAAAAGTTGTGGGTTCAGCTTCGCAAATGAGCACACTTGAAGGCGCAGGCCAGAAAAGGCTTGTGATAATGGATGAAGCAGATAATATCCATGGAACAGCAGACAGGGGAGGGGAAAAAGCAATCGTTGAACTGATAAAGAAAACAAACCAGCCCATCATCCTTATCGCCAATGAACTCTACGACATGTCAGCAGGTCTTCGGGGCGCATGCAGACCGATCCAGTTCAATTCAGTGATGTCTCGTTCCATGATACCTGCTTTGAAAAAGATCGCCGAGGCAGAAGGAATAATTTGCGGTCTGGGAGTTCTTGAGAAGCTTGCACAGAATGCTGGAGGAGACCTTCGTAGCGCGATAAACGACCTGCAGGCTGCTGGCCAGGGAAAAAAAAAGCTAGAAGCTGATGAAATAGCAACAGGTGAGCGGGATACAAAAGAGAACATATTTAAGATCATGTCAAAGATCTTTAAAGGGACAGATATCATTGAAACCCATAAAGCCACTTATAATCTGGATGAGAACCCTGAAGACCTTATCCAGTGGGTCGATGAGAACCTCCCGCTTGAATATACAGCCCCAGGCGACCTTGAAAGAGGATATCACTATCTATCGAGGGCTTCACTTTTCCTGGGAAGGGTAAAAAGGCGGCAGAACTATAATATGTGGAGGTATGCGGGTGTCTTGATGACCTCAGGGATCATGGTCGCAAGGACGAACCGTTATACTGGGTTCGTGAAGTACCAGCCTCCTTCACTGTGGAGAAAGTTAGGGCAGACAAAAGGCAAAAGACAACTTCGTGATTCTGTTGCAAAAAAGATCGGGACGTACTGTCATGTTTCTATGAGCTATACACGCTCCCAGTTGTTCCCGTTTTTCAGATCGGCGATCAAGAACGATGAATATGCACCTTCCATAACCGCTATACTTAGACTTGAGCCTGAGGAAATAATGTTCCTTGAAGGATCCAAATCAGTGACCAAGAATATCCAGAAGATATTTGATGAAGCTCAGTTGATGATAGAAAAAGAGACTGAGCATGAAATAGAGGTTTTTGGAGGTTTTGGGGCAAATACCGGAATAGAAGATGAAGGTGAAGACGATGACGTGGTAACAAAGCCTGAAATAAATGCCAAAAAAGAAACAAAATCCCAGAGTTCGCTGTTTGATTTTTAATTATCGGATATTAGCAACAATCCTCATTCTTTCTTTGTCAGCCTGATAACATTCTCCTTGCCTTTTCGGATCTTGATTATGCGCCCTTCGTCTTTCATCTTAGAAAGAACAATGCTTATCTTTGACTTTGAAAGCCCATGTTCATTGACGATATCTGATTGATAGGCCTGCCCTCCGGATTTCTTAAGATAGCGTTCTATCATATCTTCATCTCCCAGGATATCTTCTGTGATCGGAGGAAGATCTGAGCCTGACCCTGACTGTACGTCTTCTTCCTCATCCGGTTTAATTTCTGCTTCACCTTTAGCATCCAGATAACCTGGTTTCGATGCTGCATCACTGATGCCCTTTTCTGAAACAACATATTTCATCAGATCATCTTTTATCTTTAACAAATACCCTCTCATAAATAAAAATAATATACTGCCCACCACAAGAATTAATATTATTGCAATTTCTATCGGGAATGTTTCCCGTGGTTCCTCTGGTATTTTCTTACGGGATAATACAAATGATGGCTCTCCTTTCTTAAAACTGCGATATATGGTTCCATCCCAGACCAACATGTTCTCTTTATCATCGCTCCTATCTATGCCCGGGGATGCATTTACCGCCTCAAATCCCTGGGGTATCCTGATAATAAGTACTTTATCAAGTGATGGGACAACGGTGTCTGAGAACGCATCACCTATTATTATGTCTGAGCCATTAATCCTTGAAAAATTCACCCATTCAAAACTCAAACGTATCACCCCATTGGCTTTAGGAGGTGTGTCCTCTAGATCATAAGATATGTTGTAGTTCAGGATGCTCATTGGGCGACCTGAGTAATTTATTGCTGAAAGCACAGACATATTAATGCTTTCATTTAGCCCTTTGCCTCTGCTATTGTTTTCGGGATCTTTCATGCTGAAATTCCATTCACTTATTGCTGACTGGGAGGGAAGTGGATAAAATCTTTCTTCTGACCACAGAGCACTTCCATTTTCAAGGACATCGATCGTGATAATAGTCTTCTCGTTTGTAATTGCAGACTGGGCTAGAGGTGTCTGTATCAATAAGATAACGATAATACAAAATAGGGACAGCCTTCTCATTAATACTGCACTTGTTGGCATTCGTATTAAGATTTACTATAACATGTTAGTTTATTGAGTTTTCAAGGTATTCTATAGTTTATAATTGTTTTTAATTGTTTAATATCTCGCAAATGTAATAAACCCGGTATGACCAACCCGTGAAGTTGAAGGACGCGTTCCCCTGTCAGTAAAAGATATCTCACGTTCAATTGTCTCGATGGTGGTAACATCTGTAAACTTTGTTTTTCCAATAGCTTCCCTGACTTCCTTTGCCTGTTCGAAAAAGGGCGAATAAACTGCCAGAAATCCGCCAGGATATAAAACTCCGGGAACATAAGGTATAACCTTTGACGCATCGAATGTATCAAGTGTTATCACGTCGAACTTTTCATCAATCCCCTGTATCTCCACTGATATATCCCCACAGCGCAGTTCAATATTAGTAATGCCGGCAAGGGCAAAATTCTGTTTTGCCACCTCAATGAACTCTTCACGGATCTCATACGTTACAACTCTTTTTGCTATCCCGCCAAGATATATCGCAAGAATACCTGAGCCTGTGCCCGCGTCAAGCACATGATCTGAGGAGCACAGACCTGTGTTTGAGATTATTAATCCTATGTCCTTAGGCATCATGGGCGCACCTGTTCGTTTGGCATACTTGAAAAGATCTGGAGCTTTTGGCTTCTGTATGACAAACTCTGCTCCAAGGTGCGAGCATATAATATCACCGAATGATCTGGTCTGCAGTTCATCCAGGTCAATGATCCCCAGGTCTGTGTGCAATTTTCCAGATTGAATGGCAAAATACTCTTTTATCTTCCCTTTACACGTTGTCTTTAGAATTACCGGTGTTTCCATTATCTCTACGTCTGGCTAATATAGGACATGATAGATAAAGAATATGTGTGGTAAGCATGGAACACGTAATTATCAAGGACAAGAAATATTCTCTTGAAACTCTGAAACTCCTGACGGGTCAGGAGGAAATGGTAATAAAAAAAATACCGAATAATGTGCTTGTTATTGCAGAAGCGGTTGACGGGCCAGATAAACTCCCGTATCTTCTGGAGACCATCAAATCACTGGAAATAGATGACATGGACAAGTTCAGATATGTACTGCTCAGGGTCCAGATAGATTCGGAACTCCATATGAATGAGGACATTCAAAAGTACCATAAGCGCCTGTATGTGTCGCAGGTGATCGAAAAATTGCTGTACGGAGAGCTGTTCTTTGAGGCTGGCAAAGATGAAGATGAGAATGATGAGTAAAGATATAACAATTTAAAAAGGTGTTAAAATGGAAAAATATAAATTTTTTATTCTGATTGGAATAATCCTAGGTATAATTTTTTCTGGATGCGTAGATAAATCAACGAGTAAACCACCTGAACAAGAAATATCAAATCCAATATCAACCCAGGCATCACCATCCACGGAGCAAAATAAGATATTAGAACTGGAAAACAAGATAAATTCCATGCAATCCCAGATAAATGAAATGCAAACAGAAATAAAGAGTGTAAATCTTTTAAAACCCTCAAATAAGACTTTGATACCAAATGTTCCATTCAGAATAGAAGTAATTTATGGGGAGTGGCAAGTCCCATCTACCATGACATTTAAAGAAGACAATCAAATGGAGTTAAGGGATGCATCCGGCACAGAAATAGCACAATATAAATTATTTACAAATAATAATACTATCAGAATTATGTCTAAAAAATATGATTATTATGGGTATGTTCTTTACGACGATTATATAACTGCTATTTATGAAAATGGTTGGATTTCATGGGTGCAAAAATATAGAATAACCCCACCAAAATACAATTCAGTCACTGGACAATATGAACTCCCTTAAAATTGGATATGGCAAAACCAAAGGTTTATGTGAAGACTAAAAAACCAGATGTAATAAAATAAAATGTTTTTTTGAAACTTTATATACCTTAAACAACATCTCAACGCCCGACGGAATTATGTACGCTGATAGAATTAATTCACTACCACCTTATTTATTTGCAGCCATAGACAAAGCAAGGCAGGAGGCTGTCAAAAAGGGCATCGATGTCATAAACCTGAGCATTGGTGACCCTGATATGCCCACCCCGCCGCATATTGTTGAGGCTATGAGAAAGGCCGTTGGCAATCCTTCGACACACCATTACCCATCATATGAAGGGATGCTCTCGTTCAGGACTGCGGCTGCAACATGGTATAAGAAGATAATGAACGTTGACCTTGATCCTGAGAACGAGGTGCTTACACTTATTGGTTCAAAAGAAGGGATCGCTCACATACCGCTTGCATTCCTGAATCCTGGAGATATTTCACTAGTCCCTGACCCTGGATATCCAGTTTATAATATCGGAACTATCCTTGCAGACGGCAAACCTTACAAAATGGCGCTTGTATCTGAAAATGATTTTCTTCCAGACCTTAAAGCGATACCATCTGGCATAGCGAAAAAAGCAAAGATAATGTTCCTTAATTATCCTAACAATCCAACATCTGCGACAGCGACAATGAAATTTTTCGAAGAAGTTGTGGACTTTGCACATGAAAATGAGATACTGGTCATCCACGATAATGCGTATTCAGAGATGACATACGATGGATACAAAGCCCCCAGTTTCCTTGCTGTGAACGGTGCAAAAGATGTGGGTATTGAGATGCATTCCCTGTCCAAGACATATAACATGACTGGATGGAGGCTTGGTTTTGCAGTCGGGAACCGCGATATACTTTCAGGTCTTGGAAAGGTCAAGACCAATGTTGATTCGGGAGCTTTTGAAGCTGTGCAGGAAGCAGGGATCGCAGCGCTATCAGGTCCGCAGGATTGCGTCAGGTCAATGAACAATATCTATAAGGAAAGAAGGGATGTCCTAATCTCAGGATTGAATGAACTTGGGTTTGATGTTAAACCGCCAAGGGCTACGTTCTATGTTTGGGTACGTGTTAAAGGCAGATCACTTGACTTTACAAAGATGCTGCTTGAAAAAGTCGGGATAGTTGCCACGCCGGGCGCGGGATTGGGTGAATATGGGGAAGGGTATATCAGATATTCCCTAACGCAGTCCGTTGAAAGGATCAATGAAGCGGTCGAACGAATGCATAAACTGCGAATTGAATAATTGATCATTATAATTTCGAAATTTAGAAAAGTCTATTTAGGATGAATTAATATCATGAAGGAATATGCATTTATATAGAAACTCTTTTGAATACTTCTGTCATGGGAGAACTAAATGGAAATAGAACAGCTTTTAGCAGAGCGCGCAGACCTGGCGGATGCAGAACTCCAGGCATTGCTTGGTGGTATCAAACCTCCAGAGCTTGCAATGGCGGTTGCGTATGCTATCGCTTCAAAAGGCAAACGCATACGTTCAGCGCTTGTCACACTTTCAAGTGAGGCTGTGGGTGGAACCGCGTATGATGCAAGTTTTGCAGCAGCTTCAATTGAATTGATACATTCATCATCTCTTGTTCTTGACGATGTAATAGATAAATCCGAAAAAAGACGTGGCAGCGATACAGTACATAAGAAATGGGGCACTGATATGGCTCTTCTGACAGTTCAGGTGCTTGCTGCGCTTTCGCTCAAACTTGCTTCACGCGATCCCAGGCTCATTCGTGCTATAGCAGATTCGCTCCTGTACATGGGAGAAGGGGAAGCTATGGAGCTTGTGGACTATGCCAGGGATAAGAATACTTACATTGACCTTGCATTCAGGAAAACCGGATCGCTCTTTGGTTCTGCAGCAGAGGTAGGCTCTCTTGTAGGAGGCGGGGACGAAAAACAAACTGAATCTCTCCTGAAATTCGGAAGCCATATAGGCATTGCCTTCCAGATACGGGATGATATTCTGGACTGCATTTCAAGTGAGAACGATCTTGGAAAACCAGTTAAGAAAGACCTTTTCATGGGAAGACCATCTATCGTTGTCATTGATGCGCTCAATTCAGGAATATCGCTTGACGATATGATGAAATGCAATAACGGACAACTGATGCACCTTGTCTCTGACTCTATCGATTACGCCGAGGAAACAGCACGAGAAGAACTTAGAAATGCGATGGCACATATAGAAAAGATCGATGACAGTCCTGCAAGAGAGAAACTCATCACGCTTGGTGAATATATCATCAGCCGAAGCAAGTAATGGCTTTTAACAACTAATCAACATGTTCTGGTAATAATTATGGAAACTGACAGGTCTGGCTCTTTCTATAATTACCTGCCTGAAGGATGCCGCCTCTGCTATAAAGGGGCAAAAATGGTACTTTTTATTACAGGCATCTGCGGCAGGAACTGCTTTTACTGTCCTGTATCATATGAGAGACGGGAAAAGGACGCAGTGTTCGCAAACGAGAGGCGAGTCAAGAAAGATGAAGACATAATAGAAGAAGCGCTTTCAATGGACGCGCTTGGTGCAAGCATTACAGGTGGGGAGCCTCTATTAAAATTGGAAAGAGTGTTGCACTACATACGCCTTCTTAAGAAGAAGTTCGGTAAGTCGTTCCACATTCATTTATACACCTCACTTGCACCAGGAAAGGATGTACTTGTTTCATTGCGAGATGCAGGTCTTGATGAGATAAGGTTCCATCCTCCTCCTGATATGTGGGAAAATATCCAGGAGACGCCGTACCGCGATTCGATCATAAATGCCCATGAACTTGGCATTTCTACTGGTATTGAGATCCCATCCATCAAATCTGACCTTAACAAAATTTTATCGCTGCTTGAAGAAGTGGATGGCTACCTGAACCTGAATGAACTTGAGTTCTCGGAAACAAATGCATATGAGCTTGAAAAAAGGGGTTATGTTCCTGAGAATGACATTTCTATGGCCGTACTTGAGAGCAGGGATTTTGCAGGAACAGTTAAAGGTAAAAAGATCCATTTCTGTTCATCTGTGTTCAAGGATGCAGTGCAGCTCCGGGAGAGGTTCAAGCGCATCGCGAAAAAAGCCGCGAGGGATTTTGATGAGATCACAGACGATGGAACGCTTGTTTATGGCATCATTGATGGAAATGGACTTTTAATTCTTAAAGAAGCGGGTGTGACTGAGGATATGTTCGCCATCAAAGAGGATTCTGTAGAGACTGCCTGGTGGATCGCCTCAGAACTTGCGGTTGAACTTAAGGAGAAAGGGCTCAATGCATCTGTTATTGAACGATATCCGATGAAAAATGGGATGGTCGTTGAGAGAACGCCCCTTTGAGTAAAAGCAAAAGTATAAACTCTTAAGATTTAATAGGGAAAAACTGGTGTTCTGACTGAGTACGCAAGGAAATGATAAAATGAAAACGAGAGTGACAAAGTACTTGACGAGGGACGAAACCGGCATCAGAAGGTCGGTTTTAAAATTATTTCTCACTGGTAAACCATATACCACTCAGGATGTCTTTGACGCTCTTATAAAAGAGGGATTTGACCTGAACTACAGGGGGGTTTCAGCTATGGTCGGTCTTATGAACACAAGACTTGGGATCTTAAGGATCGATGTAAAAGGAGATCACAATCTCTATTCCATGAAAATAGAGTATAAAAATGCTGTTAAACTGGTAATGGATAATTATTGAGATCTACATCTCACACTCGCAGCCTGCGCCCTGACCTATTCCTTCATCCACCCTGACCTGGATCTTCCTGATATTATCCTCACCACGAAGTGCTTTTACTATCCCTTCTGTGAAATATTTGCACAGGTCTTCTGCGCTCACTGATGCTGTTGGCAGGAATACCACATCCTCTGAGGGAAGAACATATCGTTTTTTGCTTTCAATGATCTCCACTGTAACTTCTTTCTTTTTCCCTATCCGAAGTCGCGGGTCATTTTCAGCTATCAGTACCCTGTGGTCGAGCCTGTCGCATAGCTCATTGACTATACCTTTCACCTTCTCAAAATCGATCAAGAATTCTCCCTTCTGTTCCCCATCAAGCCTCACGCTGATTGCATAGGTATGCCCATGCAGGCATCCGCATTTGGGGTGGTTGGGGATGAAATGACAGGCTGAGAAGCGCAGTTTTGCCATCCAGCCGTCTATTTCTATGAACATGAGATTGGCTTAATAACTGTTAAAGGTATAATCCTTTGGACGAATGGAAAAAGGTTCAATCCTATGGCATCATTAAACCGTTGGATTATTTACCCGAAAGTCAACATATTAGCAGATTACGTTAGCATCGAACTTGTACGAACTCGAAACGAACTCGGATTGTCTTGAAATAAAGTCAGCGAACCCTTACAATAAGAGTTCGTCAGAGTTCGTTCAGTTCGTTGCTTGGTGAAATAATGCGATTTGAATCTAACATAAAACAATATCTGTAGGTGGTACTATCAAATTTTGATGGTGTTTTCCAACGCTATTCCGATGCTATAGAGTTTCAGCTATGGCGTCAACAACTTTCGAAAAACTTTTGAATAAATTCGGGGTCATAAGGATATACCGCGCAAACTCATTTTTGTTGTTTTGAATAATTGTCTTTTTATTTGAATAATCCCTTTGGATAGCCTTATTTTACCTAAAATAAACAAACCGCGCAAACTGGGAAACTCGAAAAAATATAAAAAAAATATTAAAATGGTTCAATTGTTTTTCTGGCTTTAGCTTTTATTTATATCCTGTCATATCATTATTCATTATATGGAAAACTCTGATTCGCTCTTTACAGGCAAAAGCGATGCCCTGTGCATATTATGCAGGGGAGCAAAATTATTATGCGGCAAACAGCGGTGTCCGGTTCTGGTCAAGTTCTATTCCCGTGCCAAGGTCAAACCGCTCACAGACAGCCTGAACATTGAGGGCTCATCACCACCAGGGGTTTTCGTAGGGAGGATAGGGTATCCGTATGTATCTGTGGGGCCTCTTATTCCACCTACGCACGGGGATACTACTCTTCTTGACACGCCTGAGATGTGGCTGGGGAAAAGCATTGATGATATCGTGGACTTTCGCTCGCAGCTCGTTCGAGGAAAGCATCTTGTTCATATTAGAGACCTTGAAGGAAACCGTATCGTAGAAGCCACCCGCGAGATGGCGCTTTGCACTTCACCCATTGACGTTGAAGCAGAGTTCCTGAAAAAACCAAGAGCAAGACTGGTGCTTGATGATGAAGTGCAGCCCTTTGGACCGACTGCACCCCTAAAGAAGATCGATGTTGGGAATACGAAATTTGACCAGAGGATGGAAAAAGCCAACAATGATACTGATCTTCTGGCAAAGGACGCGGTTCTGGGGCTTTATAAAGACGGCACTCTTATTTCAAGCATCCAGAAAGCCTTTTCAGTTGGCTCTTTCGGTGAAGGAAAAGCGCGTCGTTTCGTTCCAACCCGGTGGAGCATCACAGCGGTTGACAGCATGATAGGCGCGAACCTGATGGAAAAGATGAAGGATTTCCCGCGGATAAATGAATATCTGGTCTTTGAATCCTGGCAGCTTGATAACAGGTTCGTGGTTCTGATGATGCCAAAACCATGGAGCTATGAACTCATTGAGGCATGGTACCCGAATACTGTGTGGAACCCGTTCGGGAAGGACGTGGCTATAATGTCCTCCTCTGAGGGGTATGAAGGACGGACGACGTACGCAGAGAT
This sequence comes from Candidatus Methanoperedens sp., assembly GCA_030650845.1. Classification (GTDB taxonomy): domain Archaea; phylum Halobacteriota; class Methanosarcinia; order Methanosarcinales; family Methanoperedenaceae; genus Methanoperedens. The sequence goes on from JAUSDC010000165.1 coordinate 30,077, forward strand.
AGGCGGCTGCTATTATGCTGCAAGGCTTGCGGTGAATGAGTATCTTGTGAAAGAGAAGCGCCAGGCGCGTGTTGTGATACTGCGGGAAGCGCATCCGGGTTATATAATGCCTGTTGGTGTTTGGAATGTGAGGGAGAATGTGAGGGCGGCGCTCAAGATTGCTCCCAGGAAATGTGCTTCGTTGAATGAGGCGTTTGAGTATATTTCGACAAGGCTTGTCATTCCAAAAGAGAGATGGATAAAGGAAAGCACGGTGCTGAAGCAGACACTGTTCCAGCGGGGACTTGAGGACTTTTTCAGGATATAAACAATATTCTGAAAATGGAAGGCCCAAACAACGAACTCGTACGAACTCCATACGAACTCACACTGCTGGAGTTCGTTTCAGTTCGTTTTAGTTCGGTGTTTTTTTCATGTTCATTTATGAAGCAGGGTTCATAGCCGACTTTGCGGTGAGCAATCTACACCATAATATTACTTACAGTCAACTATAAGTAACTTTAAATATTACTCATACCACAGTAGAACTAATGTGATAAATATGTTAAATGACAGGACAAAAGCGCTCATAAGAGATTATAATTCATGGTGGGAAGGCAACCCCATAATCGTTCCAGAATATAAAAGGCACATTTACGCTGATGTGCAAAAATACATGAAAACAAAGCAGATAATCGCCATCGTTGGATTGAGGCGGGTGGGTAAGACAAGCCTCATGAAGCAGATAATCAAGGAGAACATTGAATATAATAGGGACAACACATTTTATTTTCTGTTCGATGAGCTTTTAGCTCAGAACTCAGAAGTTCTGGAGGATGTATTAGACCATTACCTGAAAACAATAGCAAAAGAAGGACGCAAATACATCTTCCTTGACGAGATACAAAAAGTTCCTTACTGGCAGGATGTATTAAAGAGATTCTATGATACGAGAGAAGATATAAAATTCATAATTTCCGGTTCTGCATCGATGCAGATAAAAAAATCAAAAGAAAGCCTTGCAGGAAGGATATATGACTTTTTCATGCCTGTGCTAACTTTCAGGGAGTTCCTCGAGTTGAACGGACTGACAATAGAAAAGCAGAAGATCGATTTCAGGAGCATGAAAGGCATCTATGAAAAAAATCTTCATAAAAAGCCTCTTATTGAGGAATTATTCTTAAAATACGTCTTAAAAGGCGCATTCCCCGAACTTGTCCTGGAAGAGGATGAGGGCATTATTAAAAACTACATAAGGAATTCGGTTATCGATAAGATAATTTTTGAAGATATCCCCTCAGTTTTCGATGTTAAGAAAAAAGATGTCCTTTCATCAATGCTCGAATATTGCAGCAGGGAAACATCAAACTTATTGGATGTAACAAATCTTTCAAAGCTCCTCAATGTAAATTACCAGACAGCAAGGTCGTATCTCTTTTACCTTCAGAATTCGTTCGTGATAGATATAGTGTATAACTATTCTAAAAGCACAGCAAAACAGTTAAGGAAAAACAAAAAGGTCCATATCGTTCATCCTTCGATTACAATAACGATAATGAGATCTTCAAAAGACATACTGGGCATTGATGAAGTAATGGGTAAATATGTGGAAAGCATAGTTTTCCAGCACTCAAAGCTTCTTTCAGAGAGGATATCTTTCTGGAGGACTCCGCAAAAAGAGGAAATCGATATTATTCTGGAAATGGAGACTATTCTTCCGATAGAAGTGAAATACCGGAGAAATGTGGAGCTTTCTTCTGCAAATAACATTATAAAATTTGCAAACAAGCATAAACTAAACACAGGGATTGTCGTGACAAGAGACTTTTTTGATGAAAAGGAAATCGACAAAATAAATATTCTTTTCGTTCCAGCATGGCTATTTTTGCTGGTCGTGTAATATCAATTGCAGCTTTTAAAATAGGCATTCAATGGTCTGAACTCATACATCTAAACCCATTTCCCCCAGAACATGATGGTAATGCTCGGGCGGCATAAGAGAATAGAACGCCTTTTCCACAACCTCACTTAATGATGGATGAATGTGCATTCCCTGAGTTATTGGATCTGCTTTTTCCTCAGGAACATACATGAGATTTATTATTTCCTGAATGAGAATCGAAGCATATGGCCCGATAATATGGGCTCCAAGGATCCTGCTTGTGCTTTTTTCCAGGATCACTTTCACAAAAAAATCCTTAACATCCATCACCACTCCTTTTGCAGTGTTTTCATACATTTTGAAACCTATGAGAACATTTTCTTCTCCATACATTTCAATAGCTTCCTTTTCCTTCAATCCGACGCTGGCTATTTCAGGATATGAAAAGACAGCGTGCGGCACTGCGTGGTAATACACTTTGACATTTTTCTTCAATATCGCATTGTGAAAAACCACGGTAGATTCATAGTTTGCAACATGCTTGAAAAGATATTTGCCATTGGCATCCCCGAACGCCCAGACATCCTTCTGTGAAGTCTCCAGATAATCATTAACTTCGATCCATCCATTGCTGTCGGTCTTTATGCCTGCCCTCTCCGGATGCAGAATATCGGTATTCGGCGCTCTTCCGGTTGCGACAAGTATTTCCTCTGCGGTCACAACGACTTCTTTGCCGCTGTCTCTTTCCTTTGCTGTGATCACTTTCTTTCCGCTTGTATCCCTTGCCACTTCAAGTACTTCCAGGGATGTCAGGATATTCATGTTCCCTGACATAACTTTTTTTGCAAGCATAGAGATCTCAGGTTCCTCATCAGGAATGAACTTTGGATTTCTTCCAATGATGGTCACTCTGGAACCCATAGCTGAAAAGAAATGCCCATACTCAGCAGCAATGTAACCTCCTCCTATGATGGCTATGCTTTCTGGAAGTTCCGTCATTTTCAATACGGTATCGCTTGTCAGATAACCGGTCGCATTCAGCCCATTTATATCAGGTATGAGCGGCTTTGAACCAGAGCAGAGGAAAAACATTTTTCCTTTGATAGTCTCATTGCCGATCTTCATTGTATATGGTGAAACGAATTCTGCGATTTCTTTATAATAGTCAAAATCAGGGTTGTGGGGGAGATCTTCTTGTATATTGCTGATATCCCGGGAAATCTTTGTATTCATCCTTTTCATTATACTTTTGAAATCAATGTTCCTTATTTGAACATCGATCCCGAACTTCCCCGCGGTCTCAATTGTTCGCAAAAGCTCGGCTGGATAGAGTAGGAGTTTGGAAGGGATGCATCCTCGAGTGAGGCATATGCCGCCAGGCTCATCTTTATCTATTACTGCTATCTTAAAATCAGGAAATCTCTCTTTAATTGATGAAACATAGTTCATTCCTGAGCCGGTGCCTATCACTATCAGGTCATATTCTTTCATAATTACTCCCTTCAATTATGGATAGTAACTGTTCACATATATGCTTTTTCTACTGACAATTAAAACGTGCAATATAACGGACGTTTGCAACGAACTGGTACGAACTAAAACGAACTCCGGTGGCGTGAGTTCGTCGAGTTCGTTGTGTTCGTTGCTATTTTTTTCATACCAGAGCGCAAAGTGGACATAGAATAAATATCATATATTAGGTTCTTAACCATAATAGCACAAATTTCATAATATGATAAGAGAAATTAAAATTAAAACTGCCCTATCCACCTCGCAGCTTCCTGGTCTGGATTATGCTCTTAATCCATACCGTGGCTGCGCTCATGCCTGCGTTTACTGCTATGCCCCCGCTGTCACCCACTGGGATAAAGGAAAATGGGGCGAGATTGTAGAGGTAAAAATAAACCTTCCGCGCATCCTCTCAAAAGAACTGCGGGTGAAGAAAAAAGGTGTCGTGGGGCTTGGCACGGTGACAGATCCATACCAGCCTGCAGAGAAGAAATACGAGATCACAAGGCGATGTCTTGAACTTCTGCTAATGCATGATCTCCCTGTGTGCATACAGACAAAATCTTCACTTGTGCTGAGGGATATTGACCTGTTAAAAGAGTTCAAGAATGTGGAAGTGGGTATCACGCTAACAGCGCTTGATGATGTAGCAAGGGAAAAAATGGAACCCGGGGCAGCAAGTGTCAGAGAGAGACTGCGCGCCCTTGCCGTGCTACGGGAGAGCGGCATCAGGACATGGGTATTCCTGGGTCCGGTAATGCCTCATATCACAGAAGTTGAGGCGCTGGTGGATGCTATTGCTGAGGTGAAACCTGATTATGTGCTGGTGGACAGGTTGAATTTGAAAGAGGGGGTGTGGGAAAGAGTGAGGGAATTTATTGAGGTGTGGAAGCCTGAATTACGATGTGAGTATGAGAGGATATTTTTGGGAGGTGGGGAGTATTATGGGGAGGTTTTTAGGAGAATAATCGATAGGTGTGGAAAGAGCGGGTTGAGGTGTGAGATAAACAGGTTGGGGGATTAGACATCTGAAAAAATCAGGTAGTATCCTGAATATCATGACCGGATATTCCTTTCGAGTGCACGTATAGAAATTCTGGCATCTGTGCCTCTGTTTCCCAGTAGCTAAACCATAAAATTTTTTAGACAGGATCGACAGGATTTACAGGATTTGCCAAACAAATCGTATCCTGTAGATCCTGTAAATCATGTCTAAAAGTTAAGTTAATATAGAAATGTCATAATTTGTGGGACACTACCAAAAATTAAGTTGATTAGTGGAGATGGGGTTATTTTGGGGATGTTTTTGAGCGAAAAAAAAGTTAACAACGGTTTCAAGGAGCTTTGGTAACCACAAACCACCTCGTATTTAACCAAAAATTATATAGGTAATAAGTCATAATTATGATAATTATAATAAAAACGAAGATAGTATAAACAAGGATAGAAAAATTATGACCTTCGTACCAGGGATTAGTAATAAAGGAATAGATGTATCGATTTTTTTTGTAATTAATAACTTAAAATCGATAACGAGTAATGTTATTAGGAGATAATAAAATATGATAAAAAGAATTACGTTAGGGATAGGAATTTTGATAATATTGCTTGCACTGGCCGGAATTGGAAGCGCAATATATGAGTATGATGCAAGCTGCAGTAAATGCCATACTGGCTTCCCAACACCATTAAAAGCCAATGGTACTTTCTTTAATAATACCCATAAATTTGATGGTGTTTTAAGACCAGCCTCTGGTGATAGCTGTAATATATGTCATATCAATGTCCATGGTTCATCACCTAATTATAGCATGACCTCAACAGGTTCGTATTACAATGTCACGCACAGATATAATAGCACAAACCTTTCTTCTGAATTCTTCTCATCGCCTGGATGTGGAAATTGCCATGCCGATGCAGTTGGAGGAAACTTCACTATAATATCAGGTACTCCAACTTATCTGACATCTTCGGTATGTGAAGCTTGCCACAAGGCGAAATACGACAACTGGACGAACACTATGCACCGAGTAATGCTGACCAAGAATACATCTGGTGCAATAATGAATCTCACTGTTCCTGGCGGATTGAACTGGTCTACCACGAATGTATCGTATATGGTGGTTGGCAAAACATCGTTCAGATACCTGAATGAGACTGGATATTTCTTCAATAGATATTACGTTGAAAGTCAGACATTTGCATCTTACGGTCCGAGTAAGTATTCATGCGGGAGCTGTCATACCACAGGCTATAATGCATCAGGCGGTAACCAGAGTGGTTTACCTGGCATAATAGGAACATGGAGTGAAGAAGGAATAGCATGTGAAAACTGTCACGGAGCCGGCGGTAACGGACATAATGTGACAGTCTATTCCAAAGGAGAAGATTGTATTAGATGTCACTATGGAAATAGTCGTCAGGGACAGGCAATGACAAACCGTCATGCAACAGGACCTGCTGAAGAATCCATGTCCTCAAGCTGTACTTTCTGTCATTCGCCCTACGATAATTACAAATTAGGGGCAGCGGCTTCGTTTGCTACTGCAAAAAATGTAACATGCCTGGTATGTCATAATCCACATGATACAACAAATGAAAAGTACGAAGGTCTCCTTTCTCCAAATGGTTTCAATGCTGACAATTATTCTGTTGTTGAAGAAGTGAAATTAAGCTTCTTCAATGGAACTGCCAGCAATGCCAGCAAACAAGCGGGTTCAAATGCTTCACTAACAGCAGGAAACGATGTGTATGACAACCTATCTGCAATTACATCGCTGTACCCTGGCACTATTACTAGCAGAAAAGATAGTAACTATGGAACCGCTCCAATTAATGTCACAGGCCGCCCTGTATCAGAGGTACTGTGCTCTTTGTGCCATTACAGGCATGGTCTTGGTCATATCGCAAGTGTGAACCAAACGCATGGCAGAAATAACGCAGATAGTAACCAATGGGCAACATGCGTGGACTGCCACATGTCGGCATCAGGAAGTCTGGCGGACCATTCTTTCGATGCAGAAAATGCAACGAACTATCCGACAAACACCTGCTCAAAGGGAACGAATTGTCATGTGACAAGCACGCAGAACAGGAGCTTAAGCAATATCACATTAGTTCCAGTGATAAGCGAATGGGAAGGAACCGCGCACAACGATAAAGATGTTTCTGTACCAAATTCTACAGGGGTAAGAAATCCTAATAGTAGTTTCTATCGGAGTATCAATGGAACCACCGGGGTAGTCACTATTAAATCAAGAGCAAACTCTTGCCTCAAATGCCATTCTCCGATGGACTGGAACCCAGCAACAGCTGAATCAGTCACTACCCAAGTACAACTGACTTCTGACTTCAAGGGCATTGTATGCGCTGTTTGTCATAACATCCATGATATGGGTGACTCGATAACAAATTCCGTTGGCAAGAAATATAGTTGGTACAATAGGGATGCAATCCCTGTATATAATACTGCAGGAACAAGTATAACTCGCTACAAAGCAAACTATACTTTGATGGCAAATACCACTGAGCTGTGCGGCAATTGCCATTCGAATATAAGATATGGCAGGACAGGACCTGGATATTCAACTACCACATCTGTAACGCCATTAGCACCGCATGGTTTCCCGGCAAAAGATGTGTTTGCTGGCTCTTGGAAGCAGTCAAGCTCCTTGAACTTTGAGTGTATTGATTGCCACATGTATATCAACAAGACAAATGCCACTGGTGCCATTCTTAACGATAGTGAAAAGACAATGGGACACAGTTTCGCTGTGAATGAGACTGGACTTCAGAATGAATCAAGCTGTAATGGTTGCCATGATGGAACTTGGTTTGACAACATCACTACTGTTATCGAAGATATACAGAATAATACCCAGAACAAGTGGAATACCACCAACACAACGGTTATGAATGCATTGAGTTACATAAATGCATCTTCAGGTGAAAAGAACCTGAGCCGTAATATGATCGCCCAGGCATATTGGAAGCTCTTAATGGTTAGTTCAGATGAGAGCTGGGGAGTTCATAATCCAACCGGAACGGATGATCTCCTGGATGAAGCAGTAGCACTGGCGAACTCTGCCAATGAATCACTTGGCAGGGGCAATACAACCGCGCAATTATATGCTGGTTGGAACCTTGTGTCGCTGAACGAAACACCAGCAAATACAACACCAATTGCTGTGATGTCTTCGGTATCGAGCAACTTGACTGTGGTCTGGGGTCTGAATGCTTCGACCCAAACATGGTTACTGTATGACCCTGCAGGACCTGTCGGATTGAATACTCTGACGAGGATGGTCAAGGGTGAAATCTTTGAGATAAAAGTAGCAGGTAATTGTACATGGGTGGTATGATGTCCACCCATGTTTTTTTGGAGTGATATAATGAAGAAAAGCATATTATTTGTTTTACTTTTACTTTTAATCCCACTTGCTCAGGCAGAACCGCCTGTGACATCATACTGGGGTACTGTGACTTTTGATGGGATAACAATATCAAATGCTTCGATAACAGTCGTTGACTCTTCAGGTAATACTGTTGCAAGTGCAACAAGTAACCTGGATAAACAATACCGGGTTTTTGTGCCATGGGACGATTTATACACTGGTACAGATGAAGGTGTATTAAGTGGTGAAACCCTTACTTTCAAAATAAATGGAACGACAGCCACTACAAGGACAATAGACCCTAAGGGGTCAAGCATAAATCTTAACCTTGCAGCAAGTAGCAGTACTGGCAGTAGCACCGGCAGCACCGGTGGAAGCAGTGGCGGTGGAGGAGGCGGTGGCGGCGGTGGTGTATCAGGCGAGAATTTCAGTAATATCATATTGAAGGAGAAATATGACCTGGCGATCAAAAAGGATTTCATCACATCATACGGATTTATGGGCGCAGGAAATCCAGTGATGTTCGTCAACATTACAGGCAACGTCAGTACAGGATTGATTAATACAGCTGTAGAAGTGCTCAAAGACACATCCACTTTTGTAAAAGAACCAGCGCCCGGTAAAGTATATAAAAATATCAATATCTGGGTAGGAACATCAGGATTTGCAACCTCAAAGAACATCAAAGAAGCCAGAATATCATTCAAAGTGGAAAATACATGGATCAACTCAGGTGGATTCAAAGATTCAGACATTGTTCTTGTAAAATGGGACGGTAAACAATGGATCCCTCTTGAAACCTCTTCAATAAAAAAAGATGGCACATTCACTTATTTTGAGGCAATAACAACTTCATTCTCGCCATTTGCAATAACAGCAAGGGTAAAAGAAGAAATCGTATCTCCAACGCCTCAAATATCTGCGGAAAAAACACCAGTGAGCCAACTATCACCAACACCTGTTCCGACAAAGAGGACACCTGGATTTGAGTTATTGTTTGTTATAGTTGCGATGTCAACAGTTTTTATGCTAAGAAAAAAGAATGGTCTATAACCTTCTTTTTTCCTTTTTTATTTTTTCGCTAAATATTTTGCTCAACGAGAATAGTATTATTGCCAATCCGCCAATTAGGATAATAAAACCAGGTATCTTCTTTGACTCAATCTTTATTTCTCCCTTTTCAATATTGATAGGGATAGATGAAGTAAATCCCCACTTGTCATTTCGTTCCATAGCCTCAACATAAATTACGTGTTTACCATCTGATATTTTTGAAATATCTATCTGGGCAACGATCTCCTCTTTCTGGGAATCAAAAATACCATCCTGAGGATACATCATAAACTTCTCTCCTGGGGTATCAATATAATATCTTGCCCCTCTGATCTTCATTTTATATCCTGCAGAAGCAAACGCTTTAATTATTGTCTCATTATCGTGCTTTATCAAAGAGATATCTTTGACCGAGGGTGTAACTTCATATACTTTTATATTATGTAAATTTGTGATATGACATATTTCACATAAACCATTCTTATGCTCTTCGTCACCGATGTAAACTGCACTATAATTATCCACAGCCGATGCATGACAGCTCGTGCAGCTTCCTGGTGTTTTATAGCCTGCGGGATGATTTCTGATCCCTTCACTGCCTCCATGGCATGCATAACAAGCCCGATTCCCTCCACCATTAAGTTCAGTGTGCTTTCCGAGCGTTATCACCTTTTTATCTGAAAAACCATCCATCCCATGACAAGAAAGACAATTTCCGCCGCCATCTATGCCATCAAAGAGCATAGGAGAATGAAAATCGTAAGGTATCTTCCCTAGGGTCAGAGTAGAATTATCCCAGAGCCAGCTGGCATTATATCCTTCAAGCGTCTGGTTTTCTTCGATTTTCTTAATATCCATAGAAAGAGCTTTGACATTTTCTAAAACGACCATATTTTTTGGTTTTGCATGTACCATTTCTGACACCTTTGCCCTGAAAATGGTAATGTTTTTTGACTGGTATCCCAGATAATTTATAGCAGGCTTATATTCAAAGTATTCGCCTTTTTTAACAATGTCTTCATACAAAAGATTCCCAACATTCAGTTGAATGAAAGCCTCATCGCTTTCTTTTGTTATTTCTTTTACTTTAAGGGTATAATCTTTAGAGATGTTCCATGCCTCGCCTTCTAAAATAGATTTTCGTGTAACTGAAGAAATATCGATATACGAATCAGTATCTGTAAGGTTCATTATCGCCCTGAGAGCATCAGTTTCATCGTATTGTTTCTTATCTGAAAAATTAACAAGCTCTTCTGTATAATAAATGTCATCAATATCCCTATCCACCCGTTCTATTACTCTGTATGTTATTTTTGGTCTTGAGTTATAATGGCATTGATAGCATGACGTTGTTTTGTTTTCGGAATGTATCCTCTTTGTTCTGAAGCCTTCGAATTGGACAAAGCTTATATTTCCTGAATTAAAAAATCCAGTGAAATTAAGAACTATCAATTGGACCTTTAGACTTGAGTTGTCGATGATCAATGATTCTTCATAGGTATAATTTCTTAAACCTACAGCGCTTCTATCGACCTGAACATCATCTTTCAAAAGTTCAATGAGTGCATTCCTTTCAGATGAGACCTCAAGCACTTTGAGTTTGAATTTGTATCCAAGACTTACAGATTCACCAGCTTTAACAGTAAATTTATTTTGAGTTCTATCGAGTTCCACAAGCGAAGTCCTGTTATTATTTATCAGGGTGGCATTCCCCCAATTCTCAGAATTATCTTTATTCAGGTGACAGTAAATACAATTTCTACTATCGGGTAATGGAAGGACAGCATAATGTGATACTGTTGATATTCCATTATTACCTTCATTGGTGGCCCTTTTTAAATGACATTCTTCGCAATTATTCTGGACAGTAACATTGAAATTAAGGGCATTATTGTTATTACTATTAAGACTTGCATTCTTGAAATGTGAATAGACCATTGGAGCTCTGTAACTCTGACTTAAAGAGTGACAGTTGTCGTTGCTGCATTTTCTGGGTGATTTGTATTCAGGTGGATGACCAACAGGTTCAGTCCCATCTCCATGGCATGCCCAGCAAGCACGATTTCCGCCGCCATTGATACGGTTATGAACGCTATTATTGAAATCTGAAATATCCACTCTTTTATTGATAGGGGCGCCATTACCATAGACGTCATGACATGAAATACAATCAGATCCACCGCCCCCAGAAGTTACGTAATGTATAAATTGAGTTGTATAATTCGCAGAATTTGAGGAATGACATGTTTTGCATACAATATCAGACCAACCGCCAAGAGAATGATTAAAGAAGTCTGAGCCATCTCCTGCAGTTTGTGGTACAAGACCAGTATTATTCTGTATTTCAGGCGGAATCGGGGAATATGAGGAGGCATTATAGTAATAATTCCCAGATGAAGTATTCATATAATGGCAGTTAGCGCACCAGTAGCTCGTATTTGTTATACTCTGGTTAACAATATTCCCGGATTGAATATTCGTAATATTTCCCATTGCATTCGATGAATGAAGTGTATTCCCATGACAATATTTGCAGGCACTTTCCTTGCTGGTATTATTCCAGTATGCTGATTGAGCTCCGTTCCACATGTTGCCAGAATTGGGATTTGTGCTATGTTTCAAAGGTGTTGGCAATAATGGAGCAAGATTAAATTTGGAAAGGCCGCCATTCTGATGGCAGGTTGCACAATCTGCTACCGAAAATGGAAGTTGAAAATAAGGTGGAGGAAGGCTAAAATTATGGCAATCAATACAAACATTGGCAATTATACTACGATAACTCCCATTCTGCATTACATATTTGATATTATGAATATCAGACTGCACATCTGTATGGCAAGATAAGCACTCTACATTATCATTATGCCTGTTTTTCTGCAATGTATCATTAATATGGCAATTAATACAAAAATCAGTATTAAGAACTGGCTTGGAAATGTTCGATCCATGTAGTCTGTCATTTTCATGGCAGGTTGAACAATCAGGTTGTCCCAGAGGGTGAGATGAATTAATGATAACAGATGTATGATTCTTTAACTGATAGTTGGTCAGGTTTTGCATCACATCTTTATAGATGGTTGTTGAATTACTGTGACAGAAAGCACAATATGAATAGCCTGGCGATAGACCGAAACTTGCATTTCTTCCATAATGTGCAGCACTGGCATTTTTGCTATATTTAAAGAAGTTGGATGTCTTGTTGTGGCAATCGCTACAAAATGCATTCACTGAGATATTCGAATTTTTTATATGATTATTAACAATTGTAGCGCCCGGATTTGCTCCGTCAATATGACAATTCTCACAAGTATAAGTTGATACAGGAAATGTATGGTAAAAATTAATACTGGCGCTGTAATGGCATGCAATACAGTCACTGCTGGTAAGATTTCCAGAACCGTCAGAGGAATTAATATCTATGTGAGATCCGAAAAGAGAGGTGTTTATTGAGGGGTAGATACCTCCTGATCCCACAGGTAATGAATGGCAGAACATACATTCTATAGAAATTGCATCTCCCGTATTAGCTGAGTATAAGACAAATAATAATGCAAATAAAAACAGGATATTTTTCATAATCGCAATATTAGTACCTGAGCAATTTATATAATAGTAATGATAACTTTTCTTATATATATATTGGTACTTTTTCAAAAATTGTCAGATATTCTGTTAATAAACTGAGACCAGTTTTTACTGTGGCATGAAAATACCGATAATCTTATAATAAGCATTTACGAATAAGAAATAGTAAAATATGCTGATACTAACAAGGGGATAGAGATAATTCCTGTAGAACTAACAAGTCTTCCTCCACGAATAAAAGAGATATGGGACGAAGCAGACAGGAAAAAGATCAGCATTGAAGAAATAGTGGATAAAGTAAGAGAAGTCCGATCTAAAGTTTATCATGAAGAATACGGGACTTAGATTATTTGTTTCTGAAAAAATTAAGTTGATGCCAGATAATAGGATAATCCTGCACTTGGACATGGACTATTTCTTCGCCCAGTGCGAGGAAAGAGAACACCCTGAACTAAAAGGCAAGCCAGTGGTAATATGTGTATATTCAGGGCGCGCTGGGGACAGCGGCGCAGTGAGCACCAGCAATTACGAGGCGCGTAAATTCGGGATAAAAGCCGGCATGCCGATCAGCCGCGCAAAAAAGCTGAATCCTGATGCTATATTCTTGCCTGTCAATATGGAGCTTTATCGTAGTATTTCTGACGAGATCATGGAAATACTTCGTGGATTTTCTGATATTGTAGAGCAGGAGAGCATTGATGAGGCATTCTGCGATATCACCGGTAAGGTTGCTGATTTTGGTGAGGCAAAAAAGCTTGCAGCGCAGATAAAAGATGCGATAAAGCAGAAGGTGGGATTGACATGTTCTGCCGGGGTTGGGCCGAATAAGCTCGTTGCAAAGATAGCCTCAGATTTCAAGAAACCAGATGGATTGACAATTGTTAAACCTGAAGAGGTCAGTCAGTTCCTGGAACCGCTCAAAGTAACTGACATCATCGGGGTGGGCAAAAAGACTGGCGAGAGATTGAATGAACTGGGAATAAACACAATAGGTGATTTGTCAAAGCTATCGCCAGGAGAGCTGATCCGGGAGTTCGGACAGGCAAAAGGCACATGGATGAAGCAGGCCTCGCAGGGAATAGACACCTCCCCTGTCCAGGAGCGCCAGGGGACAGAACAAATAGGCAGGATAACCACATTGAAAGAAGATACTTTAGACATGAAAGTGATCCTTGAAACCATTGATAGGCTTTCGGGAGAGGTTTCTGGTAAGCTTGAAGAAAGAAAACTTAGTTTCAGATCAGTTACTTTCGTAGGGATTTCCGCTGATTTTAAGACTCACACAAAAAGCCGTACACTCGGAGCTTCTGCAAAAGATGCGGGAACCATAAAGAGGGTGGCGAAAGAACTTGCAAAAGACTTTCTTGTCCAACATCCGACAGCTCTCAGGAGGGTAGGAGTAAGAGTAGAGAATTTTTCCAGTGAAAAAGCTCAGACGACCCTGGGAGAATTCTAATTCTGCCAATAACCTTCAAATATCAGCTTACCCAATAAACCAGCATGGACACTAAAAGAACAGAGGACTGTATGATCTGCTGCAAAGAGCTTTCGTATCTGACCACAGCCACAGGAACAAGCAGTGCTCTTATGCTGAATGCAGATATTTTGGGAGTAAAAAAATCCATGAATGAAAGCTCATCTCGCCCCTTCATCTTTATAAACGCAGCCATGAGCGCTGATGGAAAGATCGCCACGATTGAGCGCAAGCAGACAAGGATATCCGGAAGCCTTGATTTTGATCGAGTGGATGAGCTACGCGCCACATCTGATGCGATAATGGTAGGCATTGGAACTGTCCTTTCTGATAATCCCAGCCTTACTGTAAAATCAGCAGCGCGAAGAGAAAAACGGTGCGATCAGGGGTTGGATGAGAACCCGGTGCGAATCGTTGTGGATAGCATGGCGCGTACTCCTGTTGATGCTGATATTTTCAAGAAAGGCGCAGGTATGAAGATCATCGCAGTATCCGGGAGCGCGCCGAAGGAGAAAGTTAAAGGGCTTTCAAAGGCTGCTGAGATCATTGTGGCTGGTGAAAAAACCATTGACCTTGAAAAGCTCGCTGTCGAACTGAAATCCCGCGGGATCAACCGACTGATGGTGGAAGGAGGTGCGACATTGAACTGGGGTCTTATCTCGGCAGGGCTTGTGGATGAGATATATACTTTTATCGGGAATATTATTATCGGAGGAAAGACTGCGCCCACGCTGGTGGATGGGGGGGGATGCTTGGGGGAGTTTTGCAGGTTGGAGCTGCTGTCGTGTGAGAAGATGGAGGAGGGTGTGCTTATTAGATGGAAGAAACGATAAATTCAACAATCCCTATATACTATTATCCAGATAAAGTATAGAATAAATGCCGGATAAGAACCACAAATATTTTGCAGCCCACGCAGAAATTACAAAAGTAGCACGGCTCTCTATATATTCCAATACTATCCTTCTTATAATGAAGCTGGCTGTGGGCTTCATGTTAGGCTCGATATCGGTGCTCTCTGAAGCACTTCATTCAGGGATCGACCTTCTAGCCGCTGTAATAGCCAACTACTCAGTCCGTAAAGCAGGAAAACCTGCTGATGATATCCATAAGTTCGGGCACGGCAAATTCGAGAACTTATCAGGAACAATAGAAGCTTTATTGATAACTGTAGCTGCGATCATCATCCTATATGAAGCAGGAAGAAAGATATTTTTCGGGAATGAAATTGAATTGAACAGCGAATTGATAGGTGCAGGCATTTTCATAATGGGGATCTCAGCATTTATGAATTTTTATGTTTCAAGAAAGATCATGAAAGTCGCAAAACATGCTGAGTCAATAGCGCTTGAAGCTGATGCGTATCATCTCACAACTGATGTATATACTTCGATCGGCGTTTTTATCGGTCTTGTCCTTATTCGTTTAACAGGAAATCCGATATTTGACCCGTTGCTTGCAATAATCGTGGCACTTATGATCCTGAAAGCATCGTATGACCTGACAAAGAGGTCTATTTCCGGGATCATGGATGTAAAGCTCTCTGATGATGAAGAAGAACTCATTAAGTCCATCCTTTCTGAACACTATTCTGAATATGCAGAATTCCATAATCTGCGCTCAAGGATGTCAGGGGCTGAGAGATTCGTTGACCTTCACCTTGTGGTGCCAAAAAACCAGCATGTTGTCGATGCTCATGAATTCTGCAACCATCTGGAAAAAGATATCAAGGAGAAGATCCCCAATCTTTCAATACTGATCCACATTGAACCATGTGAGGCAGATTGTGAAGTATGCAGGAAGCTTGATGTATGCAAACTTCCAAACAATTCGACTGGTTAGAACATTCTTGATATGGAAGAAAATATTAATAAGAACCTGAAGCTTGCAATAATCCTTACTTCGATCATATTTTTTATGGAAGTGATCGGAGGGGTGATGTCCAACAGCCTTGCTCTGCTCTCGGATTCTGCCCATGTTTTCATGGATGTGGTCGCGCTTTTGCTTTCATACGGTGCAATAAAGATATCTTCCCGTCCATCGAACAGCAGCATGACATTTGGATATCACAGGTTCGAGATATTTGCCTCGTTGATCAATGGAGTAACTATAATCGGGATTGCGTTTTTCATTTTTTATGAGGCTTACGAAAGGATATTTGATCCGCCCGTAGTAAAAGGGGCTGAGGTTTTAGTCATAGCCACAATAGGCCTTATCGTCAATTCCTGGGCAGCTTTAAAACTGCACGGTCATTCTGACCTGAATATTAAAAGCGCGTACCTGCACGTGATCGGTGATGCCCTGGCATCTGTGGCTGTTATTGCAGGTGCAATAATTATTCTTTTAACAGGGAACAACATTGTAGACCCGATACTGAGCATTTTCATTGCAGGTATGCTGCTTTACGGCGCCTTCAGGCTTGTTATCGGTTCTATGCGGATCTTGCTTGAATTTGCGCCAAAACATGTTGATGCAGATTCACTTTCCAGGGAGCTCATGGAACTTGATGGGGTAAAGGGGGTGCATGATATCCATATCTGGAGTATATGCTCCAATATACATGCCATGAGCGCACATATTCTTGTTGACAGGATACATGTCCAGCAGACAGAAGTACTTATAAATGAGATCAACAAAAAAATAAGCGACCGGTTCAATATTATGCATACCACGCTACAATTCGAGTGCGCAGATTGCACTCATGTTGAAATTGGACACAGAAATAATCATCAGGAGGAACTTTGAGTTCCATAATATTTGAAACTTCTAATGAAGAAAAACTGACTGTCCAGGAATATGTTCGCTTTGCCCAGATAAAAGAACAGATAGAAAAGTTTCTTGAGAACATGAAAATAAAGCAGGCACTTAAGGAGAATGAAAACAATCTCAGGTGTCTCACTATAGACCTGACCATCAAATACATGATTGAAAAGGAATGATGGATAAATTAACAACTAACTCCGACGAACTCAAAACGAACTAACGCTGGTGGAGTTCGTTTCAGTTCGTACAAGTTCGTTGTTGACGTTATTGTTGTTTTTTAAACTGCCAAAGCTCAACTATATCCCTGTCTTGAACCTCAATATCGCCCCAATTCCACCAAAGGCTGACATGAGCTGATTCCCTTCTTCAAAATCATTCGAGATGAAAGCGATGTTAGTGCTCATCTGGTCTGCGATAGTTGAAAGTTCTTCCACTATATCCACAGACTCAACGATCTTCATTCCTGACCCGCATTTTGAACAGTTCAATGGCTGATACTCCTCTCCAGCCTTCTTCAAAATGGTCTTCTTTTCCTCGTTGGTGCAATTGCCGCATTTTATGGTGAGTCTGAGCTTTCTTAATTCATCTGACAATAGCAGTGTATCCACAGAGCCCATTTCAAGGTTCTTCCTTACCTGGTCTTCACCATAAGAAGCAAGACCTGTGTCATTCACAAGCTCTTTCATGAAGCGCTCCATGTACTTTTTCTCTTTAACAACGTCAAGATCCTGCAGTGCATCTCCAAGTTTGTCGAACAGTTCATGCAGTCCTGATTCGTCAGTGTACGCAACATCAAAGAGACCGAGTATCTTTTTCTGTATTTCATGATGCAGGTATGCCCCGCTTTCGAACTCTTCTTTTGTGGGAGATGGTCCGCCAATGAACACACCCATGAAATCCTTCATGTCAACTGCGAGATATACTTCACTTGCTGCTACCCCTATCTTTGTATAAAAATCATTTATCGCTATGAGGCGAAGCTGCTGGAACCTGTGAGAGCTCTGTCCTCCTTTTCGTTGTTTTCCAGGGACGTTGGATGTTAGATGTGACATTTCTTCTATGTGTTTTCCGATAAGAAGCCCCACTGTTGCTTCTCGCCTGTCAAGCACCAGGAGGCCATATGTCCTTTTCTCATGCAGCATGTCCTCAAGAGGCGTCAGAAGGAAGGATGAATCGCAATGGTACTTATAAGATACAAGAGGTTCAGGCGGCTCCATAATGAATGTCTGCATATCAGTCTTGTTGGCGCCAATGTCCACAGCTCCGCAGAAGATCACTACGCCGTTCACTGGAGCCTTAGGAATAAGTTTAAGCCTGGAAAGCAGGGATTCAATTGCGCCTGTTACATTCTGTCTTGTCACCCTTGACTTGATGTTTGAAGCCTGACCGAACTCTTCCCGCAGCTGGCTTGAGACTTCGTGGATTTGTTTATCATGCGGGATATACAGAGATATCAGTTCTGTGCCTCTTCCGTGCTTATCGCTCAGTGCCTCAAGAGTTCGTTTGAATTCGTATTTTTTATGTGCTTCTGATTCTACCATTTTGGATTAAGCTCCGACTATGCAATATGAAGATTTGGTTCTTCAATATGTGCTATTATAGATAAATGTTGAGTATTTCAAGAAATTGTAAATTTCAGACAGGATAAACAGGATCGACAGGATACGATCCAATTCTGAAAATCCTGTTTATCCAGTAAATCCTGTCAAAAAAGTTGAGTAAAAAAAATATTATGCTCAGATTATTGGATCTTTCTGCGCATTACGAACAATATGCCAAAAGAATCATGCTATCTCTATTCTTGCCCCTGTGTTCCTTGCCTTTGTAATAAAGACCTGCCCCTTAGTACC
This sequence comes from Candidatus Methanoperedens sp., assembly GCA_030650845.1. Lineage (GTDB taxonomy): Archaea > Halobacteriota > Methanosarcinia > Methanosarcinales > Methanoperedenaceae > Methanoperedens. The sequence goes on from JAUSDC010000165.1 coordinate 48,566, forward strand.
AAGGAATTCCTCAGCTATTTTTCTGAGATCTAAAACATCTTCCCCGAATGCGTAAACAGTAGGTCCGAATGAACTCATTCCTGCCCCATATGCCCCTCCTTCCCTGAGTACCTTCATTAATACGTTTGAAACGGGCGTAAGTGCAACTTCCTTTTTCTTAAATCCAAGTTCCTGGATCGCATTGATACTCCTGCCAAATACTTTCATATCCTCTTCAAAAAGTGCAGGAAGAAGCTGCATCAATATTATAAGTCAGAGTTTTTCAACCTCGTGCAGAGGGACCGGGCATTCTGTCTTGAATATGTTAACTTCTTTATTCATGGAAGCGCCCTTCTGCGTGGGTATCGCGATCATGATAGGCCAATCAGGGAAATCTTTTCTTAATATGACTGGAGCCGCTGGAAGCTTGCTTGCTGCGGATGGAAGAAATGCTTTTTTTTCGCTGAACTTATGTCCTCCATCAAGTATGAAACCGCCGTTCTCAAATGCAGCAACACCGATCCCGCTTGTTCCACCCCTGCCAACTTTCAAGGCTATCTCGTTAACGCTTAAACCCAGGCCGAACAGTCTGTTCACAGCCATACCAGCAGCAAGTGATGCCTGTGTTCCCGAACCCATGCCGATGTGGGATGGGTAATCATTTTCAATGTTTATGAGTATTCCTTCTCCTTTCGGCAGGAGCGCGGAAGCGCTTTTTTTCATGCGCTGCGCGTGTTCGCTGTTCCCTGTGACCTCAATCATGTCAGATATTTGCGCAGTGATGCTGATCACTGGATCATCAAGCGTGAGCCCGATACTGCCGTCCACACGACCACGTGAGGCATTCATGTCGATAAGGGTCATGTGCAGGCGTGAGGGGGTGGTTATTTTTAGCATTTTTTCAATGCACTATCTTCGTAATATCCATCTCAAGTATATCTTCAGCCCCAAGCGCCTTGAGCTTAGGTATCAGAGTATTGATCTCACTCTTGCTCACCACTGTTTCCACTGCATAATAATCCGATTTGTACAGCTTTGACACAGTGGGTCTCTTCATGGCAGGAAGGTCATTAACAACAGCATCCAGCCTGTCCTCAGGCACGTTCATTACAATAAACACCTTGCCGCGAGCCTCAAGAACAGCCTGCAGGAGGATCTTTATCTCCTCGATCTCTTTCCTCTTTACTGGGTCTTTCCAGGATTTCTTGTTCGCGATAAGTTTTGTTGTGGATTCAAGTATGATATCCACGATCTTCAATCCATTCTTCCGCAGAGTTGAGCCAGTCTCGGTCAGATCCACTATCACATCCACAAGTTCGGGCACCTTTGCTTCAGTAGCGCCGTATGAGTAGCGTATATCAACAGGTATCCCAAGGGCATCAAAGAACTTCTTTGTGAGTTTCGGGTATTCGGTGGAGACCCTGCTTCCGGGTTTAATGTCCTTAGCGGTCTTCACGGGCTGATCGTTCGGTACTGCCACTACGATCTTTACAGTCCCCTCTCCCTGTTTGCTGTATATCATATCCGCGACTTCAACAACATCGGAACTTGATTCCATTACCCAGTCCTTGCCTGATATCCCCAGGTCAAAGTAGCCTTCTTCAACGTATTTTGGAATTTCCTGAGGACGCAGTATCTTTACTTTCCTGATCCTTGGATCTTTTACCGTGGGGTTGTATTCACGGTCTGTTTTTTTTATCTCAAGGTCAGCCTGCTTGAAAAGGAGAAGTGTCTGCTCTTCAAGGCTGCCTTTTGGGATTGCAATGTCTAACATATATATTCGACTTTCTAAATGGATACACTTAATAAAAAACTATCTATTAAACCACAGAGTCAGCTATGAACCTTCGGTACGTAGATGAACCTGAAAAAAACAACGAACTGGTACGAACTAAAACGAACTCCGGTGGCGTGAGTTCGTCGAGTTCGTTGTGTTCGTTGCTATTTTTTTTCATATATAGACCAACGTTATCTACTTAAACAGGTTACCCCATCAATAATGCTCATGCGAGAATTCATCCTATATTCAAGGACAGGAAGAACAGACACTCGTTTTGAAAGCCTCAAGGACGCAGGAAGGCTGGATGTGGTTTACCAGTGTATATTGATGGCGATCTTTATGTCGCATGCCATAAGGCGGGATGTTACCTTTCATGCCATCCTTGGAGGACCGCCGGCGCCGCCAAAAGAACTGGTTGTTGAAGGTGCAACGCTTCGTGACGTGCGTGTGGATGAGCGCACCTGGGAAGACCTGATCAGGAACGCCCTTTCTGGAAAGAGCCACCCTGGCATTCATGTCAAAAAGAACAGCCTGCAGCAGCTTGTGAAAGAGAAAAGTAACATATTTGTTCTTGAAGAATCAGGGGAAAGCATAAGGACGATAGAGCTTGGCGAGAACCCGGTCTTTGTTCTGGGTGACCAGGTGGGGCTTCCTAAGAAGGACGAGGAGTTCATACTCAGGTACGGAAAAAAAGTTTCAATTGGAAGCAGGGCGTACCTTGCATCTTCATGTGTCGGAATTATCAACTATATCCTTGATCAGAGAGAATCTTTCGATTAAAGCTCTTCTATAACCCTTTTTTCACCCTTCTTTTTAATATCCCTGATAAGCTTCTGGTTCTCATGAAGGAATAAGGACGCATCATCTTCGATCTTCTTTTTATCTAATTTTTTCCCTTGACCTGCACCAGGGCAGTCCACCACTGGCTTAAGGCTCATTATTGGTTCATCTGAATACGAGACCTCAGTTATCTTAAAAGGCAGCAGGCGGCAAACAATAGGTTCATTATTACGTATCGTGCATTCAAGTTTCTTGCCCCGGAAATAACATCTCCCTTCAATCCCTTTTATCCTGAAGACCTTATCTGTTTCATCAAACTCCATGAATTCATCGATGGAATGACCAAGCGAGCTTATCCTTTTAATATCAGCAATAGTCAGCTGGATACCCGGTGTGCAGCATCGTGCCCCGCATTTCTTATATTCACACGTCCACTTATCGATATTTTCAAGGATATGGATCATATTCCTGTAATTGTCATTTATATCATTTAAGGATACCCATATCTGGCGGACATAATTTTGGAATATTATTATTACAGTTTAACGATCAGGAATATTTATCAAGTCATCCTACAATTGTACTTTCATGCTGTCCCATGAAGAACTCATTTCTCTTGTGAATAAAAAGCCGCCTCTTGTCGAACAAATGATCGATCCGGATATTCAGATACAGCCCAACGGTATCGAACTGACGCTTGCCCGCGTCGAGGTTCATGATGGTTCAGGGGCTATTGCTTTTGATAATTCTGAGCGAAAACTTCCAGATACAAATAAAATTGATTTTGATAATGATGGGTGGGTTCACTTACCAAAAGGCAGCTACAAGATAGTGTTCAATGAGATAGTCAATATCCCGAAAAACATAGCAGCCATCGCAAAACCTCGTTCAAGCCTGCTGCGGTGCGGCGTAACAGTTGAGACAGCAGTGTGGGATGCAGGTTACAGCGGAAGAAGTGAGAGCCTGCTTGTCATATTTAATGAAAAGGGTTTTAATCTCAAGAAAAATGCACGAGTTCTACAGCTTCTGTTTTTCAGGTTAGGGGAAGAAGTACGAAAGGGATATTCGGGCGTTTATCAGAATGAGAATATTTAATTCAATGGAAAAGTATATCTGATAATTATAATCATAAGTATCAAATAAAGTTATAAACCTTAAAATATATATAATAATAAAAGCCTGTTTTGGCATTTCATTAAAGGTTGAAGGAATAAAATATGACAGCACGTGTATACACAATCGCTTCGGGTAAGGGTGGAACAGGTAAGACCACAACAACGCTTAACCTGGGCACTGCTCTGGCTCTTCTTGGTAAAAAGACCGTTGTTCTTGACGCGGATATAGGTATGGCAAACCTTGGTCTCTTGCTTGGTCTTGAGAGAAGTAAAATAACGCTTCACGAGGTATTAGCCGGCACCGCACAGATAAAGGAAGCCATTTATGAAGGTCCTGGCGGGCTCAAAGTAGTTCCTAGCGGCTTATCACTGAAAGGCTTCCAGAATTCAAATCCGGAAAAATTAAAAGAGGTCATGACAGCCATCGTTGAAGGAATGGATTTTGTTTTGATCGATGCCCCGGCTGGCATAAGCAAGGATGGAGTTATACCGCTTGCTGTTGCAGACAAAGTGATCCTTGTTGTTAATCCTGAACTTGCTTCAATGGCAGATGCATTGAAGACAAAAGCCCTGACCGAGATGCTTGGAAGGTCAGTAGAGGGTGTTATTTTGAACCGGGCTGAACTTGAGAAAACCGAGATCAACCGAAATAAAGTGTCTGAACTTTTAGGTGTAAAGGTACTTGAAATGATACCTGAAGATGCAAATGTGAGGCGTTCAGCTGCATTTAAAGTGCCGATCGTAATACGGGCACCCAAGTCTCCAGCAGCCATTGCTTTTAGCAGACTTGCTGCAACACTTGCAGGAGAAATATATAAAGAGAGCAGTATAAAAGAAGAAAAAGAAGGTTTTGTGGACCGTCTTGCCAGGTCAGTTTTCGGAGGGAAATAAAAATGGCCGGAGAATTACTTCAGATATTTAATGCATTTTTAATTATACTGTTGATAATATCATTTTTTACCATGTTCCTGATGAATGTCAGAATAAAGCAATTGCGAAAAGAACTCAATGATCTTAGAGACAGAGTAATAATAACTGGTGAAGAATTGTTCCGACTGTCACAGGATATTGAAGATTTCAAGAAAATACAAATATAATTGAAATGTTATGGTGAATATACGCGAAACGGTGGGTAAATTCCTTGTTGAATTTACATCTCCGAAGGAGAATGATATAGAGGATGTTATTAGCTTTGTAGCTATCAGTAATCCTTCTCTGGATAAGGATTCATTCAGAGAGAGCATCCTTATAGCGATCAAACAGAGGGATATCTTAAAAATATATGAAAAAGATATTTTTTTGTTGCCCATGGATTTACCAGGTTATGCCCAGCTTCAGAATGCTCTGAAGGAAGCAAAGGAAGGGCACGATAACCTGGAAGATGTTGAAGGGGATTTAAATAATATTGAAAGAATATTAACTTCTTTTAAAACAAAACTTATGAAAGAGAATCCACTTTCTGAGAAGTTAGCAGAAAGCCAGAAGATTGATTTAGAAACTGAATTAGCACATGATCCGGAAGAAGCTGAAAAACCAGTTGTTGAGTCACATGTAGAAAGCAAGAAGACAGATTTAGAAACAGAATTAGAACCTGAGCCTGAAGAAGCTGAAAAACCAGTTGTTGAGACATCTGTTGAAAACCAGAAGATAGAATCAGAACCAGAAGCAGAACCTGAGCAGGATGAATCTGAAAAACCAGTTGTTGAGAAGCCTGTTGAAAGGCAGAAGATAGATTCAGAAGTAGAACCAGAGCCTGAAGAAGCTGAAAAACCAGTTATTGAGACACCTGAAGAAAGTCAGAAGACAGATTTAGAAACAGAATTAGAACCTGAGCCTGAAGAAGCTGAAAAACCAGTTGTTGAGACATCTGTTGAAAACCAGAAGATAGAATCAGAAC
>JAUSDC010000166.1 GCA_030650845.1 Candidatus Methanoperedens sp.
CGGGCGCGCCGAGCAAAGCTCAAATTCGCAAGCTGGTGCAAATCCAGCATGAGGAAAGGCTAGCCGCCACCTCAGAACTGAACCCCACACCCGGCCTGGTAACAGGCCAATGTGAAGCTGGGGGGAAGGGATACCAGGCCGCAATATAATGTATGTGAAGGTTATGAGCCTCGAAATTCCGTTGATCTTGGAAGCCGACGTTCTCCGCGTGAACGGAAGGCAGCAATCACAGCACCGAAATTAATGCATCTCCGGTCTTGGAATATAGCAGAGAGCTGCGAAAGGCAAGGTGATGTGAGTCCAACGGGGTCTAAGACCGCAGCATGGTATCAAATGGTGAATTTGGGAACTCGGGAGACCCAGGATGCTCTCTCAAAAGGAGTATGCGATATTAAGCCTATAAACGGTGAGATATTGCAAACAGCATTCTGGGAGTCGGATCAGTTCGTAGTACCATTGAAGCAGGGTAATTCCTGTGGAGGGAAGGGACTGACAGAAGCATGAGTGACATTAGGGTCACATCTAACACACTCAGAGGTGAGAAGAAGATGACAACAAAACTAACGTCTAAGACTCAAAACGCGTTCACTCTATAACCTGAACGCATAGAGGAGGTGCTTCTGAAGAGCCGGATGAGGGAAATCTTCAAGTCCGGTTCTGTGAGGGGGCTCATAGCAACTTTGGGGCTATTACCTTGATAAAAGGTGGGCTATGGGCTCTACTCGACATACGCACGGATCACGATCATCCTGAAAATTGCGGCGCCTACCACCACTTCATGCTCTCCCTGAACCTCGTCGTCTTCTCCCCCGCTTCCGGCTTCCTGAACACATAGAGATGCTCATGCCCTATCAGGCAAAAATCATACTTCTTCCCGAACCACTTCTCCCGTGTGCTCTTCATCTTCCACTGCAGCTTGATGATATCCTCGCGCAGTGCTTCCCAGGCTTGAGGACTCGTATGCACTCAACTGCGACCTTCTTCATTTCTTCAGCGAATTCAGCCCTGGCGGTCATGTGAATAGGGAATAATGCTGGCATAAGGAGGATGGGTTGCGATGAGATCGATGGACTCGCTCTCAATAAGGTCAAGCGAGCGCGCATCCCCGACATACGTCTTGATCTCCGGAGCAACATAATCAGCATCCAGAGGCGCATAAGAAAAATCCAGCCTTATCTGTTTCCAGTCTCTTTAGCTTTTCCGGGACTGATTTTTTTTGTTTTCTTCCCAGTTATATGAAGATAATTTTCACTTGAGATCACGCTTTTTCCCGTTTTTTCCTCAAGCTCTTTCCTTGTATTTTCTGCAATTGTACCGCCTTCAATAGCAGAATCCTTGCATTCATCAAATCCCAGGGAGTCTTTAGAAATTGTAATGTCCGTTGTTGCTTTCTCACCAACCATTGTAAGGATCAACTCCCAGTCCGTCATATGGTCTCTCAGATTCTGCCTGTCCTTTTCCAATCCTTTGAATTTTTTGTATTCACCAATGGTTTTGCCAAATGTTGCCTTTGAAATCTCATTCGTAAGAATCGCAAAGTCTTTTTGCTCCTGAATGCCCCTTGTTTTCCATTCATCAGTTAAATCCTGCCTGATCGCTATGCCTCTTAGCCTCTTGTCGATCCAATCCTCCGGATAGCCTTTGAGTTCATAATATTCCTTAACCCTGTCCTGCGCTAGCTCTGGATTTTCTATTTCCTGTATCCTTTCGTATCCGACTTTGGCGAGCCATTGCTTAAACGGCTCTGCTTTTGGGGATGGAATTGATTGGATCAACCTGAAAGCATTCTTTGTATTTACACAGTCAGCATATCTCAATTTGCCGTCCGCAGCAGGCAGTTTCAAACCGTGACAAATTGTCACGAGTTGAGGTTCTCTCTGCTTGAGTTTTCTCCAGTAGGCAAGCTCATCCTTGCTGTCTGTGAGAATACCTATTATGTCTGAAACTGAATAAAACCATTCATCATCATGCCAGAGCCTTCTTATTTTGGTTCCCTCGAAAACAACTAGCGCTTCTTTTGAGTCCATATTTATTTCTCTCTTTGAAGATGCAGTTCCTGCATTGTTAAGATGTCTTTCGTATTTAAAAGGGTTGAGAGAGCGGGGTGAAAGTGAGATATTCTCTCTAATATCTATATTTATTACTTATAAAATATTAATTCCATGGCGCCAATATGCCCCAAACAGCTCCACTGTGTTGCGGTTCGACCCTGCTTTTTATCGAAGATACCGCATTTGTCTGCATGATCCCCACCTACCATCACTTCATACCCTCCCTGAACCTCGTCACCCTCTCCCCCGCTTCCGGCTTTCTGAACACATAGAGATGCTCATGCCCTATCAGGTAAAAGTCATACTTCTTCCCGAACCACTTCTCCCGTGTGCTCTTCATTTTCCACTGCAGCTTGATGATATCCTCGTGCAGTGCTTTCCATGCTTGAGGACTCGCATGCACTCAACTGCGACCTTCTTCATTTCTTCAGCGAATTCAGTAATGCTGTGCACGCTTGACAGGTCGCCCTTGCGGTCATGGGAATATGGGATGATGCTGGCATAAGGAGGATAGGTTGCGATGAGGTCGATGGATTCGCTCTCAATAAGGTCAAGCGAGCGTGCATCTCCCGCGTATGTCCTGATATCAGTTACTTTATAATCAGCATCCAGCAGCGCATAAGAAAAGTCCAGCCTGTTGCCCGCCACCATGACGGCATCGGGATTGATGTCCACCCCCACGGTGCGCCGTCATAAGAGTTTGCTCTCCACGGCTGTTGTCCCTGAGCCAGCCATCTGGTATGAAAAAAAAATTAACACCGAACTCAATATGCCCAGTTTCACTCCTTTAAAGGGTATAACTTTATGACATCTTTTGTTGACAATACCCTTATTCGTTCACCAAAAACCTCCTGTTTGAAATGTTTTGTATTGTACGTCCAGATTCCTTCATTGTCCACAGATAAAGCAAGCGCGATAATAGGTGCATCCTCTTTATCATTCGTAAGTTCTTCCCCATCTGAAATATACGGTTTATATACATCAGGAGGTACAGCCATCACAAATAATCTCTTTACATCGTTAATAACTTCATACAATTCAGTATCCGGGAGGTCTTTCTTATTCCAGCGGTCTCTATGCTCCCACAATTCTTCAAAACAAAATTCAGGAGATATAAATTCATCAGGATTCTCCACAATTATTCTGCGGGTTATGCCGTTTGTGAGAAGAAATGACAGCAGGACATTCGTATCAATAATTATCATTTATTTCTTCTCAGACCGCCATTCGTTTACCATCTCTTTAATATCTGCTTCTTCGAATCCTTTTACTTCAAGTTTCCTTAATTTCCTTAGAACTTTTTTCCTTTCAACATCTTCAAGGAATGCTCTTATTGATGCCCGAAACCATTCATTCCTTGTCTTAAATCCAGACATTTTCAAAGTTTCGTCAAACTCTCTAAGCAATCTTTTTTCAAGCCTGAAAATTACCTGAGTTTCTGTCATGATAATATTATATCATTTTGATATCATATCTATTTTTCGGGTCAAATTTCTCAAAAGGCTTTGATCCGAACCATTTCGAGTATCCCTTATATCGGGATTTATGATTGCATATGTTACATATCGGTGCGCCACCATGACGGCATCGGGATTGATGTCCACCCCCACGGCGCGCCGTCCCAGTAGCTTGCATTCCACAAGCGTGGTGCCTGAGCCAGCCATCTGGTCAAGCACAAGATCGCCGGGCGCAGTGTAGCGAAGTATGAGATTTCGCGGGATGTATGGCGACCAGTTGCCCCTGTAGTTGCCGACGTGGGTAGCCCAGTCGCCGCGGTCGGGGAAGGACCAGACGGTTGTGGTTTCGGGGGTGAAGGTGGAGGGGGCGAAATTATGGATGTTCCAGTTAGGGTGGAGTTTTATTTTCGTTTCTCCTATCTGCACTTCGCTGTGAGATTGGAGAAATTGTTAGTAGTCGGTCCTTGTGATTTCGCGCAAGGATCGATATTAATCTAATTAATAATATATAAATTAATATGATCTAATTTTATGAATATAACTAAGTTGTAAGTAAGGTGAAAGTAAGTTGTAATCAAGAATTTATTGAATTTACCGAAATGTTTAGATCCTTGATCTAACAATTAGATCTTAACGGGTGAAAAATGGTGCGTATCAAAATGTGCAAAAGGAAGTAGATATGGATAATCTAAATAAATTATTATTTCATCCATCTTTCAATGATACCATATCTGAAATTAATAGATTGAATATTCAACTTCCTCCAAAGCCATCCAATCAAGAAATGGATTTTCAGTTTTATACATATCCACCAGATGGAAGATTAGTTACAAATGTTGAAGAGATTAAGAGGTATGTGCTTGACCCAAGAAAAGGAGATAAGATTGCACATGAAAATACAACAATTTGTTGTGCTTATGATGAGTCTATAAATAAGTTCTCAGGTCTTGAAGGAACCGCATTTCTCATGTCTCATTCTTTGGTTGTGATGAAAGAATTAGATTTTATACCGCTAAATCTGCTAACCTTTTATTTCTATACCCGGTCCAAAGATATAACCAACAAATCCAAATTTATCAAATACTCAAAAGATCCGGAGATGGACTCAAAAAAAGACTATGTGAACGATAAAATAGAATTTCTCACTGAATATTCACCTTCAGGATCAATTTTGTTTATTGATGGACCACTTATCGGGGGTGATGTATATACATTCATGATTCGAGCGATCAACAAGTTTCTTTCAAAAGATATAATACCAATATTCTTTGTAAAAAATAGTTCTAGCAATTTGGTAACAGATAATATTCCTGAATTGTCAGGAAAATTCAACTCAGATATGCATTGGGCATATACATATCTCAAAAAAGGACAACGAACAAATTTCTTCAAATACGCAGATAGAAATAATCCAGACAATGCAAAAATTTTCTGCTATATCAAAGCATTCGAATTAAGCCCACAGAGGGTGGAATTTCACATAGATACATTCCAAAAATATAGAGAAAAAATAGATGAAATAATGGATCTCATTTACTATCTTATACTTGCCCAGGGAGATCTGAAGAATCCACAAGTTCGACCAATAGCAATAGCTGAAAAATACGCTAGAGACACTCTACGCCTCACTGATATTAACAAAATTGCAAAATATTCGGGACTAGTTCCAACTATGAATCAAGAAAGATTTGGATGGTGAAAATAAAATGACTTGGATTGTATTAGGAGAAGATGGTGGAAAAATAAAATTCGTTTCAAAGAACGATGTTACAGGTTTGTTACCAAAGGGATCATATCTCACTATTGAAGAAAAACAAACAAAATTTATTTTAAGAGTGGATAACAGTTCTCAACACGAACCTTATTCACCATCTCCGATGATTATCGATATGGATTTATCTCCATTGAATCCCGATCAGAAATGTCAAAATATTATCACAGCTTACAGGATCAAAGATTTGACTAATCGTTCTGATGGATTAATTGAATATATTAGACCACAATTGCTTGCTAGACGTTCTAATCAAGAAGAGATAGACCTCGCCTTCGGAGATATAAAGGAAGGGCCACAAGTATTTTTAGCGACAGTTCATTCAGGCCAGAATCAACTTTTAACGGATGAAAAAAATAGTCTAATAACTACGAGGTTACCTACTGATATGTTTTATCATCAGATGCTAATTTGCGGAAAAACAGGTAGTGGAAAAACAGTAGCAACAAAATATTTGGCTCAGTATTTTATTGAAGAATTGGGGGGAGCAGTTTTGGCAATAAATGTTAAAGATGTAGATTTCCTGAAAATGGATAAATCATCGAATACAAATAATCCTCAAGTAATAAAAGAATGGGATAAATTGGGACAAAAAGCACATGGAATTGATAACTTCATCGTGTACTATCCCGCCAACACAATTATTGGCCCAACAAAAGGGGTAAATCCAGACATTTGTCAAAAAATTACCCTAAATGTTCAAGAGATAGACCCAGAATCATTAACAGGGCTGTTACATGGAATAACAGATGCTGCAGCTCAGAATTTACCAAATATTTTTAGATGGTGGCAGGAAGACAGAAGAAAGAAACGGAGTAAAGAAGATTTCACATTTAGTAATTTTGTAAATTATTTTCAAGAAGCACAGGATAATAAATACTATTTCCCCACATTGAATATTCGAAGTGATGAATCGGCGGTAACTTTACATGCTGGAACTTATAATAATATCTTGAGAAATCTAAATGTCGCAGTGGACTTTTTTGATAATGAAAATGCTAAATCATTAAGTGAAAGAGATATTTTGCAGCCCGGTAAAATGTCTGTGATAGATGTAGCAGGGAAAAATGGAATACAGTTCGGTTCAATAGTATTAAGGCATTTATTGAATCGAATTGTCTCAACCAAAAGTGAACAAAAATCGGAAATCCCGATATTGATTATTATTGATGAAGTGCATCAATTTTACAATACATCAGCTTCAAATGAGGCTTTAGGGGATTTAGATACAATTTGCAGGACAGGAAGAAGTCAAAAAATTGGCGTAATATTTTCCTCTCAAAATCCAACAGATATTCCAAGTGGTTTGTCCAGTGTCATTAATACAAAAATATTTTTCAAATCGGATGCATCTGCAGCCAAATCGCATGGAATTGTAATTAGTTCAGATGAAATGGAAAGTTTAAGGAAAGGATTTGCAGGTGCATCAATTCATGAATTACCTCAATTAAGAATTTTAAAATTTCCAATGGCTTTTGCAGGGGTTTACGAAGAAGGAGGTAAACAAAATGAGTGATGATTCAATAGTATCTTTTTTTAATTCGGTATTGGATAATGAAGATGAAAAAAAAATTATAAGATTAATATCTCAGGGTTTAGATGAAGAGAAAATAATTGAAATTCTTCTTGGAGTTAAAGGAAAGGAGGAATAATTACGATTGAGTATGATTATTTACTTGAAAGAGATATGGATGTGAAGAAAAACATAAAACAGATCTTTAAACCAAAATTTCCTACAAATCTGCCAAATGTAGCGCTTATCGAAGGTCCTAATTCGTCAGGTAAAAGTTTTCTTCTTAACCCGCCTTTCCCATCTTAAACCTAATTAATTCAGAATGTTAGTTCTGAATAGTATCATCCGATGCTGTTTTTCCTTATTTTCTCCTGATTATTCTATGGATTTCTTATAGCTATTACGGTCAATTAATAATTTTTGAAATAACCATATTTACTTGATGAGCTATTTGTTTTCAAACCAAAATATTTAAATACTATTACGACCAATATATAAACTATCAAATGAAGCTTAATTGGTATCTCAAAAGGCACCATCATGATTACTGGAGTCTAGTGGAGCCGTTCAGAAAAGATGGAAAAAATCAGCATAACAAACTGTACTATTTTGGAAGGTTGACTGATGACGAAGTGAAATTATTCAATTATGCTTTAGATATCTTGAAAAATTGCAACATTGATAAACCAAAATTGGAAGACATTATCTTTAATGACCATTGGCGTTTTTTGGATGTAGCATTTCTAAATATTATCTGGGAACAATGGGGCATCTCAAAGATATTCAGTCAATCAGAGAATAAGAAAGTGCAGACATCGGAGATTATAAAAATATTGACGATATATCGTTGCTTAGACCCGGGAAGTTATCTTTCTGCAGTAGAGTGGTACAATAAAACTGCATTAGATCGCATACTACACATAAATGCAGAACAGATAAACAAATCGAGAATATTTCGCGAACTTGATTGTATAGAGGACAAGAAAAAGGATATAGAAAATTACCTTTACACGACTTTGAAAGAACGTGATGCAGACAGCCTGAGGTTTGTTTTTTATGATCTAACTGATTCATATTTTGAAGGAAGTAATTGTGAGTTGGCAACTCCAGGAAGAACTAAAAGCAATGGTTTTCAGAAAAAGAGAGTAGTCCTATCGCTTCTGGTAAATTCAAATGGTTATCCATTTGCGTGGGATATATTGGAAGATTATACAGCAGATGTCAATACAATTAAAAACTTATCGACTCAATGGAAAATCCAGTTTGGGTTTGGAGATAATGAAATAATACTGGTTTTTGATAGGGGAATGGTTTCGGATGAAAATCTTAAACATCTTGAAGAGAAAAAATATATTTATATAACTGCTATGGATAAAAATCAGATTCCTGGTCTAAAAAACGTCAATATCGAACGTTTTGAGAAACTGAACTCAGAGAATATGATAGAAAAAATAGAAAAAATGATGTTTGTAAAATACGATGACCAGACATACTATCAAAATCTAGAAATAGTAGACGGTAGACGCTATGTTCTGATATTCAATCCAGATATGTACGTTGATGAAAATAACTCTCGCGAAAAATTGATACTAAGAGCAAAAGCATATCTGGAAGAAGAAAGCCAAGCATTGTCCAATGCGGAAAAAAGCAGGAA
>JAUSDC010000196.1 GCA_030650845.1 Candidatus Methanoperedens sp.
GTTCTCCAATTCAACTCTTAACATTTGTTCTGGGGTCTTCTTTCCCATTCGATCTAATTCTTCGGAATACAAGGTCATCACCTTTGGCAAATTCAACTTCGCTGGATTTATACCATGGGTCATTTGTCCGAGATGTAAATGCACTACCTGGATAATTAATCCTTAGCAGAAAGCTTTTAAGATTCACCGATTATTTAGAAACCACATGAAACGCATTTATCATCAATTTCCACAGAAGCCTGAACTTGAACGAAAATATAATTTTAAAGCAGATCTTCATTATATCGTAAGGACAATAGCCGGGATAGACGGACAGTTCGGAGAGTTCATTACAGATTCACCAGATCTGAAAGGGCGCCCTGTCCATGCAAAGAGAAGCATTAACATTGAAATAACAGACCGAAGCGTAAATTTTTATCCACTTAACGACGACACTGTTGAATCCATACTGAGGGATGTGACAGATGAGGGAACAATAGATTTCAAAGTAATTCTCAAATACTCATTTCTTGACGATAAGTTCGACCGCGTGCCCTTCAAGGGAGACTCATTTCTCGTAAGAACCCGGCTCGATAGCGGCATACTCACGATGAACGTGCACCACATAGACGGCATGGGCAGGACAGAAAGTGGAAGGATCGCAGATACTATTGTTGATGAGATAATAAAGAACGCCCCCAAATGACCGACCTGATATATACTGTTTCAGTTCCTTTCAAGAGAAAAGGAAAGGATGCGCTCAAAGAAAGCGAGTTCGTTCTTGCGCTTTCTATTGACCTTAACTGGTTCTCTCCAGAGCAGGCAAAAAATGTTGTTCGTGAGGCAGAAAGAGCCGGACTCATAAAAAGAGAAGGGGATGTCATTCGTCCTGCCTTTGATCTATCCTCGGTTGCCCCTCCTCAGGGATTCAAGCCTGGTGTTTTGGAGGAGCGTTCGCTCTTTGACCGAATAATCGAGCGTATCACGATAGAAACTGGGATGGATAAACGAAAGGTGATAGCTCTGATCAATAAGAAACATGACGAGCTGTCCAAACTCGTTGAAATAGAGGTCAGCGCCATACTCATAGCTTTAGAGCATGGCGTAACTCTGGGTAACCTTATAGAAGAGGAATATAAGGCGTTAGTTAATTCTTCGCCTTCTTCTTAAAAAGTTTGATGAACTCATCGCATTCCTTAACAAGTTCACCTGATGCTTTTTTTATTACTTCTATGGGGTCAGCCCCATCTGTTCTCACAAAAAGTATAGGTTCGCTTATCGTGGGGTGCTTTATATCGTATGTGGCTATTTGCACATGTTTGTTATTAAGCAAAGCAGTCTTAAGCGTGTTAAGGAGTGTATGAGACTCTCCTGCCACTTTAATACTGATCTCATTTTCCGTTTTATTTACTATCGTAAGTTCCATTTTCTCACCTAAATTATGCCAGTCCCGTAATCAGAGGACATTTTTCTCGTTTCTGTTCTCTTGCAGTTAGGGCATTTAAGTTTATCATTTTCTCTTTTCAGCACAGTCCTGCAGTTGCCGCAATAAGCCTTCATGACACCGAGTTCTTTATTCACAGTTGAGAGTCGCATGTTCCTCAGATCAAGAACTCTTCCCTTCACTATATCAAAAGGTGCAAATTCATATGACAGGTCTTTGACATATGCGTCCTTGACATTTGAAACGTGAATGGCTGCGCCCTCTGAATTTACTATCGCACGCTCGCCTCTTCCTTTGATCCCGGCTATCTCGACCAGAGCAACAGATTCTTTTAAGTCTGTGACCTGTCCGATAACAATATCGCCAACAGCAAGTGCGGGGGGGGTACTGGTAACTGGTTCAACTGAAATAGAACGTTCCTTGGAGTTTGTTTTCACATATCCTGTGCCAGTTGCGTATATATTTCCTCTCTCTTCAAAAGTCCCTTTCTTAGGAATGAACTCCTCTGAAGTCCCGATAAGCTCTCCGGGCAGCACCATCTTTTCTTTCTCTTTCTGGACTATTTCCACTGGTTGCTCAACCTGTTCAATCTCTTCTTCAATCTCTTCTTCAGTCGCTTCGATAACTTCATCCGATGTTTCGATCTCTTCTTCAGTTGTCTCTATCTCTTCTTCCGTTCCTTCGGTTCCTTCCGTTTCTTCCTCTTCTATTTTCTCTTCAAATTCTTTCTCTTCGTTCTTTAATGTTCTTGGTTTTCCTTCGCCTTTTACAAGCTTTCTTCTGCCTGTGGCTTTCTTTCTCTTGATTCTAATAATAATCCCTCTATCTTTTCTCTATTCTGTATATTTCAACTTTAATGACCTGTACATCTTTCGTATGGAATCTGAATGTCCTTTTTATGGGAAAATCGATCATTCGATGATCCGTTATGATTGCCGGACTTATGAATTTGTTTATGAATTCCAAACTGCCGGCGTTATGTATGGAATAAACCACGCTGCTTAATTCGAGGGCTTTCCTCAAAAAAGGGCGGTCGCTTCCTTTCACCTGGGCGCCAAACGGGGGATTCATCACGACGGTATGCGCTTTTCCGTGTACATCATTTATATTGCAGCACTCAAACTCGACCTTGACGCCGAGTTTTTCTGCGTTTGCCCGTGCAATCTCAAGTGCGTCATTATCAGCATCAAAACCTATAACCTTTTCTGCTCCCAGAAGCTTTGCCCCAATGGCCAGGATACCCCCACCGCATCCAAGATCATAAACCGTGTCGATCAGGTCTCCCCTCATGAAAGCAAAATGCAATAATTCTGCAGCCACCGTGGCAGGAGTTGAATATTGCTCTTTTAATGGGTCAGGTGTCCGAAAGCCTGAGAGTTTCTCAAGTATCATCTCAAGATGTCTTTGTCTCATATCTTTTTTGCAGTAAAATGAAGCGCTGGGAGCATGGCTTCTCCATATTCGTTGACCTGCTCAAAGTACTGTTTTGCAAGTGTCTTAATCCCTGCGACACCTTCTTCCTGTTCCTTTTTCACAAGGTTGCCCAGAAGCATAAGATGCGACCGTACGAAATCCCTTGGTATTAATATATCGCGTTTTATTGTCTCAACCGTGATGTCGCAAAAACCAGAGTCTGAAAGCTTACTGCTGATGTCTGTGAACTCATGAGTGTATATTGCCCCACTGGCTTTTAAAAGCTCATTGAAGAACAGGCTTGAGCGCTGTGCTTCATTCTGCGGTGCCCACAGCTGTACCATGAATGAGATATTTGAGTCCTTCCTAAGCACCCTTGCTGCTTCTTTAAATACATAACCAAGCAAGTCGGAGGGTAAGAGATCAAAGTAGTGGTACGATACCACGGCACCAAATGCAGCATCTTTGAACGGGACAAGAGCTGGTTTCATTATGACAGCATTTGATAATTGCTTTCTGGCTGTTATTCCTGATACGGATAAAGGCAACTCATCATTAAGCACACCTCCGAAATCAAGGATAAGGGTGCTGGAAGCGATACATGAGCGTTTGATGAATTCCTGTCTATCTGCTGCTGCGTAAGGCATAAGAAACCTATCTTAATATCTTTGGTCACATTATATAATTATTTCACAGCAACTATCTTCACGATATCCCCATTCTTCAGTTCATGCTTCTCTCCCAGTCTCATCTTGGTTCGTGCGTCCACAGCATAAAGAAAACCCTTGCCAATGTCGGTATGTACCATGAATGCCAGGTCTTTGGGCGTGCTTCCTTTCTTTATGAGAAAGGCATCTGGAAGGATCTTCCCGAACTTGTCACTGAATTTATTCTCATCCTCAACCGGGTATACCACAACAAGGTCAAGCAGGTTAAATACCGTTTCATTGATGCTTTTCTGTATCCCGGTGCCCCCATATATCTTCATGAGGGTGCGAATCTTAGAGAGGGCGTCTTTCTGTGCCGCAGAAAGGTTTGACGACTCTGTAAAATCAGCATCCCCGGGTATGTACTTTATAGCCCCGCTCTTATCTGCAAGGCGCAGAGTTGCTTCGGCTGCTGCACTCACCGGTATCGCACCTTTTTGCTTTAGTTTCTCAATATTCTGAAGCGGTGCCATATCTATCTTATTTGCGGCAATAATGAAGGGTTTGCTTTGCGCCCTTAGCGAGTCAGAAAGTTCAATTATCTGGTCATCAGTCCATATATGGGGTTTGTCGCGAGGGAACTTTAGGCGAGCAAGTGCGGTCTTGACCTGAGCATCAGTCACTCCTGCACCTTCAAGCTGTTCTGCAATAGTCTCCTCGATCTTTAATCCCTCTGCGTTCACCTTGCGAGATAGTTTTTCCCAGTTGCGCTTCAGGATGCCATAGATCCACATTGTAATTTCATGGTTCAGGAAGTTCAGGTCATCAAGAGGTTCATGCGAGCCCACAGGCACAGGGGAGCCTTCGATATCGGTGCCGCCAGATGTGTCTATAACATGAATTATCGCTTTTGCCTGCCTCAGATTATCAAGAAAAGCATTTCCGAGACCGCGTCCTTTGTGTGCGTCTGGCACTAGTCCTGCCACGTCTATCAAGCCTATGGGCACGAACCGCACACCATCCCTGCATATACCGCAATCAAGTTTCAGTTCCCTGCACGGGCAGACCGTCCTTGCGTATGCTACGCCGTGATTGGCATCTATTGTCGTAAAAGGATAATTCGCTATCTCGACATTGGCAAGGGTGGCGGCTTTGAAGAACGTGGATTTTCCGCAGTTCGGTTTTCCTGCTAGCGCGATTGAAACGGTCATGCTCTTAATAACATTCTTCTGGACTTAATCCTTATCCATGTCCCAATTCATCGCACGGATCCAGAACTCTTTCAGGTTTACATTATATTTCTTATCCTCTCAACAGTCCGATCAAGCTCGCTGATGATAGGGTCAAGGCTTGCATCCTGTGTTGCCATCACTGAAATTACCGCTTTTGGTCCTGCAGAAGCCGCAATAAGCTTTTCACCTTTAAAATCAACGATCACGCGGTTAGGACTTATTTTGTCGAGCTGATTTGCAGCCTTTTCCGCAGCCTGTATCATTGATGCAGCCATATGTATCATTATTTCAGAATCGTCGTTTTCATATTCACTGATTAGAAAACCATCCCGGGTTCCCAGCGCCGTCATCTTAACTCCGTTCACTTTATTGAGTCCAAATAGAACATTGCTATATATTTCAGACATATTTCCCCCGTTTCATGAATTATCAAATTAATTCATGAACGTTTAACAATATATTATTTTCTATTGAAATTAAGAAAATGATAACAGATAATGTTATTAAAGATAGTTATATATCGATTCAAAAAATATTAGAATACAGTATGAGTATCGAATATACGGGAATTAATAAAGATACAGCGGAAGGGGAGTTCGACAATTTTCTTAAATCTTTCCCCGAAGGGACAATATTCAAAATGGTGATAAATTCTAAACGTGGCTACCTTCGGGTCAAGATAAAAAATGTAAACAAGAGCAAATTCAAGAAATTGATCGGCAAACTCAGGATACGAAGGTCAAAAGTGTAGTATATCTATTGCGATATCGCCAAGTGCGTACGCGATCAAAACTAACAGAACAAAGACAATAATTATATTGATCTGCTTTACGATCTTATAAAATATGGTTTTCAGCATTGAGATGAATATCAGCAGTAACAGGCCAAAAATAATACCAAGACCGATGCGCAGTGCGACGTCCTTAAGAATCTGGATCACAGGCTATAATTGAAATACGCGATATTTAATTCTACTTATTGGTTAACAAAAACTATTCAAACATTGCAGACAAACTAACACATCATGAATAATGAAATAATCGTTGCCATAAGCGGTGCATCGGGCGTGCAGTATGGGATACGCCTTCTTGAAACCTTAAAGGGAACAAAAGGTATCAAGACCCATTTAGTCATGTCAGATTCCGCAAAGCAGCTCATCGAAATTGAAACAAATTATTCAGTTAATGATGTTGAAAAACTTGCAGATCATGTTTACAGAGATGATGATTTTACCGCCCCTGTAGCAAGCGGTTCCCACAGGTCAAAAGGAATGGTAGTTGCTCCATGCAGCATGAAGACCCTTGCTTCAATAGCTGTCGGGATGTCGGATACTCTCATCTCACGCGCTGCCGATGTATGCCTGAAAGAGAAACGTCCCCTTGTTCTCATGGTGCGTGAAACACCTCTTAATATGATACATATAGAGAACATGGGAAGAGCTTCAAGGGCCGGAGCCATCATTCTTCCAGCTTCTCCTGCATTCTATCCAAAACCCACCTCTATTGATGATCTAATTGATTTTATGGCAGGGCGTGCGCTAGACCTTCTGGGAGTTGAGCATAATCTTTACAAACGGTGGCGTGAATGAGTTTACGGGGATTTTTAGACAGATTAAGAGATGAAGGGAAACTCAAGGAAGTCAATGAGCCCCTTTCTCCAGTATATGAGGTTTCGGCAGTTGTAGGAAAAGAACCAACCTTATTCACGAACGTAAATGGTGGTAAAGTCGTCATGAACCTCCTGGGTTCAAGGCAACTTCTGGCAGATGCTCTGGGAGTAGCGCCTGATATGATAATCCAGACCCTTTCTTCATGCGCTCCAGAAGGGATCGTAAAGATCGTGAAAGGATCACCCACAAAGGAAGTGAGCGAAAAGCCAGATCTGTCAAAGCTTCCCATACTTACGCATTATGAAGGCGACGGCGCCCCCTACATTACAGCAGGCGTTGTTGTCTCTGAATATGGGGGAATTATGAACGCATCCATACACAGGCTCAGGGTGATCGGAAAGGACCGGCTTGCGGCGCGGCTTGTTGAATTCAGGCATACCTATAATCTTCACAAGAAAGCCGCTGAAAATGGAGTTCCGCTCCCCATCGCTATCGTCATCGGCATCGACCCTGTGACGCTTTTTGCAATATCTACCCGCGTGCCTGAAGGGCAGGAGTTTAGCTATGCTGCGGCGTTAAAAGGTGAACCGCTTGAGGTATTCGAATGCTATAACGGCATCAAAGTACCGCATGCTGAGTTCGTGCTTGAGGGATATATCCACCCCACAGAGCTTGTGGATGAGGGACCATTCGTGGATATCAGCGGTACATACGACCTCGTCAGGAAACAGCCCGTCATTTATCTCACGAAAATCATGCACAGGCGTGATCCGATATATCATGCGCTCATGCCGGCGGCGAACGAACATAATATTATGATGGGTGTACCTTATGAACCTCTGATCTATAGGGAAGTCAAAAAAGTTGCTGATGTCAGGAACGTGGTGATGACGCCAGGTGGATGCTGGTACTTCCATGCCGTTGTGCAGATACATAAGAACTGCGATGAAGAGGCAAAGAAAGCTATTGACGCTACGTTTGCCGCTCATAAGAGCTTGAAACAAGTCGTGATCGTGGATGATGATATCAATATTTTCGATCCGAACGACATTGAGTTCGCGATAGCCACCCGCGTCAAGGGGGATGAGGACATTTACATTTACCCGAACGTGAGGGGGAGCACGCTTGATCCACGCTCTGATAACGGCATAGGGACAAAGGTGGGGATCGATGCGACTATGGACCTGAGCAAGAGAGGGAAGTTCGAGAGGGCAAAGCGACCGGGAGTTTCATGAAGGTAAATCCGAATGAGGCTCCGGAAATACCGGATTTGATCATAAGATTGCAGGGGCAGGCAAAAGACAAACATATTTCTAAAGAGAAGATTTTAAAAGATATTTATAATGTGCGCCAGAAGCTCTATTTGGAGTCGTTTGGCGATGAATAGATTATTAAATGAGGATTTCATTATATGGGAGCGCGGGATTATATCACAGCTAATTAGAACACGGATGACACGGATTGGACGGATTTTCACGGATATCATTAATCCGTGTGTATCCGTGTCATCCGTGCAATCAGTGTTCCATCCCAATAAAATTGTTGAACACGTATCTGCGTTCATCTGCGGTTAATATTTAATCCACCGCAAAGAACGAAGAGAACGCAAAGCAGTAAAGCTCTTTGCGTACTTTGCGCCCTCTGCGGTGAAATTTTTATATTACAGGCATCATCGCACACCGTTCACGGAGGCATAGATGTACCTAACTCATGAAGAAGAAAAAATCCTCAACGGTGAGCGCGGCGCCACATACCAGAAGGCCATCGAAATACTTGTAGCTCTCGGTGACATCTATGACGCAGACAGGCTCATCCCCATAAAGAGCGCCCAGATAGCAGGTGTCTCGTATAAGACAATTGGCGACGCAGGGCTTGAATGGATATCAGACCTGAAAGGAAAGGTGGCAGTCCCGTCCATCCTCAATCCAGCAGGGATGGACCTGGAATGCTGGAGAGAGATGGGAATATCCCAAGAATTCGCTAAAAAGCAGAAAGAGATCATCAAAGCATACAAAGCTCTCGGCGTGCAGATAGAGTGCTCATGTACGCCTTACAATATTTATGATGACCTTGCCTCCATCGGCGACCACCTTGCATGGAGCGAATCTTCTGCCATCTCTTATGCCAATTCCGTCATCGGGGCGCGCACCAACAGGGAGGGTGGACCCGGCGCACTTTCTGCTGCGTTGATCGGAAAGACAGCGAACTACGGCTTTCATCTGGATGAGAACCGGAAACCTGACCTACTGATACAGGTCGATTCAAAGCTTAGTGATTCTGATTATGGAGCGCTAGGGTATATCGCAGGGGAAATGGTAGGGGATAAAGTTCCGTTTTTCAGGTTGAAGTCAAGACCTTCAAAGGATGAATTGAAATCCCTTGGTGCAGCGATGGCAGCCTCAGGCGCTGTGGCTCTGTACCACGTTGAAGGTGTAACGCCAGAAGCTGGACAATATGATGCCCCGCGGGATGCCATCACGATAGAGGAAAGGCAGATAAAGGAAGTTTACGAGTCTGCGTATTTGAATATAGGACCCGGCAAGCCAGACCTTATCGCCTTTGGCTGCCCGCACAGCAGCCCTGATGAGCTTGCGAGTCTGGCGCATCTTCTGGATGGAAAAAAGGTGAAAAAGGAAGTCTGGGTATGCACATCTCGCGCCATAAAGGACAGAAATCCTGAACTTGTGAAGCGTATCGAGAAAAGCGGAGCAAAGGTATTTTGCGACACATGCATGGTAGTATCCCCTGCCAGCGAGAGGTTCAAATGCATGATGGTGAACTCAGGAAAAGCGCATAAGTATGTGCCTAACCTGTGCGGAGTTAAGAGCATACTGGCAAGCACGGAAAAGTGCATTGAAGAGGCGTTGAAGGAATAAGACTGAAAAACAGTTCTAATTTATCCCTATCATATCCTTGAGCCCATGCCCTGTTGCAACAATCACAATTGTCCCTTCAAGCTTCTTTTTTATGACCCCGGCATAAGCAACAGCGCCGCTTGGCTCGACAAATATACCATTCGATGCAAGAATATCCCGTGCAGACAGCACCTCATGATCGCTCACGCGGACAGCTTCGCCGCCAGATTCTCTTATTGCCGAAAGTGCAGCAAGCCCGTCTATGGGGTCCCCGCATGCGATAGCAGTAGCCACGGTCTGTGGGTCTTTGACAGGGATTATTTCGCCAAGTTCGTTCTCCCAGGCATGCACAACAGGAGCGCAGTTCTCGACCTGCACCCCGATTATTTGGGGTATCCTGTCTGTAATACCCACAAGAACAAGCTCCCTGAATGCCTCAAAAACGCTCCATATGAGCGTGCCATTGCCCACAGGGACAACAACGTGATCCGGTATGCGCCAGTATAACTGGTCTGCTATCTCAAAACCCAGGGTTTTTGTCCCTTCGCTGCGCCAGGGATAATCACCTGTCAGGAATGAATCCGGGTTTGAAACCACAAAATCCTCGGCTTCTTTCATCGCAACAGAGTAGTCCCCGTCTACCATGATCGTTTTTGCACCATAGGCTTTTATCTGAGTGAGCTTTTCTTTACCCACGATATCGGGAATGAACACTGTGCACTCAAGTCCCGCATATGCAGCATATGCTGCAATTGAAGCACCCATGTTGCCCGTAGATGCTAGAGCTACTTTCTGCTTCCCGAACTCAAGCGCCTTTGTTATCTCAAGTGATGACCCACGGTCTTTGAAGGAGCCGGTAGGGTTAGAAGCTTCGGATTTTATCAGGAGCCTCCCTTTTTTCCATAGCCTGTTGTTCTCAAGAAGCGGTGTACCGCCCTCGCCCATCGTGATGATCTTTGATAGATCCTTCACTGGCATGAAAGCCCAGTATTTCCAGTGAGCAGGCTTGTCGCGCATAAAGTCGTCGCGCAGTATGATCTTCTGGATAGAGCTGTAGTCATATTCTGCATCCAGGGCAGAGCCGCAGTTACTGCATCGAGGGATTGGCAGTTTTTCTATTTCTTCGGGTTTATACTGCCTGGAGCAGCGGAAGCACCTGAAAGATGTGACATATACCATGGTAATTAATTTGCAGGCTTTTGATAAATATTATTCGCTATGATGAAAAAAAGAGGGATCAAAAAGAGGTTATCTTTATATTGTGTATGATTATTTTAAGTACAGAGCTCTCTTCTACCAATGAAAGACACAAAACATTTTGATATCGAACAGAACTTCATTTTCTGGTGCAACAAGTGCAATATCCCGCTGCTTGATTATAAATGCGGGGTTTGCCATGAAAAAGGAGCACAGATAGATCTCACACTGCCCGGTGATGTGCGTTTTGCCTCACAGCATGAACAAAGCATAATTGACGAACTTCTTCTGAAATCATTTGGAGCAAGTCCATTTTCAGGAAAACTTATACTGTTGAACAAAATTCCAGGTGAGGACAAGACTGATGAAATAATAGTAGATGGTCTTCGATTCGGGGTTTTGAGATTTGATATGAAGGAACTTGCTTTCAAGCTTGACCTGATGCTTGAGGGGGCACAGGCGCTTATCGATTCAGGGATGCTGAAAAAACTCGTCAAAATATCCTCAAAAGGAGGACATCTCAGCGGAAAGACAATAGATGGAGGCGATGTCCTTGAATGCACGGACGATATAAGAAAAGGCGATACGATCCTCATTATTGCCAGAAACCTGAGTGGTTTTGGGGTATCGTACAGGAACATCAGCGAATTGAAAAACGCGGGGCAATCAATAAAGATACGAAAGATAGACTCAGGAAAAGCGAGTTTCAATTCGAAGAACCCATCATTCGATACGGTAATCCTTGCCAATGCGCCTCACATGAAACAGTTAGTAAAAGATGCAGTGAATACCATACGAGGTATAGCCAACCAGAAAGAGTTCGTGGATTCGCCGGTCTATGTTTCGTTCAGTGGAGGAAAGGACAGCCTCACCACGCTTGACCTGACCAGAAGCGCCATTAAAAAACCCATAAAAGTGTTCTTTGCAAACACCGGCATAGAGTTCCCGGAAACAGTGGAGTTCATAAGGAGATTCTGCACAGAGAACAATATAGAACTTATTGAAGTGGAAGCAGGGGGCGCCTTCTGGGAGAATCTGCCAAGTTTTGGTCCGCCTGCAAAGGATTTCAGGTGGTGCTGCAAGGTCTGCAAACTTGCGCCCATCAACTCGGTCATGGAAGAATGCACGCAAGGGGGGCGAAAGTGCCTCACCATTGATGGGAAAAGGAGATATGAATCTTTTACTCGATCAAGGATCGCGCCGAAGGAAGAAAATCCGTTCATTCCCGGGCAGATCAGCGTGTTCCCCATACGCAACTGGCGGGCTATAGAGGTATGGCTGTATATTTTCTACCGAAGGCTCAAGTACAATCCCCTCTATGACATGGGTTTTGAGCGTGTGGGTTGCTGGCTCTGCCCTTCGGAACTAAGCGGTGAATTTTATAGATTCAAGGAACTGCATCCTGAACTTTTCGAGCGCTGGAACAAGTACCTGATGGACTGGGCTAAAGAACACGGGCTCTCGCAAAAATTCATCGAACACGGCTTCTGGAGATGGAAGAGCCTGCCGCCAAAGATGATGCATCTTTCCGAAGAACTGAAGATAGATACAACTCCAAAAGGTGGAGAAGAAGAGTTCAGTATCGTTGTAACTGGCGGCATTTCACCATGCAAGACCGGAGGATATACCATGGAAGCAAAAGTCTCTGGGGTCAGGATCGAGGAAGCGTGCAATGTTGCGAATATGCTTGGGGATAACGTATTCTCAGAAGACCTTGGGGTGCTCCTTATAAGAATGGATAGCTCAAATGTCAAAATATTCTCATCCGGGCATATCTCTGTCAATTCGCCGGTAAAGGAGGAGGCTTTATCACTTTTTGAGAAAACAGCAAAGCAGTTGATAAAGGTGAAAAAATGTACGAAATGTGGGATTTGTTTGAAAGTGTGTCCCACAAATGCGATCACTCTTGAGCCACATCTCATTATAGGTGAGGGGTGCACACGTTGTGGGAAATGTACTGAAGGATGCGTTGTGGTGAAGTATTTTGACAGGCTGCTGCCTAATTTTAAAAATATTGACCAATCTAATAAATTTATATGATATGAAGTGCTATTTTGGAATGGCAAATCTAAAGGAGTGCTTATGACTGAAGAATTTGAGGAAGGGAATAGGAAAAAAATTGCTTTGTTGATAGATGGGGACAATGCACAACCAAGTCTAATTGAAAAAATGTTGGCTGAGACTGGCAAATATGGGCAAATTACAATAAGACGCATCTATGGAGATTGGACTTCATCAAATATGAACGGATGGAAGGATGCAATTAGCAATGTTGCATTCCAACCAATGCAACAATTTAGAAATACTGTAGGTAAGAATGCAACTGATAGTGCTATGATAATAGATGCTATGGATATTCTCCATAGCGGTTGGGTTGAAGGTTTCTGTATTGTTTCAAGTGATAGCGATTATACTCGGCTTGCAACAAGAATCCGGGAGAAAGGTATTTTTGTAATGGGGATAGGTCAACAGAAAACCCCCAAGGCATTTGTAAAAGCGTGTGATATTTTTATATACACAGAAAATTTGACCCCCATAGAATCAATTATGAAAGAAAAAACAACATCCTTGATTAAGGCAATAAAGGATGATAAAACAAAGAAGTTCGATCTTCCTTTACTGAAAGAAGCATTTGAAATGGCTGTAAGAGAGGATGGATGGTCTCATTTAGCAGATTTTGGGAGTCGTTTACTTCAATTAGATCCTGGTTTTGACCCGCGCACATATGGTTATAAACAATTATCACAGCTAATTAAAGCATATCCAAACATTTTTGAAATTAAATCAAACAAAGTTAAAAAAGGACCTACAATTTTATATGTAAAATTGAAAGAGTAGATTCTCCAAAACCAACAGATTTAATAACCATCTAAAACATTTCACATCTGTTTTATTGACCGGGATTATTATGAAAGATTATATTATAAAAGACATAAAACTCGCAGACGAAGGAAAACAGCGGATCGAATGGGCGCGCAGGCACATGCCAGTGCTGCAGAAAATAAAAGAGCAATTCGAAAAGGAAAAACCCTTAAAAGGCGTTAATGTGGTGGCATGCCTTCACGTCACTGTCGAGACAGCCAATCTTATTTATACAATGAAAGCAGGAGGTGCAAACATCGCCCTGGCAGCTTCAAATCCACTCAGCACACAGGACGATGTGGCTGCTGCTCTGGCTTCCGAAGGGATAAAGACTTATGCTATAAAAGGTGAGAACGAGAAGCAGTATTATGAATGCCTGGAAGAGGCACTCAAGATAAAACCACATATCACCCTTGATGACGGAGCAGACACGATAGCACTTGTTCATTCAAAGCACCCGGAACTCATAAAAGACATTCTGGGCGGGTGCGAAGAGACCACGACCGGGGTCATAAGGCTTCGAGCAATGGCAGCCGAGGGAGCACTCAAATACCCAGTCGTCGCTGTGAACGATGCAGAAACAAAGATGATGTTCGATAACCGCTACGGGACTGGACAGAGCACTTTACACGGCATATTGAACGCCACCAATATACTGTTCGCAGGAAAGACAGTCGTTGTAGCAGGTTACGGCTGGTGCGGTCGCGGCGTGGCATCACGCGCCCGGGGTCTTGGCGGCAATGTTGTTGTTATCGAAGTTGAGCCGCGAAAGGCGCTTGAGGCTGTTATGGACGGCTTCAGGGTAATGCCAATGAAAGAAGCAGCGAAAGTCGGTGACCTTTTCATAACAGTTACAGGCGACATTTCTGTCATACGCGAAGAACATTTCAAGGTAATGAAAGACCAGGCGATAGTGTGCAATTCAGGGCACTTCAATGTGGAGATAGATATCCCGTCACTCACCAAGATGTCAAATAAGGTCAACCAGATAAAGAATGATGTTCAGGAGTTCGTCATGAAAGATGGACGAAGGATCTACCTTCTTGCAGAAGGCAGGCTCGTGAACCTTGCCAGTGCTTTTGGTCACCCGCCAGAGGTCATGGATATGAGCTTTGCCAACCAGGCACTGGCTGTAAAGTACATAGCGGAAAAAAGTAAGACACTTGAGAACCAGGTTTACAGGGTTCCTGTAGATATCGATAACAGGGTCGCAAGACTCAAGCTTGAAGCCATGGGCATCCAGATAGAAACGCTCACAAAAGAGCAGGAAAAATACCTTAACTCCTGGGAAATGGGAACATAATGCAGCTTCAGGTTAAGGCAGTTGAGAATTATTTAACCGGCCTGTACGGAAAGTCAAAGGTATCTGGAATAAGCAAACTCGGAGGTATGCCTGTCGAGGTCGAGGAAGGAATAAAAGGGTTCGGATACGGAAAACCTTACCTCATTGATTTTGAGGCAGGCGGAGAAAAAAGATCCGTGGTGCTCTCATCCATGAGAGTTCAGAAGGGATTCGGGCATGACCATTTCTCTGACAGGGCACAGATATTGATATGGCAGAATTCGGTGTTCAATAACCTGCCTGGACATGTGAAGTCGCTGGACGTTGGTTATTTTACCCGGCAAGGAGAGATCATTTCATCGGGAAAGGCTGATGAGTACTTTATTCTCATGGAAAAGATCGAGGGAAAAGAATATTTCCTTGACCTTGAAAGGATAAAAAAAGACGGGAAGCTCTCGTCGCTTGACGTCGAAAGAACCGAAGCTCTATCAACCTATCTTGCGGAAATACATGCGAACAGGCATGACGACCGCGAACTGTACCTTCGAAAGCTCAGGGATATCGTAGGACACGGGGAATGCATTATGGGATTGACAGACAGCTACCCGGACGATCTTGATTTCGTGACATGGGGCGACCTGTGTGAGATTGAGAAAAAATGTGTGGACTGGCGATATATGATCAAAGGACGCACTCACCGCCTGTGCATGACACATGGCGATTTCCACCCATGGAACATCATGTTCAGAGAGGGTGCGGACTTCACTGTGCTTGACCGGAGTCGCGGTGAATGGGGCGAGGCGGCAGATGACGTTTCTTCCATAACCATGAATTATTTGTTCTACTCACTGCAAAAATATGGGGAGCTTAAAGGACCTTTCCAGGAGATGTATGAACTCTTCTTTGATAATTACCTGGGAATAACCGGTGACAGGGAACTTCTTGAAGTAATACAACCATTCTATGTGTTTCGAAGCCTTGTAGTAGCAAGTCCGATATGGTATCCGAACCTTGATCCGGGAGTAAGAAACAAAATCTTTAATTTTATCAATAATATCCTTGATAGTGAAGTATTCGATTATCAGGATGTTAATTCATATCTATAGGGGAAAAATGGCGTTTGCAGTCTGGTTCACAGGTCTTCCGGGAAGCGGGAAAACAGTAATTGCTGCGCGAACATCTGCTCTCCTTGAGACAGAAGGCATAAAGGTAAAGATACTACAACTTGATGAGATACGGCGCGTCCTTACTCCTAACCCCAGTTACACAGATGAAGAGAGGGACATCGTATATGCTTCGCTTGCCTATATGGCAAAACTGCTGACAGAGTGCGGTGTCAATGTCTTTATAGACGCCACTGCGAACAGAAGAAGATACCGCGACGCAGCGCGAAGCATCATCCCGAATTTTGCGGAGGTGTACATAAGGTGCCCGCTTGAGGTGTGCATGGAGCGTGAAGCACACAGGAAGGCGGTATTTTCGCCAAAAGGCATCTACAAAAGATCAACGCAGGATGGCGCTAATGTGCCCGGAATCAATGTTCCATATGAAGAACCGCTCAACCCGGAAATATCGATAGATAGCTATAATATGAGGCCTTATGAGGGCGCAAAAATAGCTGCCGATGCGATCATGGCACGTTTTGGAGTTGGGCATGGAAATTGAAACGCTTATCGATATAGGAACTGAGATCAGGAATGTAATTCGCTCCTTTATAAATGATAACACGGATTATGCGGAAATGCTTGTGCAGCGCCCTAAGGATATCACGCGAAGGATGGATATGGCAGCAGAACATGCACTTGATGAGGCACTGACAAAGCGCGGTCTGTCAGCAAGGATAATTTCAGAGGAACTCGGTGACCGCATCGTGGGCAATCATCCTGAGTTCATGCTTGTCTTTGACCCTATTGACGGTTCAACGAATGCCACGTGCGGTATCCCGTTCTTTTGCACGTCACTTGCTTATACCGAAAAGACCGATATAGCGGGATTCAGTGACATCACAATGGCTGTAATATGTGATATTACGAATAATACCTATTGCGCAGAGAAGGGGAAAGGTGCCTTCCTGAACGGAAAACGGATAACCGGTGGAAAACGAGGTGCGCGTCCAAAACCAGTAGTATCCGTATATTCATACGGTGTTCCCGAGGTTCCGGCAGGTCTGATAGAGCTTGAAAAATCCATTATAGTAAGGGCACTGGGCAGCATTGCCCTTGATATGTGTTATGTCGCGGACGGCACGCTTGACGGTGTTATTGATACGCGGGGGCTTGTTAGCGGCTATGATGTAATGGCATCAGCTCTCGTATTAAAAGAAGCGGGCGGACAGCTTTGTAACCTCAGGGGAAAGCCAATAATTGATGATGATGTGAAAGCTACTGGAATTTCGCTGATCGGGACGAAAAATAATGATCTTAATGAAAGAATTGTAAGAGTTTTAGCGATACATTAAAATGCTAAAAAAACATATTGGCGCTTATGGCAAAAAAGAAAGAAGGCAATGGCCTCATGTCGTCTGCAGGTTTAATGCGGTATTATGACGCAGAAGAGACCTCTTTGCAGATAGCTCCAAAAACAGTAGTTATAATTGCTCTTGCAGCCGGACTGGCTGTCCTGATCTTGAACGCGAGTTATGGTATTTGGCCTTAAGGGTAATGAAAGTATTTCCTTAAGCTCTTAGTTCTTTCATGTGCTGTATCCTTTTCCTGATAAGCTCTTCAGTGCCAATGTCCATCCTGCTGAAAAGTCTGCCTTTTAATGCGCCAAGCCCAACCTGAGCTATTTTTTCAGCATCTTGAATTGTGCCAGCAGTACCAAGAACTGCTATTGCTCTTGAACCAGTAGTGTATATTTTACTATCCTTTTCATACACGCTCGAATAGAATACATGTGCATTCGTGCTCCCGATCTCCACAACCGAATCCTTTACAGGATCGTCAGGGTAGCCTTCCGGGACAGCATACTTGCACACTGTAGCCTGCTTTTTGAAAGCGACCTTTGATTTTCCAAGAGTCCCGGTCACCACAGCCATACACACATCAAGGAAATCGTTCTCAAGAAGGGGTATCACGTTCATGGCTTCAGGATCACCAAAGCGAGCGTTGAATTCAATGACCGAGATTCCTTTCGCTGTTGCCATGAACTGACCGTAAAGTATGCCCTGGTAGGGAACGCCTGTCTCTTTCCTGACAGCACGAACAGAATCGATCATGATCTTTTTTGCACCTGAGTAATCTGACTCTTTCATGAACGGGAGGATATCTTTCGCGTCGTTGTACGAACCCATCCCGCCTGTGTTTGGTCCCTTATCTCCATCAAACGCCCTCTTATGATCCTGTACTGAAGGGGCAAAGGCAAGTGTGCTGCCGTCAACGAACGCCTGGACTGTGAACTCCTCTCCTATCAGCCGCTCCTCAATTACAAGGTCGTCTTTCTTCAATACTTCACGGGCGTATATCTTTGCACCCTCGATGCCGAAGTGGTCGCCCATGACTTTCACGCCTTTCCCGCCTGTGAGTCCTGCGGGTTTAATGACCACGTCGCCTATTTCATCAATATACTCATCAGTACCGCTTTGACCTTTCCGGAACACTTTGAATAGCGGAAGACCTGCGATATCATATTTTTTCATGAAATTGCGGGTCCAGGCTTTGTCAAATTCTATTTGTGCAGCAAGTTTTCGAGGACCAACGACCGGGATACCTGCATCCCATAGCATATCAGGGATTCCTGCTGCAAGCGGCGTTTCTGGACCCGTGATCGCAAGATCTATTTTGTTCCTGATCGCAAAGTTAACAATTTCAGGGTCTGTCTCTTTAATAAGTATGAAATCTTTACACAGCCGCGCTATCCCGGGATTTTTCTTGCTCATCGCTGCATAAAGCTGCGGGTCTTTTCTGCTTCGGGATATGGCTTCTGCAATGGCGTGCTCCCGTCCACCGCCTCCGACTAATAGGACTCTCATTATTTACTCAAGAATGTTTGCGGGAATAAAAAAGTTCTGGTTTAACTTGGTGAAACTACAGTTGAATAAATACTCTGCCCCTGCCCAAAATAAGAATCGTAAATATGCTGATATAACAAATCGCACTTATGCTGATATAATTCAGGTGGGTAGCTCCTCGGCAGTCTATCTCCCTTTTTCTTAAAGTCCTCGATCTCATTTTGCGACTGTGACACTACGACCGCCATGTTACTGATTTCTTGGCTTTTGTTTTGATGCACACACAAAAGAATGAAAGCCAATGAAATCAACGTATCTATTTCAGTAGCGGAATAAGAATATGCGTTTATAGTTTCCTATGCGTTTAAGAATTAACTTGCCAGAAGCACCTTTTCGAGATTATACTTAGCCAAAGGTTCACAATATTATAAACCTTTTATATGTTTTATGATATGCCCCATCTCTGGAAGCATGATCTCAAGTGCGAGCTTGACAGCATTCGGTGATCCAGGAAGGCAGAATATCGCTTTCTTTCTTGCAACTCCGGCTATGGCTCTAGTCAGCATGACCGCATTTCCTATCTGGTCGATGCTTTTTTGCCGGAAAAGCTCACCAAAACCTGTTATCTCTTTTTCAAGATATGGTGTCACAGATTCGATCGTGACATCTGTAGGAGATAAACCAGTTCCTCCTGTGAAGATCAAAACATCAGCTTCAGAATACAGGCAATTCTTTAACGCGCTTCTTATCATTTCAACATCATCAGGTATCAGCTCGTAATGTACCACTTCGCCCCCCTGCACCTGGATCATCCCCCAGATGAGCTTACCTGAGGCGTCTTCAGCCCGCTCGGGTCTGTCGATCGATCCGTATTTCTCGTATCTTGATGTGCTAACTGTAAGTATTGCATATCTATGTGAACCCTGCGTGTTTTCTTTGTGAAGCCCGGGTATGTCCATGATGGTTGATATAAGTCAAAAGATATATGAAGGTATTTGTTATTTCTTTGAAGTTAAGGGGAGGATTATGATTACATTAATATTAGATGAAATGTAAGTGTGTGGCATGAACAAGGAACTGTACAGACCAATATCAAGGGCGATAACGGCTCTTATTCTTATTATACTTATCAAATTAGCTGCGACTCTGACTCTAAAGAACACAGAATTCTATTCTTTTGTGGATATCGCTTTATCTATTGCATTGATAATAATACTGCTGAAGTTCAGGGTTGAGTTCAACAATGTACTAACTAATGAAGACTCTCGGTCTATTGTCACAGGGCTTGTTTTTACGCTTGTGATAATAACGTTTTATGTTATATTTCGACCTTATTCTGAATTCCTGCCTTACGGAATATATCATATAGTTTTTTTCCTGCTTCTAATTATTCCATTGTATTTTCTATGGGAAATCGTTCATAAGAATGCAGACCGGCTGTCAGAACTTTTTGTCCTGACCGAAAAACGGATAATATGTTCATGTGGACAGGAAAACCCAACATCAAACAGGTACTGCAGCGGGTGTGGTTCGCACCTTGCCAAAAAAGAGGATAAAGAATAAAATATGAAGAAAGAGACCCGTAACCTGTCAATCCATGACCAGAAATGCCCTACCTGTGGGACCTGGATGAAGTATGAGATGAAAAAAAGCGAAAAGGGATTGGATATTATCACCTATTCCTGTCCTGAATGCGGTCTCACCTATAGCGCAGATGGGTAACGATAATTTAATTGATGGTTTGTTTGGGTTGAAGAAATAGTATTCATCAAAACGAAGGGAACACGGATGACACGGATTCAACGGATACGCACGGATTTGGGTTTTCTGATTCAAATCTTTCTTTCCTGGACTGATGATTTTATCTGTTAATTCACTGTGAAGCATTTTGGTTTCTCCTTCTTGATGGAACCCGAAAACTGGATCAATCGTATCTGTGTGCATCCGTGTCATCCGTGTCATCCGGGTTCTAAATCATTTGCCCCAATTTATACGTTAAGAGAGAGCGGAGTGAAAGTATTAT
>JAUSDC010000197.1 GCA_030650845.1 Candidatus Methanoperedens sp.
GTGTTTTTGCAATAAAGGTATCCACATCATATCCAGCGTCTTCCAGTGAAGATGCAGCACTCTTTCCCGCTGCCTTAAGTGTTGAGCTTCCAGCAACTATCAGTCCATTCCCATTAAGTTTAAGGTCTTTACATACCTTACCAGTGTCATGAATTACCCCGTGACCAACATCGACAATTCTTGGAAGTTCCATCCATTTGTTCTTATGATTTTCTTTGGATTTCATAAGGTCTCGCTATGAATATTGTAGATACTTTATGGCAGTATATATATAAGTATTACATTAACGGCATAGTCAATGATACCTCCTATAATCCAGTCGATACAGTGACTTATGCGATATTGCTGGGAATATGTTTATTCGGAGTTTATAAATTGCTTGTAAAACTCAGAGTAGAAGTAGACACCAGTTTCATCATTGCGGTGACGCCTTACATCCTTGCAGGATCATCACTGAGAGTGCTTGAAGATTCAGGTGCATTCTCACCACCATTACAGTATCTTTTCATTACACCGATCATTTATTTTGTAATTTTTGCAGTAACAATAGTAATTCTTTCACTTGCCATAACACTTGAGAGAAAAGGGATAATAAAGGATTATCACATCTTTTTCTTCGCAGGGGGAATAGCCTGGACACTCGTGAATATTGTATCTCTTATTGTTATAGGTAAAGTACAGCATCTTGAATATGCTGCTGCAATTTTTGTCCTGGGTTTAGCCTCGACAGGCGCAGTGTACTTTGTTTCCAGCAAGTTGAATTTTAAACTTCTCACAAATAAACTCAATATCTCTATCCTTTTCACCCATTTACTTGACGCCTCGTCCACGTATGTGGGAATGGACTGGCTTGGTTATTATGAAAAACATGTGGTACCAACTTTTTTCATAGATATCGCAGGGAATTTCACGGATCATCCTGCCCTTGTTATGTATCCACTGAAATTGCTTGTATTCATACCTGTATTTTATATGCTTGACAGCCAGTTCGATGATAAGGATAGAAAATTCATACCACTCATGAAACTTGTAATAATCGTGCTGGGCTTATCTCCGGCTATTAGGAACACGCTTCGCATCCTTATGGGAGTATAGCATGGGAAAAGACCTTGATTATATCTATTCTTCAAAAAAATATTTTCTTGCTTCGGCTGGTATTTTCATCGTTTCATTTTTTATCGGATTATTGATATCTGCAAAGAATCCTGCTGCCTCTGAAAATTTGCTCGGACTGTTGAAAGAAACTTTTGGAAGCATTACATCACTTGAGCCTTTTGGAAGGATGCTTGAGATATTCAAGAACAATGTACGCGGCAGCTTTATGGCTCTACTTTTTGGTTTAGGGTTTGGCATCGTACCGTTTCTTTTTGTAGCTATCAATGGGATCGTACTTGGCATGCTGGTAGAATTCTTTATAAAAAAGCAAGGCGTCATTTTTGTAATTGCTGCTATCTTGCCTCATGGGATCATTGAACTTCCAATGGTAATTATGAGTGTAGGCATCGGTTTCCGGTTGGGTCATGCTGCCTATTTTTCAATGAGACACCAGAAGACGATGCAAGAACTATTAAATGAAATGAAACTGGTTGTTGTTTTTTATCTTAAAATAATAGTTCCTCTGCTTTTACTTGCTGCTATTGTTGAATCGTACATTACGCCTTTAATCATCTACAGATTTATGGAATAAAGAAAAACAAGCTACATTATACGATGTAGCTTTCTATTATCTCCTTAGTTCGCAACTTACCTTCCTGCTTCTCTCACAATATCACTTGCACTCAATATGCCTATCGGTCTCTGGGAAGCGCCCACTCCCGACTCCGAGAAAACAAGTAACCTGTGGATGGATTTCTCTCTCATCATCTTTGCAGCTTCACCCAGCGTGCACATGGGTTTTATCTTCTGGATATTAGATGTCATTATGGACTCGGCAGTAATATTTTCCCAGTTCTCAATACCAATCACTTTAAGAATGTCCATATCAGAGATCACGCCAACTGCCACGCCGTCATTACCGGTCACTGCAACACCTGATAGTCCCTGTTTGCTCAGCAACGATACGATCTCTTTTACCTTTGCCGTGACAGATACTGTTACCACACCCCTTGTCATTATATCTCTTAACAACCGATTTTCAAGTTTCATCATGTTTTCTCCTCCATCTATATCTCTGGGTTGCTCTGATAAATAATTAATCGCTAATGATTAATAATAATTGTTGAGAAAATGACCGCATCAAGACTAAATAGTGACTGAATCTATAGGGTGTTTATATGCCCTACCGGTATCTCGAAGAACTCTCCAGTGCAGATGCGGCTTTTGAAGCAACAGGAAGGACGCTTGAAGAACTTTTCAGCGACTCTGCAATTGCAACCTTCGAAGTAATGGCAGATACCACTACAGTGAGCCAGCTTTTGATCCATGAAATCGAGCTTGAAAATGAGAGCGTGGACGGGTTGCTCATTGACTGGCTCTCTGAGCTTATATTCCTTAAAGATACTGAAAATATCCTTTTTAGTGTATTTGATATAAATATCAGGAAAAATGATGTTTATATACTGAAAGCAGAAGCAAAAGGTGAGAAAATAGACCGGGAAAAACACAGCCTCAGGTCTGACGTCAAGGCTGTTACCTATCATATGTTCGAGGTTACAAAAAAAGGGGATCACTGGACTGCCAGGGTCGTGCTGGATATATAATATCAAAAATCATATATCAAATCATCGACATATTTAATATATAAGAAGATATCTTGAAGGCAGGAGAATTACAATGAAGGATCAAGTTGAAGTACGCTCATTAAAAGAAGGAAGATACGTTCTGATAGATGACGAGCCCTGCGTCATAAAGAGCATGACACACTCAAAAACAGGGAAGCACGGCTCGGCAAAATCCAGGATCGATGCGATCGGCATTTTTGACGGAACAAAACGCTCGATCATAGCCCCGGTAACAGAAAAGATCTATGTCCCGATCGTTGACAGAAAAAACGGGCAGGTCCTCTCTGTTTCAGGAGATGTGGTCCAGATAATGGACAACGCAGATTATTCAACA
This sequence comes from Candidatus Methanoperedens sp., assembly GCA_030650845.1. GTDB lineage: Archaea > Halobacteriota > Methanosarcinia > Methanosarcinales > Methanoperedenaceae > Methanoperedens. The sequence goes on from JAUSDC010000197.1 coordinate 3,055, forward strand.
CTTGAACTCAAGATACCCGAAGAACTGAAAGGAAAAATTGTTGCTGGGAAGGACATTTCCTATCTTATCTCGATGGGAAAAATGAAAATCGATATGCGTACTTAGATGCAGAATATTCTTTTTGCAGATGCAAACTCTGATTATAAGACAGCCAGGTATGTGATTTGCGGGGTGCCATTTGATGGTACCTCCAGCTTCAGGACAGGAAGCAGACTCGCTCCACAGGAAATGAGGGCCGCATCCTACAATTTTGAAACTTATAGCAGCTTTTTCGATATCGACCTTGCAGATGTCAAGATCCATGACGCTGGTGACCTTAAAGTTGCCACGACCATCGACGAGACGCTTGAAATGATATCGGTTACGGCTGAAAAATATTTCAGGGACGCAAAAATACCTATTATGCTTGGGGGAGAACATTCCCTGACTTTCCCTTTTGTAAATGCATGCAAAAATAAATATCCAGACCTTGGTTTTGTTGTCCTTGATGCGCACATGGACCTCAGGCAGGAGTACAGGGGCGAAAAGAACAGCCATGCTTGTATCTCAAGGCATATCATCGAGAATGTTACCCAAAAATATGCATCCGTTGGGATCAGGAGCGGCAATAAAGAGGAATACGATTATGTCAATGAAAACAAGATCAAAGTGTTCTCTGCCGAGGATGTCTTTTCAAAGGGCATAGAAAGCGTGATCGATGATATTCGAAAAGAGATAAAAGGCCCGATTTACCTCTCGGTGGATATGGACGCCATCGACCCTGCTTATGCACCGGCGCTCGGGACACCTGAACCTTATGGATTGACGCCGCGGGATGTAAGGGAAGTTATATCATGCCTGTCACCTAAAATAGTGGGTTTTGATTTGGTCGAAATAGCCCCAGAGTACGACTCAGGAGGAACCTCGATACTTGGAGCAAAGATCGTTCGCGATTTTATAGCGGCGAGCTCTCGAGCTTTATAGGATTCAGCCTTGTTTTTATAATTGTTTATTCAGGCTGAAAAGTTATATATACTTTTATTTTCAATTATAAGCAATCGTAGATTTTAATTAAGAGGTGAAAATAAATGACACAACAGGTACCACCTATTCTTCCACTTGCGCCGGTCGAGCGCATAATCAGAAAGGCGGGAGCAGACAGGGTGAGCGAAGATGCAGGATTAGAACTCGCACGGGTCCTTGAGGATTACGGAATTGATGTTTCCCGTGAAGCTATAACCCTTGCAAAACACGCTGGAAGGACTACGGTCAAAGATGATGATATAAGGCTTGCAGTTGCGAGGATAAAGAAAACATAAAAATTTATTTTTCTTATTTTTTCCATGGAAAATTACCGCAATCCTTATATCACTTTACATGCATCGTAAAGTTAATGACCTTGAAGAAATTTGTACAGGTAATACTTCTACTGTCACTTCTATTTGTTGTGTTATTTTCAGGATGTATCGAGGAACTTGCTCCAGACTATGGTAAACTGGAATTAAAAGACCTGAAATTCTTCACAAACCTCACGAAAGCTTTTGAGGTTTCAAATACAACAGGAGAGCCATTATTTGTATATTTCAGATCTGACACTTGCGGGTGGTGCAAGAAGTTCGAAGAAGAATCGTACACAAATAGTAGTATTGTCGAGATACTCTCAAATAACTTTACCATAGTTTCAATAGACGTTTATAAACAGAAGAACATTACAAGGATTTATGGAGTTCGCGGGACTCCCACTGAATTGTTCCTTTACGCTAATGGCAGCGAGATAAAAAGGCTGCCTGGATATGTTGACAACCAGACATTTTTGAATACAATTAAAGAGATAGCGATTCTTAACCATATTAACGAGAATGAAAATTTTACGGGAGCACCAACAGCTATTCTTAACACTATTAACAAGTAAAACTATGATCTAAATTGGAAATTATAAATGAGGTTAAAAAAATGAAACCTGAACGAAAAGCTAAGAATAAAATAGTTACAAAAAAGAAAGGAAACAACACTTTGATCATCGGAATCGTGACAGTATTATTGCTGGCAGCCATAGGGTATGTTTTTTTCAGCGGTGGAGATTCAAATAAGGATAAACAGGATTCTAATATAAAATTCCCGGATTACGTTTATACCGATGCACTTGCGCTAAAGGGATATACATATGCCACAAATCATCCTGACATACTCGAACAGATTCCTTGCTACTGCGGTTGCGGCGGCCATTCGGGGCACAGATTCCTTCGAGATTGTTTCATTAAAGATGACAGGACATATGAAGAACATGCCAGATACTGCGATGTGTGTATCGGGGAAGCCATGAAAGTACAGAGCTACCTCGCATCAGGGAAGACCCTCAAAGAAGCCAGGGCATTGATAGATAATGAATATGGACCCAAGTATGGAGAAGGAAGAACGAATACCCCGCCTGTAAGCGACACTTACACACCTATACTGCCACCGAAACTTGCAGCATATACAGAACCGGCATCCACACCTTCAATAACAACTGCTGTGCAAACAGACCTATCTTCCCTAACACTCCCTGATAATTTCAACTCCTTAAGCGATGGTTTGAAGTTTATTCCAGCCGGGATATCCTGGGCTTATTTTGTCAACTTGAAAAAAGAAACAGGCATTGAGGAGGGTGTTATGCCGGGTACGGATTTTTACGGGACGCAGATAGTTGGAATGTTGAACTCAGAATATTCAAAAAACTCGTGGGTTGAACTGCATGATGTTGGAAAATCCTTAGCCAGCGTTCAATCAAGAGCAGGTAATGATGCAGATCATATCCTATCGACAAGACCATTCATATATAGCACGAAAGACATGACGGCAAGAGTGCAGGAGCTAATTAAAGAACCGGGTAATGCAACTGCATATTACACATATAGATCCCTCCTTGAAAAAGTGGACGATGAGAATGCAGGATATGCCAAGCTAAACTCCACTGCAACGTCTTTTGCTAATGTAACTTACATCGGTCTGATAAGATCAGGGAACGATATTACAGGAGAGATGGCATTCAGTATCGAAGACAGTTCTGCCGTGCCTCTTGCAAAGTACAATGACCTTAAGAATTCGAGTTCAGGTCGCGGTTTCAGGTCATATGAAGTCAACATGGGAAACAATACATTGATCATAAGAATGACATCCACCATGGCTAACGTAAGGTCTGAAGCGATGCAAAATTACGGAATTGATATTTAAGGACATTTATTAATGGAAGCTGCGCCATCAGTATTATGGGTTTTTATCGCAGGGTTAGCCACAGTGGTGACGCCCTGCATTCTACCCATACTGCCAGCAGTATTATCAGGTTCAGTAGGGAGCAGGTTCAGACCCTTAGCTATCGTAACAGGGATGTCCATAACTTTCACGTTGATGGGCATTCTAATTAATGCAGTCGCATCTTTTGGATATTTTGCCGAGTATCTGCGCTGGTTCTCGATATTTATCATTATATTAATGGGTGCGCTCCTTTTTGACGATGATGTGAACCAGATTTATGTGAAGATCTCAAGCTCTGCTGTAAACTCTGTGCGGGAACGGATGTCATTCCTCGGTAAACTCACCTCGAAAGCTCCAAGTGGAGGACTTTTTAGCGGTCTATTCCTTGGAATGTCCCTGGGGGTACTGTGGATCCCCTGTGTGGGCCCCATCCTGGGAGCAGTATTCGCATACGTGCAATTGAGTTCTGACAGTGTTGACATGGTATATGGAACTCTTCTACTTATCGTTTATTCGATCGGCGTTTCAATTCCAATGCTTATAATAGCTTATTCAGGCAAGAGCATATCCGGACGAGTCTCCTGGTTCGTGAAGAGGGGGCATTTTTTCAAGAAACTTTCGGGACTCATTTTGATGCTTGTCGGAATAATGATGTTATTCGGAATAGATAGGATCATCAAGGCAGCACTTTTGCCATATTTCCCGGTATATTTCTGAGGTAAAATGAATAAAGACGAAATGGATAAAGAAAACAGTGAAAAACCCGACCTGCTGGATGTATATTTCTTCAATAACCTTGTCAGTAACAGGTTATTCAAGCCCGTGGTAAATCTTGTATTCTTTGCTGTCCTGATGATCATACTTTACTATGGTCTTGCAAGCAAACCCGATCTGCGCTTCCAGGGCGGGATCCCCTTCGCCACAACCATGATATGGGATCTCTGGCATCCCATCCTTGCTTTTACCATCATTTTTTTCGGCAGGTTGTGGTGTTTCGCGTGCCCCATAGGCGCAGTTGGAGACTGGACGCAGTCAGTATTCAGCCTGAAAAAGAAATATCCTGAAAAATACCGAAACCTCTGGATAGCAGTGATACTATTCCTGGTAATATTCGCTGCTGAGCGGCACTTTTTCATGTTCACGCGCAATCCTCCGAATACAGCGTTACTGCTGATATTCTTCACAGGGCTGGCTGTGGTGATGGGTGCAATATTTGAAAAGAGGGCTTTTTGCAGGTACATCTGCCCTATCGGGCTAGTGCTGGGCGTTTTCTCTATGCTCTCGATCATTGAGCTACGCTGCAAATCAAAAAAGACTTGTGCTGACCATGATATAAAAGAATGTGTTCTTGGTACTGAGGCTGGAAAAGCCTGTCCTGTGGGCGAATTCCCTCAGACGATGGAACACAACAACCAATGCATAATGTGCATGGAGTGCGTGAAATCTTGTTCAAAGGATAATATCAGGATAAGTCCAAGGCTTCCTGGCTCAGACATCATCAAATCCAGGAAGACACACCTGGATGAAGCTTTTCTTGTCCACGGGATAATTATCATATTCCTCTTCGTCATGGGAATGGAACGATTTGAGTTCAGGAATATAATCATTAATTTTGTAAGATCCACCGCACCATTCGATTATATTGCTAACTATACATTTTTCGTGAATTACTACAGGAACATGTGGGCTATTATCATATTTACTTCGATAACGCTTGGAGCCGCAGGGCTTATGTATCTATCAACAAAGGTCTTTTCGAAAGGGAACACGAAGCAGAAGTTCATCGACCTTACTTATGCCTTCATTCCACTTGCCCTGTCAGTTTACCTTGCCGAGAATACCTTTAGGTTAGTGAAAGGAATATTCCTTATAACAGCAACCATAGGAAAATTATTCGGTAAGGTCTGGGAGTTCGCAGTAAGTTTCCAGACGATTAACCATATCCAGATCCTCCTCGTTATTGCAGGTTTCATTTTCACAGTATGGGCAGGTTATTTAATAACCAAACGGTTGTCAAAAAGTGATAAAGAACTGCATCAGAGTATGTTTGCGATAGGCATAACCGCTATTATTTATCTGTTGATCGGAGTGAAGATACTGACAATTCCAATAATATGAATTTACATTAAAAATATATGCTATGAAACCGACTAAAACCCAAAAAAGCCATATAATCTTATATAGATCAAACAATTTAGGAAGATAAATATGAAAACCAAGAAACTGACCACAATATTGGTGCTGATAATGATCCTGGCCATCGCGGTTGGAACATATAACATTTCCCTTTCCGATTTCAGGCTGAGTGATGGCAATTACTCATATCTTGCAGGTCTCACATGGTACCGCTCAGCTCCAGGTCTTGAGAAGGGTTTCGAGATAGCTTCACAGGAAAATAAGCCTATTGTAGTGTATTTCTGGGCAATATGGTGCCAGTACTGCGCAAGATTCCAATCTGATACTCTCGGAAATCCGCAGGTAAAGAAAATACTTGAAGATGATTATGTACTCGTTGCAATGGACCTTGATATTGATAGGGACATATCGAGTAAATATGGTGTGAACTATCCACCGTATGTTCTTTTCCTTGATAGTAAAGGGAACGTGATAGACAGGATCGCAGGGGCGGTGGATGCAGGGACATTCCTCCCTGTTGTTACTAATGTAAGAGACCAGGTCAGGAGCAAATAATATGATCACTTTTGGAAACCAGATACTTTATGCCACACTCGTGGTTAGCGCGATCGCGCTTCTTGGATTGTTGTTGAAAGAGTTTAAAAAAGTCGAGATTTATACAAAATTCGTTACACCAGCGATTATTTTATCTGCCGGGCTTCTCACGTTCGCGTACTTTCTCCTCACCTATTATTTTGCCGTGAGCGACTTCGCATATGAGTACGTATGGCAGTATTCAAGCGCCGATCTGCCTATGTTATACAAGCTGTCAGGTACATGGGCAGGTCAGCCTGGAACGTACCTCCTGTGGGTATGGGTTATTTTCCTCTCTTCCGCATGGCTTGCAGTAACAACAAAACACTCATCAACACTTGCAAGGAGGACGCAGATAATAACGCTTATTATAGGGATTTATTTCACAGTTCTCACACTTATCCAGACACCTTTTAAATCCATATACGAATTGCCTAATATCGCCGATATGATCGCCAGGGGCGATCTACCTGCCAACTTTGTGCCTGAAGTAGGCAATGGGTTAAACGCTCTGCTTGTCAATTTCTGGATGGTAATTCATCCGCCCCTTATGTTCATAGGCTATGCAACCATGACAATTCCATTTGCTGCCGCCATTGTTTACCTTATCACAAAAGAGGATGGATGGGAAGAGCTTGGCAGGCAGTGGGCGCGCTTTACCTGGCTGGTCCTTGGAATGGGCATTGCTGTCGGCGGAGTCTGGGCATATTTCATTCTTGGCTGGGGTGGATTCTGGGCATGGGATCCTGTGGAGACAGCATCGTTCATCCCGTGGCTCACGCTCACAGCCTATCTCCATGCAGCAGCGATTCACAGGAAAAACAAGAACACCTTTGCGATAGCTACGCCAATGCTTGCAGCGGTCTCCTTTATCCTTGTCATTTATGCAGCCATAGTAGTGCGAAGCGGTCTTTTCAACTCAGTGCATGCTTTTGGAGAAGCTTCCACAGGAACACTACTGTTACTATCTATAGGTCTGGCCACGCTCGTATCTCTTAGTCTTGGTATAAAACGGTACTTTGAAGAAACAGAAACCAAGGAAGAAGACAGGGGCTTCTGGAATAAGACAAATGTTTTCTATATCACTCTTCTCAGTTTCGTGGTACTGGCTTTCGTATCCTTCTGGGGCATAACATTCCCGGCATTTATCCAGCTCACGCAGGGCATTAAGGTGAACGTGGCGTCTGATACCAAGAATTTCTTCAATGTATGGAGCTATCCATTTACACTGATACTGCTCCTTGCTCTCGGGTTCTGCCTGAACTATAAGGAATCAGAAAAAGAAAAACAGAAAAAGACGCTATTCATTGTTGCAGCTATTACTATTTTGGCAATGCTGCCGCGCACTGATAATTTCTACGTGATAGATCACAACAGCCCATTCTGGGTACGAGAACCAGGAATATACAAACTCCTTGGCAGCATCTCCGTACTTTCTATCTTCCCTCCTTTGATCTATGTCATTGGCTCTGTGATAGAATTTCTCAACGGATACATGCGCTCAACCAACCTACGTGTCAGGATGAAGGGCATAGGTATGACGATGATACATATTGCTGTAGTACTGATAATCTTTGGATCTGTTCTCAGTTCTATGAGGACCACAAACATTGAAGGGATCAATATACCGATAGGAGCACAGGGGCAGCTCTTTGATGTGGGTCAAGGCTACGGAATAAAGGTCATTGAGCTGTCATCTCACAGCCTGACTGAGGGCAGTCCTGCTGTCGGGACAAAGATCGCAGATGTCATCTCCAATCCAGGAGAATTCTCCACCAATAATATCAATATACAGGGAAAGGTAACTGAAGTTTTATATACTCAAACTAATACGACCCCGATCACTTATACCGCATATTTCAAGCTTGATGATGGAACTGGTAGCATCTGGGTCGCAACACAATCTGCTGAATCAATATCTATTACCGAAGGATCCACGCGTTCGGCAAAGGGTTTCCTGATGTCGCAATTCAAGAGTTCTTCGATTGATAAAACTTTTGACCTTGTTATATTCTCGCGTCCTGACGAAGTCAGTGAATCGGCAGGGACTGACTCCGGTTATAATGTCCAGAGCGTCAAACTTGAGGTGTATCAGGGAAATAACAAGATAGGTAGCGGAACTGCTGAATATCTCCAGGGAAAAGGCGGAAGCGGGACATTCCCGATGGTAAATCCCTCGTTGGGTCTTCTTGCTGGTGATGTATATGTCATATTCCAGGGAACAGGCAGCGGAGTGATACCTCTGACACTCAAGATAATCCCCGCAGTGGATCTTGCCTGGATCGGTATAATACTCTTTGGAATCGGTATAATTCTGATAATGCTCGTGAAAGCAAAAGCAAAGGGCTCCTGAGTATATGATATAGGTTAACATAAAATTGTCATAGAGGCTCGTTCAACACAGAGATTATTATCTGGGGTTGGAAACAAAACGAGTCTCTCAGGTGGAAAGATCAAAGCTACCAGCATAGTCCGACATATTCAATATCTTTTCCTGGAGTAAGCATATGCCGACCATCTATTACTAACCTTTTTTTCATGACCTGGAATTCTTTATCAAGCTGCCTGAACTCTTCCCATTCTGTCATTAAAAGACAGGCATCAGCCCCGGAAAGTGCATCGATAGCAGAGTCGTAGTACTCAACGTTCCCGAAGAGTTTTTTCATATTTTCATTGGCCATGGGATCATAAGCCATTACTTTCGCGCCGTTGTCGAGGAGTTCCTTTATTACCTGAATAGACCTTGATTCCCGGATATCGTCAGTATCGTTCTTGAATGCAAGTCCAAGCACTGTTATTTTTTTACCTTTGATGCTGCCAAATTTGTCTTTGAGCAGTTTAATCATTCTTGACGGCTGTTTTTCGTTCACAGCGATCACAGATTTTAAGAGCTGCGGTTCATATCCAATTTCCTTTGCCTTTCCTATGAGCGCTTTTACGTCCTTGGGAAAACATGAGCCGCCAAAACCAGCTCCCGAGTTAAGAAAGTGAGGACCGATCCTGAAGTCTTTGCCTACCGCTTTCATTACCTCGTATGTATCTATGCCCAGTTCCTTGCAGATGTTCCCTACTTCATTTGAAAAGGAGATCTTTGTGGCAAGGAACGAGTTATTTACATATTTTATCATCTCAGCAGTGCGTGGATTCGTCCTGGTTACCTCGCAAGGAAGTTCGCTGTAAAGCGATGCTACGATATCTCCCGATCTTTTATCAAGCGAGCCCACAACTATCTTGTCAGGATGCATGAAATCATGAATAGCCTTGCCTTCACGCAGGAACTCGGGGTTCATGGCGATACCAAAATCCCGGGAACTCTTTCCGGAATGTTTTTCAATTATCGGGAGGATGACTTTCTCAGTTGTTTCAGGCACCACCGTGCTTTTTACAACCACTACATGATAGTCTTTCTTCTTTTTGAGTGCCTCCCCCAAACTTGCGCTTGCAGCCCTCACTATACCCAGGTCAATGTTCCCATTCGAGTCTGAGGGGGTTCCCACACATATAAATGATACATCTGAATTTATTACTGCCAGATCGTAATCTGAGGTGGCGTGAATTCTTTTGCCTGCATGTTTTTTCAGAAGCTCGGAAAGACCTTCTTCATAAATTGGCGGCACACCAGCGTTTATCTGGTCGACTTTTGAGCGGTCTACATCAACACATATTACCTCATGCCCGAGTTCGGCAAAACATGTCCCGCTTACTGTCCCAACATATCCGGTCCCGATAACTGAAATTTTCATAGTGTTTTCTATCGTTTACTTCCTTATTGATACATAATCTCTTTGGATTGGCCTGAATATTGTAGAGTCCTGAAAATCGTCTTTTTGAATACCGCAAAGAGCATTTGAAAAGGTAAAAACCTAACATAATTGTGGATGTAAAAATCGCTATGCATTGCAGCAATAAGGTATATATGCAATAAAGGTAATTAGAGGGCGAAGGATATAATATTTTGAAGGTCGAAATGGAGACACCGAATAGAGAATATGGCGCAGACCAGATACAGGTACTTGAGGGACTTGAGCCTGTACGCAAGCGCCCTGGAATGTACATCGGCAGCACTGATTCAAAAGGACTTCACCACCTTGTCTATGAAGTGGTAGATAACAGCATTGATGAAGCGCTTGCTGGATATTGTAAGAACATTGATGTTATTCTCAGGTCTGACAGCACAGTAAAGGTCATAGATGATGGGCGCGGTATCCCGGTTGAGGTACTGCCGAAATACAATGCATCGGCTCTTGAAGTTGTCATGACAAAGCTGCATGCCGGCGGCAAGTTCGATAATAACGCATACAAGGTTTCGGGGGGCTTGCATGGCGTGGGCGTCTCGGTTGTTAATGCGCTCTCTGAATGGCTGGAGGTTGAAGTCAAAAGGGACGGGAAGCTCTACAAGCAGCGCTATGAACAGGGTAAACCAGTTACTAAAGTGGTGGAGATAGGATCAGCAGAAGGGACAGGGACTACGGTAACATTCAAACCGGATAAGACAATTTTCGAGACCCTTTCGTTCGATATGAATATCCTCGAAGGAAGGCTTCGCGAGCTTGCATTTCTTAACAGGGGAATTAAGATCGCGATCAAGGATGAGTTCACACAAAAAGAGCAGGTTTTCCAGTACGAGGGCGGAATCGTCTCCTTTGTGGAGTTCCTGAACAAGAACAAGAGCGTGCTGCATGAAAAGCCCATATACTTCCAGAAGCAAAAAGATACTACGGTCGTCGAGATCGCAATGCAATACAACGACAGTTATGTGGAGAATATCTATGCATTTGCGAATAACATAAACACCCATGAGGGCGGGACGCACCTTATCGGCTTCAAGGCTGCGCTTACCAGGGTTGCGAATGATTATGCGAAATCGAAAAAAATCCTGAAAGGAGAAGAGAAGCTGTCCGGCGAGGATGTGAGGGAAGGGCTCACAGCGATCATCAATGTCAAGCTCACCAACCCTCAGTTCGAGGGGCAGACAAAGACAAAGCTCGGTAACAGTGAGATCAAGGGCATAGTGGAAACGCTTGTATCAGAAGGGCTGTCCGAGTTCCTGGAAGAAAATCCAGCTGCTTCAAAGATCATCCTCTCAAAAGCGCTAGAAGCTGCTGAGGCGCGAGAAGCTGCACGCAAGGCGCGTGAACTGACAAGGCGCAAGAACGCGCTTGAGGTTAGTTCACTTCCAGGAAAACTGGCTGACTGCTCTGAGAAGGACCCGGCACATAGCGAGATATATATCGTGGAAGGCGACAGTGCGGGTGGGTCGGCAAAACAGGGTCGAAACCGCAGGTATCAGGCAATATTGCCCCTTCGCGGTAAGATATTGAACGTGGAAAAGGCAAGGCTCACCAAGATATTGAAAAACGAGGAGATACGAGCGCTCATAACCGCGATAGGCGCAGGGATCGGGGAGGGCGAGGAATTCGATATCAACAAGGCGCGGTATCATCGTATAATAATTATGACTGATGCTGACGTAGATGGAAGCCATATCAGAACATTATTGCTAACGTTGTTTTACAGATACATGCGCCAGCTAATCGATATGGGCTTCATCTACATAGCCCAGCCTCCACTTTTCAAAGTGAAGAAGGGCAAAGCTGAGTTCTATGTGTATAATGAAGAAGAGTTGAGCAAGAAGCTTGCTGAGATAGGGCGCGATGGTATCGCAATGCAGAGATACAAGGGTCTTGGTGAGATGAATCCCCAGCAGCTCTGGGACACGACCATGAATCCCGAGACACGGACGATGCTAAAGGTTACACTTGAAGATGCCATCAAGGCTGATGAGATATTTACGATATTGATGGGCGATAAGGTAGAACCCAGGCGCGAGTTCATAGAGAAGCATGCGAAGGATGTTAAGAATCTGGATGTGTGATGCAAGAATTTTACTGACTGGAGTGGCAAAAATACATGAGATCATCAGCAAAAAGAAAAAATCCGGAAAAATTGATAATAGAAGGTATTGCATTATTTAATTTGAAAAAATACAATGAAGCAATAGAATATTTTGACCGGATATTGAAAGTTGATCCAAAGAATGTGGATGCCCTGTTCAATAAAGGGCGGGCACTGCATAATTTACATAAATTCAATGCTGCACTGACGTGTTATGACAATGTACTACGAATGGATCCCGGGCATTCAAAAGCATGGCGCTGGAAAGGATTTGCCCTTCGAAGTCTTGAGCGGTTCGAAGAAGCTTCCAGATGCTTTGATAAAGAGATAGAACTCGAACCTGATGGCGATTATGTATGGTACATCTGGCACAATAAGGGACAGATGGTGCATATCATGGATCAATTCGAGAATGCTTTACAGTGTTACGATCATGCAATAAAATTATATCCTGAGCATGCAGATGCTTGGTATTGCAGGGGACTAGCTTCTTATGGTATTAATAAATATGATGAAGCGATAAAATGCTGTGAAAAAGCGCTTGAGATAGAACCTGATTATTTTCATGCATGGTACGGCAAGGGGCTTGCACTGCACAGTCAGAATAATTATGAAGAGGCTATAAAGTGCTATGAAAAAGTTATCGAGAATGACCCCATGCATATCGATGCGTGGTTCAATAAAACCATTGCGAATCGCAGTCTGGAACATTTGAAAAAAAGAAAAATTTAGAATATCATGAGATTTTATTTTTACAGATTAAAATTGAGCTGAACTATGGCAGAAAAAGAACATGAAGACCCCCAGAAGAAGCTTGTAGTCGAGAAGATTAGCCCAGTCAATATTGAAGATGAGATGAAGCGCTCCTACATGGACTACGCCATGAGCGTCATCGTTGGGCGCGCGCTGCCCGATGTTCGGGACGGTCTCAAGCCAGTCCACAGGCGGATACTATTCGCCATGAACGAGCAGGGGATGACTTATGATAAGCCCTACAAGAAATCCGCAAGGATAGTGGGAGACGTTCTTGGTAAGTATCACCCCCACGGTGATATCGCAGTGTACGATACCCTTGTCAGGATGGTGCAGGATTTCTCACTGCGATATCCTTTGATAGATGGGCAAGGGAATTTTGGCAGTATTGATGGCGACAGCGCCGCAGCAATGCGATATACTGAGGTAAGGCTCGGCAAGATATCCGAAGAAATATTCGGTGATATCGACAAAGAAACCGTGGACTTCGTGCCTAACTATGATGATTCTTTAAAAGAACCCTCAGTCATGCCATGCAAGCTACCCAATCTTCTCATCAACGGCTCAACAGGCATTGCGGTTGGCATGGCGACGAACATGCCGCCGCACAACCTTGGCGAAGTAATAGATGGTATTACAATGGTCATTGACAGACCTGATGCTGGATTGAATGATCTGTTGACCGTTGTTAAGGGACCTGATTTTCCCACAGCAGGCTTTATTTATGGTCGACAGGGGCTTATTGATGCCTTCACAACAGGAAGGGGCTCTATCAAGATGCGTGCCCGTGCCATTATTGAAGAGATAAAGGGAAAAGAGCAGATAATTGTCAGTGAACTTCCTTACCAGGTGAACAAGGCAAAACTTATTGAAAATATCGCAGGTCTAGTGAGGGATAAAAAGATCGCCGGTATAACCGACCTGAGAGACGAATCTGATAAAGATGGAATTCGCATTGTCATGGAGATTTCCAGGCAGGCTCAGGCGAATATCGTATTGAATCAGTTATACCAGCATACTCAACTTGAGGATTCATTCGGCGTCATCAATCTTGCTCTCGTGGACGGTCAGCCGCGTCTTCTCACTCTGAAAGACCTGATAGTCAATTACATAAACCACAGGAAGCAGGTCATAATAAGGCGAACCCAGTTCGAACTCAGAAAAGCTGAACAGAGGGCTCACATCCTCGAAGGCCTGCGAATTGCGTTAGACCACATCGATGAAGTTATTAAACTCATAAGGGCTTCAAAGACGCCGGATGAAGCGCGTGCTGGTCTTGTGGTAACGTTCAACCTGAGCGAGGAGCAGGCAAAAGCTATCCTTGATATGAAGCTGCAGCGGCTTACAGGGCTTGAGCGCGAAAAGATAGATGCTGAATATAGTGAGCTTCTGAATACTATTGCATGGCTCAGGGAACTGCTCGCCAGCGAGATGAAGATCCTTTCAGTTATCAAAACCGAACTTGCAGACATCAAGACCCGATTTGCAGATAAAAGAAGGACTGAGATCATTGAGAGCACAGGGGATCTTATAACTGAAGATCTTATTCCAAAAGAGGATGTTGTTATCACTATCAGCAATAGTGGCTATATAAAACGCATCTCTGTGGACTCCTACAGGCAGCAGCACCGAGGAGGAAAGGGGGTTATCGGCATGGAGACCAAGGAAGAGGACTTCGTGAGCGACCTTTTCATCGCCAATACGCATGATTACATGCTTTACTTCACAGACAGGGGTAAAGTGTACTGGCTCAAAGTTTATGGAATACCAACAGCAGGCAGGCAGGCACGCGGGACTGCGATAGTGAACCTTCTCCAGATAGAACAGGGAGAGATGATAACTGCGTACACACCAGTCAACGGGTTTGATGAGAAGCACTTCTTGTTAATGGTCACAAAGAAAGGTACTGCCAAGAAGACCGCGTTGACCGAGTTCTCAAATCCCAGGAAGTCAGGCATCATTGCGATTTCGCTTGAAGACGGGGACAGTCTTGTTTCAGTGAAACTCACGGATGGAACAAAGGATGTTCTCATTGGAACAAAGCACGGGAAAGCCATTCGCTTTAACGAGAACGACGTGAGGTCTATGGGACGAGGCGCTGGAGGTGTCCGTGGCATAAGGCTTGTTGGTGAAGACGAAGTAGTGAGCGCTGCTGTAGTGGAAGAGGGCTCAACACTTCTTACGGTCACTGAGAACGGCTACGGGAAGCGCACCATATTCGAAGAGTACCGCGCCATGAACCGCGGCGGCCAGGGCGTTATCACCATCGATGTGAGCATCAGGAACGGAAATGTTGTGGATATCAGGACAGTTCACGAGGATGATGAAATAATGGTTACGACCTCAAAAGGCATTATCATCCGTGTTCCTGTCAGCGGTATCAAGGTGCAGGGCAGGAATACACAGGGCGTAAGGATCATGAAAGTGGATGGTGGCGACCGCGTGGTTGGTGTGGCCAGGTTTGCAAAGGAAGAGGAGAACGAAGAGCAGAAGACGCTGGATGAGGCAGCGACTGAGGAGAATAAACCGCAGACGAAAGTGGATGAACAACTAACTCAGTAGGAGCTCTTCTAACAAGATTTATTTATTCTCTCTGGAACCAGGAGCGCCGGTGATGGCGATTTCGAAGCATAATTAGTTTCACCCTGATTAAAGACCAGCAAGTACTTCTTCTGGATGATGTTACAACATCTGGTGCATCATTGAAAGCAGGAAAATATATATTAGAAAAAGCCGGAGCTAAACTGGTAGTAATGTATGCCCTTGGGCTAACTCAATTTGTATAGGAGTATATTAAATGAAAACAATTTCCATACTTGCTTTGCAGCAAATACCCGGTATTGGAACAAAAACAATTGAAAAAATTCTCTCTCTATCTGGTATATCAGAACCAACTTGTCCCGTCGACCTGATTGAGATACTAAAAAAGGCGAATGCAGAGTTCGGAAGAATATCCATTCCAGAAATCGAGGCTGCCAATAAAGGTTGGGATAAAGCACACGAAATACTGGATCGCTCACAAAAACAGGATATCCAGATAATTTCAAAAGAGAGTCCATACTATCCAAAATATCTTTCAATTATCTCTAACCCGCCTGTGCTATTACACGTCAAAGGAAATATCGATGCTTTAAATAAAGATAGTGTCGCCATTGTTGGGACAAGAAAACCATCTGAATCTGGTAAGGTCCGAGCAAGAAGAATTGCAGAACTTTTCACTAAAGAAGGATATATCATTGTCAGCGGTTTGGCGCAAGGGGTTGATACAGCGGCGCATATGGGGGCTTTAGAAACTGATGGTCTAACTGTGGCTGTATTGGCACAGGGATTAGATACTGTTTATCCTTATGAAAACAAGGAGCTCGCAAATACTATTATCAAGAAAAAAGGTGCACTGGTTTCAGAATACCCCATTGGCACAGAAACTCTACCCAGATATTTTATAGAACGTGATAGAATTCAAAGCGGTTTATCTCTGGGTACCATAGTTATAGAAACCGGTATCAAAGGCGGCACCATGCATACTGTGGGATTTTGTGAAAAACAAAAGCGAATACTCATCGTTATGAAACCCACCCTAAATCAACTTGATTCGTCGAAACAAAGCGGTAATACTCAATTGATTACTGAAAATCGAGTAAATATTGTTTTTGGTGAGGAAGATGATGTGGATTTGGTAAATAACATTCTGTACAAGAAAAAAGAGGAGTTATCTATGTTGATATCAACGCATCAAATAAGTCCTTTAATTATAGACCTTTTAAAACCACCAGTAATTGAGACCCTTGAATCAACCTTAACACCTGCATCTCCTAACCAATCCAATTCATTCGTTACAATAGATGAGTGCGAACAGCCGACAATAAAAACCATAAAGGAAGAACCATTTAAATTTGTATCAGCAAATAAATTTAAGCTGTCTTTGTCATCAACAGGCTATGCTAAACAAGATAAATCGAAAATAAGGCGTAAGAGTAAAATAATTTATAATGTTCGAAAATTTGAAGAATTTTAGTTTGCGCACAATACCCATATAAAGAAACCTATAAACCTGTTAAGTCAAATCTAATCATCATGAACTTCCAGATCCTTGACGCCGACTACACTTACAGCGACGGCAAGCCTGTAGTACGGCTTTACGGCAGGGATGGATCCGGGAACAGCGTATGCTGTTCAGTTCCAGATTTCGAACCTTATTTTTATGCAAAAGTGCCACCTGAGAGCGCAGATGTTTTAAAGGAACGCTTCAAGGATGATATAAAACGAATAGAAGTTGTCAGGCGGTTTGAGCCAGTCGGGTATTTCAAGAGCCCGGTAAGCATGCTGAAGATCATTCTTTACGATCCGAAAGGCGTACCAGCAATTCGCGACGATGTAAAAAAGATGGTGGAAGAAATTTATGAAACCGATATCCTTTTCAGGAACAGGTACATGGTGGACAGCGGCCTTGGAGGGATGGGATGGGTATCAGCAGAACCACAAGGGAATTCAAAAGATGGAGGGATATTGAGCAGCATAAGAATAACCTCAAAAAAAGTGGAACCCATAGATATCCTTAAAAATGCACCCTTCAGGCATCTTGCTTTTGATATTGAATGTCTCCCCTTACACGGTGCCATGCCATCGGCTGAAAGTTCACCCATTGTCCTTGTTAGTCTTGCTTTTTCACCGGAATTCGATGGTAAAAAGACGCTTGTGCTTGTGGGAAAGCAGACCGGAATGAGTAAGGATGTTGAAAGCTGCGGTAGTGAAGAGGGAATGCTGCGGCGGTTTTTTGATATTATCGAGGAATATGATCCGGACATCCTTGTGGGCTACAACTCAAATAGTTTTGATATTCCATACATCGTGGACAGGATAAGGGCTCTCAACAGGATGGGGGCGAATATAGAACCGCTTGCAGGAAGGGATGGAAAAACATTATATTACAGGAAGATCGGCAATATCACGCGGGTAAGTGTGATGGGACGCATAGCAGTGGATGTGCTGCCGCTGCTTCGCCGTGAATTTTCCCTCAAACAGTACACGCTGAGGAATGCCGCAAAAGAACTGCTCGGGCTTGAAAAACTTGACATACCTTTCCTTGAAATGGAAGCTTACTGGAATGATAACGGGGAGAAGCTTTCTAAATTCATCGAATATTCAAGGCGCGATTCTGAGCTTGCAATTGCATTCCTTTTGAAGCTTCGGCTTATCGACAAATACATAGCTCTTGCCCGTGTAAGCGGGACTCTACTCCAGGATATCCTTGACGGGGGGCAGACCCAGATGGTTGAGAACCTGATCCTGAAGGAGTATAAAAAGCACGACAGGGTGCTTCCTGCACGACCTACGGGAGAGATGTCTGATGAGCGGTACGACGAGGGAGAGGAACTGGCCGGAGCAGAGGTGCTTTCTCCAAAGAAAGGGCTTCTTGAGAATATCGTGATACTCGACTACAAATCGCTTTACCCGACCATTATGATGGCGCACAACCTGTGCTATACGACGGAAGTGGTGGGCGAGAGACCCGATGATGTGGAGGAGGCGCCAACAGGAGGCGTTTTTGTCTCACGGAAAGTGGTAAAAGGAATTATTCCATCCATACTTGAAGAACTCCTTGACCGAAGGCAGGCTACGCGCTCAAAGATGAAGGCAGCGAACGAGGAGGATTACCGCGTACTTGACGCCACGCAGCTTGCGCTCAAGATACTTCTTAACAGTTTTTACGGCTATTCAGGTTATTCAAGGGCGCGGCTTTACAGTTTGACACTAGCAGGCGCAGTAACGAGCTTTGGACGGGAGAATATCCTTCGCACCAAGAAACTTATTGAAGAAGATATAAAGGAAATTATTCTGAAGGATGGCAGGGCTCTTAAAAAGAATGAAATGGATATAATAAAAAACGGAAAACATATTGGTCTATCTGTTGTTTATGGGGATACTGACAGCGTATTTGTGCTTCTCCATGATAAAGATCTCACTTTTGACGAAGCGCAGCTTGTGGGAAATAGCATCGCCAATACTGTAACTGATTCCCTAGTCAAGCCTATGGAACTTGTTTTTGACTCATTTGCCAGGCGCGCCATATTCATTGCAAAAAAGAGGTATGCCCTCCTGATATTGGAGAAAACTGCACAGGGCATGAAAGAAAAAATAAAGGTAAAAGGCATGGAAACAGTTCGCAGGGACTGGTGCGGATTGACCACAAAGACAGTTGAAAGAGTGCTTGAGCTAGTACTCAAAGAGGGAAAAGTGGATGATGCGGTCGAACTGGTGAAGGACACAATAAACCGCATAAGGGCAATGGATGCAGGTAAAGACAGCGAGCTGTTCGAAGAGTTGATCCTGACAAGGCAATATACCAAAAAGATCGAGAGCTACAAGAACAAACAACCGCACATAACAGTGATCGAAAAATTGCAGAAAAGAGGCATAGTTTCCAATGTGGGCGACAGGATACCTTTTGTTATCCTCGCAGGAAAGGGGATGTTCGTGGAAAGAGCGGAAGACCCTGAATATGCAAAAGAAAAAAAACTGCCTCTTGATGTGGATTACTATGTCAATAAACAGATACTCCCTCCAGTTGGGCGCATCCTCGCGGATTTCGGGATAACGGGGGAAATGTTAAGATGGATGGGGGAGAAAAAGGTGGCTACAGAAACAAAACAGAGACAATTATTCGAATTTTAGGAGAAAATGAAGATCCACCCCAGATGCGCGCCATGTCTGTTAGCAAGAGTCCAGTTTGAAGCAGAACTATCAACAAAAGACCTTGCTGTGCAGAAGAAAGTTGTGCTTGCAGGTATCGAAGTGCTGCGCAAATACCTTGTGGATGGTGCGCCTGCGACTCATCTATCCACAAAAATTCACAGGGAAGCCTACAGGGTATTGGGGGATATTGACCCATACAGGGAGACAAAGCGAGTGAGCAATGAAGCTGCGTTAAAGCTTCTGCCTTTTGTAAGGGATTTTGTATTAGAAAAAGACTCTTTCAGGCGCGCTGTGCTTGTTTCTATAGTGGGTAATTCGTTTGATTTCGGTGTGCTGGGTTTTGATGCTGATAAAGAGATCGGAAAGGAAATGATATTAAAGCAGATCAAGCATGGGCTTGATGTTGATGATTCGGATAAGATAAGATCGATGCTTGATAATGTGGTTTATCTTGCTGACAATTGTGGTGAGATAGTATTTGATACTCTTTTATTTGATGAGATAAAAAAACTCGGTGGCAGGATCACGCTTGTTGTGAGAGGCGCGCCGATATTGAATGATGTTACAATGAAAGAACTCAAGGAATTGGGCATAGACAAAAAAGTGGACAGGGTTCTTACAACAGGATCGAATGCCATTGGTGTTTGCCTGAAAGAAGCGCCACCAGAGCTTGTGGAGGCGCTGAGCAGTGCGTCGCTTATCATCAGCAAGGGAATGGCGAATTATGAGACGATGTCTGAATATGATTTTAAGCCGATCGCGTATCTTTTGAAGACCAAATGCGAGACAGTGGCTGAAGCGATGGGGCTGCGGAAGAATATGAGTGTGGCGAGGGTGGAGGAGTAATATGGCAAGAATTAATCTTCAGCAATAAACACAGGGTAACTAGAAATCATAGTTATTTTGACCTTTCTTTAATATATCAATTAACAGAACTGTAATATTATCATTACCGCCATTCAAGTTGGCTTTGTCAATAAGAATTTCAAGAACTCTGCTCATACTGCGCTGTTCCAGTAGAACCTTTTGAATCTCATTTTCATAAACCATTTCTATAAGACCATCAGTACAGAGCAATAACCGATCTCCCGGTTGAAGAATAATTTTTTTAATTTCGGGTATGATTTTTCCCTCCGATCCTATATATTTTGTAAGCATGTGCCGCATTGGGTGTACCCTTGCCTCCTCTGGAGTGATTTTGCCTGTTTCTACAAGTAAATTTGCAATGTTATGATCGCTTGTAAGCTTTATCAATGCTCTATCCTTTAAGAGATACGCCCTGCTATCCCCTAAATGCCCGACAAAAGCGCTATTTCCGTAGATGAATACAAGCACGACTGTAGCCCCTGTATCATTTCCCAACCTTTCCCGAATAATTTCATTTTGTTCATTAATTATTTCTTCAATAGAGGAAACTAAACTCTCATCGTTTTTTTCTTTAATATGCAATATCTTCTCTTTGAATAGTTTTGGAAGGTCATCTGCCACATATTTTGCCGCAAGCCCGCCATTTTTCACTCCTCCCATACCATCAGCTACAACAAATAAGTTCAAATTTTTGTCAATAGAAAAAGCATCTTGATTTTCTTCTCGAACCTTTCCTTTATCCGTAAGAGCAGATACGAAATAGCTGATTTTGGTCATATATTCCTAAATTTTACTTGGATTCAATTTAGTTTCATCATGAACTCTATTTCCTGTAATATCTATCATTTTATCTTTGGCAACAAATTTTTCTAAGTCTTTCATCAATTCATTCATGCTTTGATATCGCTCTTCACTCTTTTTTCTGAGGCATTTCATAACAATATGATCAACAATACTTGAATCTGGGCAAATTTCGGAAGGTAGACGGGGTTCGTCATTGAGGACATGATTTATAACATCCGCATATTCGCCCCCGAAAGGAAATTTTCCTGTTGTTAGATTGTAAAATACCACGCCAAGCTGCCATATGTCTGTCCTTTCATCAATCTTTCCCATTATTTGCTCAGGAGCAGCGTATTCTGGTGTAAGAGCAGATACTGATAGACTTCCACCTCTTTTTACTTTGCTAAGACCCCAGTCTGAAATCTTTATTTTTCCGTTTTTGATAAGGATGTTTGAGTGTTTTATATCAGCATGCACAATTTTCAGTTCATGTGCATATTTAAGCCCTTTTGCTACATCGTAAATTATTGATGCAGCTTCTTCAATTGTTCTCTTTCCTGCTCCAAGGCTACATTCACATAATTCCATTTCAAAAAGCGGAATCGGGAAAACATTGGCATTATAAAACTTGACAATATTCTCATGTTCAAGAGTGCTCCAGTTAGATATTTCTCTCAAGAATAATTTTCCTGTGTTTTCATCTTTTAATGATGGTATTTTTAATGCTATTTTTGTCCCATCTTTACGTGTTGCCCTGAAAACCCATGCAAATCCTCCACCCCCTATGTATTCAGCATCTTTATAATATCGCCACAATTCCTGAGGGAAAGTGGGTGTGACATTTATTTTTGCTTCTTTTGCCAGCAACAATTCACCATGTCTTCTTACCACCGAAATACTGACAAAATTCGGCGTTGATAATGGGATAAAAACAATTGCAATAGACAACAGAGTAGCATCAATAATTGGAGCTGGGGCAAAGGCTCCTGAAAATATAGTAAATATTACAAGGGAGATTGAAAGGGATGTACTGATGTAAAGGTTGTCCCGGGATAATTTCCTGTAAGTAAAGAAACTCTGCATCGTGTTTATGCTAAGATAACAGAAAATGGCTAAAGCAAGAAATGCACCATAACTCATATTGGAGTTTAGATCTCCGGCGACATATTTATTTAAAAATAAAAACGCACCAAGAACCAGCGCCCAGATTACTGTAATGAAATGACCGATCATTAACCCATTTGTTTTCCAGTTATCGAGCAATGCAACTCTGTGTTTCACCTGTATTTTTCTTTGTTGGAATAATCTGAAAGAAACCCCGAGTAATGGAAAAACACCTAAGCTCAATCCAATAATCGGGTACAGTTTTGCAGAAATAGTACCGGGAATGTAAAAGAAATGGTTTGCAGTTTTTATGCCATTGACGTATACCTCAGCCCGCCATTCTCCGGGCTTGTCGACCAGTTTCTCCAATGGAACAACATAATCAAGATAATGAATATCATAAAAATTTTCGGAGTTTAGATTATTAGAATAGTATTGATCCAGAAGAAAAGATGGATTGAAATAGAGTATTCCGTCCGGAGAATATATTTTCCATTGTAATTCATTTCCCAAACTTGAAACGGATTCCAAAGACCAGAAATGAATGGTTGAGTCAGAATTTGTAAAATTGTTCGTTATGTTGATAGGATATATTTCAAATTCTCTGGATGTACCTAGGTCAAATATAGTTACATTTTCTATATCTTTCCATTTTTCTTTAATAGTAAAGTCCGATATTTTTTCAAACAGAGAAATTTTATAAGATTTTGTATTCCATCCCCCGGATGCTGATACGATATATGAACCGTTTGAAGATATCTGCATCATAACTGGAACTTCGGTATAATAGCTCCCAAGAAGGTTTCCTTTATTGAATACATTAATATAATGTTTATTATCCTCTAATATGGCAACATATGAAAAATCAGGTGATGTATCGATTTGAGAGATCCAATAATTTGAATTATTAATTTCATATTTCCACAGAATCTCTCCCTTATTATCTAAAAGACTAATATTATTATTATCACTTACTTTAACCATAAATGAGCCATCATTTGAAATCGAGACTAAATTCATATCATTTTCAAATTTTTTAATAATGTTTCCTTCTCTATCAATGAAATAGACAATATCTGTGGCTTTATCCAGTTCCCTTTTATATATACCTCCATTTACAACAATTGAACCATCATCAGAAACGGCTATATCATTAATTTCATCTGGGATTTCTTTTTTCCAAAGAAGTTGCCCCACGTTATTTATTAAATTTATTTCACTTCCATTTGAAACATGCTCTCCTTTTTGATATGTGGTTACTATATACGTCCCATCAAAAGATATTGATAATTTTTTGAAAATCCAGGTTTCTTTTTCGTTTCCCGATATATTCAAAGAAGATGGGGTCCAGGGTATGTTCCAGTGAAGCTTTCCCTCTTTATCAAATAAACTGACTTCATATTTATTTTTTAAATTTAAGGATGAAAAAACAGTTGCTATATATGAACCATTAGAAGAAATCATTATCTCAGGAATTGTTTTATTTGTTTCATATTTCCATAGAAGATCTCCTTCTTTGTTAAGATAATAAATAATTTTTATAGGTTTATTTGGATCATTAAAACTCGCTAAAATGTAAGATCCATTTGAAGAAACCACCACTTCACGATAATAATCCGTTATATTTGTTTTTAAACCCGTTTCATATTTCCAGAGAAAACCTCTCTCTATATTGAAAAAATAGATACTGGAATTGGTTATTGCTGCCATGAAAGAATGATTTGATGATACCGAAAACATATCAGAAATTGGTGCCATAGACCCGTAGGTCATATTATTTATTTCATATTCCCAACGTGGTTTACTTTTTTTATTGATGACAACAATTTTATCAACAATTTCTCCATCCAAAAATGATATCACATCACCTTCCGAAGATAGATATATTTCATTTAAATAACCTTCAATTTCAGTTCCCCAGAGAAGTCCATATTTTTCTTTCATATTAATTGATTGATTATCGGAAGAAAACAATTCGGTAGCCCCTGATGAGCTAACTAATATGCTGATAATAAGAGCTAACAAGGAAATTTGCACAAAAATCTTAGGAGATTTCATATTTCTCAAATTTAATTTGAATTAAATATTCATAATTTAGATCATATTTTTTGAGCTATTTTCTAAACTATACCTTATTTTTAATATATTTGCAACCATGATTTCATCATTGTCATTCAATTTTTTTAGTCCTGATCCTTTTATCTCTTCCCCATTTAAACTGGTTCCATTTTGTGAATTTAAATCTTCGATAAATTGGCCATCTTCTAATTTTATGATCTTAAAATGCTTCTTCCCAATATACAAAAGGTCATCACCTGAAATAGCACCTAAAAAATCCTCTCTTCCCAGAATATTTTCAATATTCGATATCCTTATTTCATTATTATTCGGCAAAAGAAGTTTTGCAGATAACTTTCTTGATCTCGCAGGAATCGTTTTTTGTAAAATTTTAGGTTCGTGTTTGATTTTCTTATAAATATAATCTATGACTAAAGCCGCAGCTATAGCGAAAACCAAGGCATAAAAAATATCTATCCAGCTTTCACTGAGCCATTCAGAAATTGAAACCATAAAAGACCACATTTAATATTTGATATTCTTTAACTGCTATATATCTTTTGAATTATGTTATAAAAATCGAAATGCAACTCGAAAGAATGACTGTTGTGTTTGATGCGATTAGTGATGATTATGATAAAAAGCTATTTATTCTGCCTTTTTAAATATGGCTTTAATTCTTTAATGGCGCAGCATTTTAATTATGTTGAAAAAAAGAGGAAAATGATATGAATTATATTTGGATGTTCTCTTGGTTATATGGTGATGAAGATACATGCCAAGAAGGATCAAGAGACTTTTACTACAAATTGTGTAATGGGATCGAAAGAGGGATAAGATTCCCTTTCGAATGCAAATATCAGGTTCATTTGCTCAAGAATCAATTAGCCACTGAATGGGTCGTTGCAGTGCTTGTTATGCTTAACACTCATGAAGATGATAGTATTGAGCAAGGTGAGAAACTGGAAAAATGGTTTACAGCTTGCTGTACATCAAGGTGGGACGATCGGGTAGTAAAGAGAATGCATGGTAGTACTATACAGTCTACACTCGCAATTTATGCGCTTTCCTATGAGTATATAGACAGTTTTGGAACTCTAGAAAAGGGAGGTATAGTTGAAAACACGATCAACCAAGTTGGTTATCAATCATGTGGTAATGAACTTACCAAACAACAAGCTTCCTTCAGAAAAAAATGGTGGCAGTTTTGGAAGTGAGTATTTTTGTGTGTATCAAAAGGTAGAATAGTTTATTTTGTAGAATTCGCGTATAACCTCTATTTAGCAGAATAATTACATTTAATAATCACATATTACAATTTAATCTCATGACTCAATTAGAAGTTCACCATATTGAAGGCGAATATACAGAGCAGAACTTAAATATATATGCTGAACGTAAAACAGTGACATATTATACAAAATTTCCTTTGGAAATTGATCTTAAACGATTTGGCACATATACCCATATTTGTCCTATCTGCAGCAGAACTTTTGAAATAATCGTATATCCAAAATTGCCCTTGCTCAAAGGATTAATGATTAGATTGAATAGTGCAGTAAAAAGTGGGAAAATTTTGTTCTTATTTTCATTCCCATTAATATTTCTGGCACAAACGCCATTAATACGATATTTACCAGATGTGATTTGGTTTGTTTTTGTTTTAGTTGCTTTTTTTGGAACTTTAGGTACCTTATTCAAAATTTTAGACCCCGGGATTTCAAGATGTTATATTTCTGAATTCATTATGAACAAACGCATCTTGTGGCATCGCATTTATAATAATGGCAAAGATATTGGAATATATACTGATTCTGATATGGAATATTACAAAGAACTGAAAATATATCATACAGGCTCATGAAAAGACGGATGAATTAAAGGGTTAACAAGAATTAATCATCAGCAATAACCATAAGAGTATGGCTTTCGGATAACTGATAGTTTTTCTCAAATTTCTGTTTCTTTTCCCTTGTTTCCTATTCTACGTGTTTTTTTTACGATCTCGTACCGTTGAGTTTTCCAGAAAGTGTATAGAGTTGAACGCCCCAAATCTGCGCACTCGGTGATTTCTTTTTTTGTATATTCGAGATCATCCTGTGTTATCAGTAGATCGATTACTTTAACCTGTGGACTATCTCCGAAAATTATATAATCAGCTTGTGGCTATCAGCGAAATAACTGATAACATATGTTTTATTTACTCTCTCTAATCGGTTCATTCACACCCCAAGCACATTCGCGATCGGGGCCGGAGGCTTCACAGTTCCAGGTGCACCCGCCCCTGCATCCTCAACATTCCTTGCCCACAGGAAGAGGCACGTATGGTATGCCGTCGTAACATACATGGAAAGCGCGATAACAAGAACTATTATCACTGCCGCGATCAATATTGCCAGAATCGCACCTGGTGCACTACCCATAGCGCCAAATATCGAAATTCCAAGAACTATCGCAATTATGAATCCAATTATCGTGAGCAATCCTGTCACAAATCCCACAGCTATCTCGCCCACGCCTATGGGAAGAAGATTTTTTTGTATAATATCAGAAGCTCTTGCCACTGCGCCCTTTAAATCCCTGTCCTCGATAACTATCGCAGGGATTATGAAATAGGTGGCTACAGTCCATACCCGTTCGATGAATCCGATAACCATGCCAGCAAGCCCACCAGTTGCGCCCCTGTCTCTTCCCGCCTTCCCCCTGAGGACGCCTGTTACGACTTTCACGACCGCAGAGACAATGCTCAGATAGAATAAGGTCATTGCATTCTTCTTCGCGGCTGCCCATGCTTCAGACATCGTGGCATCGCCGTCCTTGAAATAATCATAAACAAGGAACGCTGTCATTCCAGTGAAAAAGTAAGAGATATAATACTCTCCCAGAAGCACCAGGAATACAAGGATATAAACGAGTTCTTGCGGCATCATTGCAGTGGAAAGATAAATGGCTATGCCTGTTATCGTTGTAAAAAAAATCCCCAGGAATATCGAATAAATGGAAGGTTTGATAAGGTCGCTATCTTTCGTTATCAGCACGAAGCTTTGTTTTATGAAAGAAAATCCTTTGAGTATGTTTTCAAACATATCTTATTCTGTTGATATTTAGTAGGTAAATAGCTTTCGAAGGTTGACAAAAAAATTAGCAACGAACTCGTACTAACTCCATACGAACTCACGCTACCGGAGTTCGTTTCAGTTCATTTACATCTCGGACAAATGACCCATGGTATAAATCCAGCGAAGTTGAATTTGCCAAAGGTGATGACCTTGTATTCCGAAGAATTAGATCGAATGGGAAAGAAGACCCCAGAACAAATGTTAAGAGTTGAATTGGAGAAC
>JAUSDC010000205.1 GCA_030650845.1 Candidatus Methanoperedens sp.
CCTATGATGTTCAAAGGTACTGAATGGGGAGATACATGGCGTGCTGGTATTCATGCAGGCATCACCCATGTACACCATTTCTACACTAAGCGGAATTTGTGGGCTATTGCAGCAATGTATGATAAGATTAGATTAAAGCCTGTTAATAAAATTACAAAGTCATCTTTAATATTAATACTCACAAGTTTTTTGCAGAGAAATGGCTATAAAGGCAATAGATTCGTAATAAATTTCCATAATCCGAAAGGTAGAATTAATGGACCACTAACAGGTACGTTATATATTCCTTCGTTAATTTGTGAGCAAAATATATTTGAGTTATATGATTATAAATTCTTTGATATTCTATCTTCGTTTAATCAAATAATTTTGAAAGAAGGTTTAGTCATCATTCAAACATGTTCCAGCCATAGACTATCATTAGAATCAAACTCTGTTGATTACATCTTTACGGACCCACCATTCGGTGGCAATCTAATGTATTCAGAATTGAACTTCTTATGGGAAGCGTGGCTTAAAGTTTTTACAAATAATAGATCTGAAGCCATAGTAAACAGCATCCAAAGAAAGGGACTTGTAGAATATCAGCATATCATGGAAGAATGCTTTAGAGAGAATTACCGTATCCTAAAACCTGGGCGATGGATGACTGTTGAGTTCCATAATTCTGAAAATAGTGTATGGGTGGCAATCCAAGAAGCATTGATGAGAGCAGGTTTTGTAGTAGCAGATGTAAGAATTTTGGACAAAAAACACGGTGGAATCAAAGCAATGGTATATACAACTCCTACAAAACAAGACCTCGTCATCACAGCCTACAAACCCAATGGTGGTCTTGAAGACCGCTTTATACTCGAAGCAGGCACCGAAGAAGGTGTCTGGGACTTTGTCCGGCAGCATCTGAAACACCTGCCTGTGTTTGTCGAAAAGAAAGGTAATTCCGAGGTAATTGCTGAGCGCCAAAATTATCTTCTCTTTGATAGGATGGTCGCTTTCCATGTTCAAAGAGGTATAACTGTTCCGATTTCAGCGGGTGATTTCTATACAGGTTTGCGCCAGCGCTTCCCTGAACGAGATGGCATGTATTTCCTGGCTGATCAGGTATCAGAATACGACAGGAAAAGGATGACTGTCAAAGGTTTGGAGCAGCTCTCGTTGTTTGTTCATGACGAGAAAAGCGCGGTTCAATGGCTCAGGCAGGAGCTGAAAGATACTCCACAGACATATCAAGATATTCAGCCAAAATTCCTTCAACAGCTTCATAACAAAGATAAACATGAGAAACTCCCCGAGTTATTGGAAGTATTAAAACAGAACTTTTTGATCGATGAGGAAAACAGATGGTTCATACCAGATCCTAATAAGCAGGCAGACCTTGAGAAACTAAGAGAGAAAGCTCTTCTAAAAGAATTTGAGGAATATACAATTAATAAGGGTAAACTTAAACTGTTCCGTACTGAGGCGGTGCGGGCAGGTTTTAAGAAGGCATGGGCAAACAAGGATTATGCTGCGATAGTAAATATAGGGGAAAGGCTGCCTGGCTCAATATTACAAGAGGACAGCATGCTTCTTATGTATTATGACAATGCAGTGATGAGGGTGGGGGAGGGGCAGAGGCAGGAGACTCTGTTGTAGGTGGTGAAAATTGAAAGGTATAATCCCTGTGACAAATCAAGAGAAATTTCAGCCAGGAGACTGGGTTTGGAGTACAGACTTCGGCGAGTTAGTAAGAATAAATGAACTTAAAGAACTATGGGGATATACTACTTGCAATATCTGGATTCCTTCAAAAACATCAAATTTTAGCATTGATGCTGCATCTCTTAAGAAAAAAGTAGATGCTAACTTCTTTACTAAAGAACGGCTTATTTTCACAGCAGCAGCCGCAAAAGTCACCAATGCTATTGCTCAGGATGTCCTTTTGGCTCCACTTGAGGGTGGATTAATCCCCCTTCCACATCAGCTTGCGGTTCTTGAAAGGGTAATTTCCGGAAATAATATCAGGTATCTTCTTGCCGATGAAGTTGGACTTGGAAAGACTATTGAGGCTGGACTAATAATGCGAGAGCTTAAACTCAGAGGTCTTGTTAGAAGGGTTCTTGTGGTAACTCCAAAGGGTCTGACTTCCCAGTGGGCGCAGGAGATGAAAAACCACTTTAATGAAAACTTCAGATTAATTACATCTCTTGAATTCCCAATGATGGCGTCTATATTTGGAGCAGACAATCTATGGAAGCATTTTGATCAGGTGATCTGCTCACTGGATAGCGTAAAGCCCATAGAGAACAGAAAAGGATGGTCGCAAGATGAAATTGCCGAGT
This sequence comes from Candidatus Methanoperedens sp., assembly GCA_030650845.1. Taxonomy (GTDB): domain Archaea; phylum Halobacteriota; class Methanosarcinia; order Methanosarcinales; family Methanoperedenaceae; genus Methanoperedens. Next base: position 2,322 of record JAUSDC010000205.1, read on the forward strand.
ACAATTTGCAGAGATTTGAAGGACTCATAAATGCAGGCTGGGATCTCATAATAATTGACGAGGCGCATCGATTAAGTGGGAGTTCTGCAACTGTTGCCCGCCATGTTTTAGGGAAAAATTTGTCAGAAGCTACACCCTATCTTTTGCTTCTCAGTGCAACACCGCATCAAGGGAAATCTGATGCCTTCCAGAGACTCCTTTCTTTAATTGATAAGCAGGAATTTCCTCCAAATGTTATAATTAACCAGGAAAAAGTTAAACCCTACGTGGTAAGAACTGAAAAAAGAAAAGCAGTTGATGCGAGAGGAAAACCTCTATTCAAAGAAAGAAAGACCAAATTAGTGCCAATTAAGTGGGAACCTCGTCACAAAGAGCAGGAAGAACTGTACAACGAGGTCACAGAATATGTGAGGAATGGATATAATCAAGCCGTGGAAGAGAGGAGAAATTATCTGGGTTTTCTCATGGTTCTAATGCAGCGGCTTGTTTCAAGCAGTACAAGAGCCATCCGATATGCCCTTGAAAAGAGACTGAAAATTATCGAAGGAGAAAAACCAATTCAACCTGAGGCGAATGAATCCTGGTGGGAGATGGATGCTCAGGAGCAACTGGATGCAATTCTCTCAAATAAGTTTAAAGAATTAAAAAACGAGAGACAGATTGTTCAATCTATTCTTAACCTCTCAATCAGATGTGAAGCTCTAAATCCTGATGCACGGGCTGAAGCACTCCTTGAATGCATACATAATCAACAAATAGAAGAGAATGATATTAATCTTAAATTCCTGGTCTTTACAGAATTTGTTTCCACACAGGAAATGTTGAAAGAATTCCTTGAACAGAGAGGTTTTTCATGTGTTACTCTAAACGGTTCGATGAGCCTTGAGGAAAGAGCCAGCGTTCAGGAAAAGTTTGCAAATGAATCGAAAATTCTGATATCCACAGATGCAGGAGGAGAAGGGCTAAATCTTCAATTCGCACATATTGTTATTAATTATGACCTGCCGTGGAATCCCATGAAGGTCGAGCAAAGAATTGGAAGAGTGGATCGAATCGGGCAGGGGCATCCAGTGAAAGCATTCAATTTCATTTTTGAAAACACTGTTGAGTATCGTGTTCAAGAGGTATTACAAGAAAAATTGGCTGTTATCCTGTCGGAATTTGGTGTAGATAAAACAGGTGATGTACTGGATTCAGCAGATGCTTCTATCGATTTTGAGAAAATCTATATCAATTCATTAATGAGACCAGAAGATATTGAAAAAAATGTGGATGAATTTGTTAATGTGGTCAAAGAAGAATTCCAGAACTACCATGTTGGAAAGAAACTTCTTCCTGATATGGGTGAAATCAGTTCAGACCTTGCCGAACAATTATCGTCTCATCCTCTTCCATATTGGCTTGAAACTATGACCCTTAATTTCATAAAAATGAATGGAGGGAAAATCGAAAAAACCCTAAGAGGTTA
>JAUSDC010000132.1 GCA_030650845.1 Candidatus Methanoperedens sp.
GTTCTCCAATTCAACTCTTAACATTTGTTCTGGGGTCTTCTTTCCCATTCGATCTAATTCTTCGGAATACAAGGTCATCACCTTTGGCAAATTCAACTTCGCTGGATTTATACCATGGGTCATTTGTCCGAGATGTAAATATTCACTTTTAATACTTCGTTTGCAGTTATATTTTTAAGGAGTCGTGTTATATAGGATATTATCTGATGGATTCATGGATAACATTTGAAATAATACTAATATTGGTATTGATAGTATTTTCGGCATTTTTCTCACTCTCTGAGGCTGCGCTTCTTTCTGTGGGAAAAATACGGATAAGGCATATTGCAGAATTGGGTAACAACAACGCAAAAAATGTTGTCAGACTCCTTGAGAACCCGGAACGTTTCCTGGCAGCGATCCTGATCGGTAATAATTTTGTGAACATAAGCGCCTCGGTACTTGCTACTGACGCCGCTCTAAAATCTTTTGGAAATTCCGGAATTGCGATAGCGACCGGTGTGATGACCCTGTTCATCCTTGTCTTCGGGGAGGTGCTCCCGAAAACGCTTGCATCAAGGAACCCTGAAAATATCGCTATGCTGGTAGCAAATCCAATAACGATCGTTATCAATATACTCAGACCCATTGTCTGGTTCCTGACCACCATTGTAAATTCCATGATCCTGCTTTTCGGAGGAAAAGGACGTGTAAAGCATCCCTTCGTCACTGAGGAAATGATCAACATGATGCTGAAGGTGGGAGAAAAAGAGGGGACGATCGAGAAACATGAGAGAGAGATTATCAGTAATGTTTTTGATTTCACGGACGAGAAAGCGCATGGTGTGATGACAAAGAGAGAGAATATAGTATGTATTGAAGAAGCAGAAACACTTGAGACAGCACTTAAACTGATAAATGAATCCGGGCATTCAAGAATACCGGTTTACCGCAAGGAATTTGACAATATGATCGGCATGATATATGCAAAAGATCTCTTGAAATTCAGGGATAACGAGCTTGGGAGGACAAGAGTGCGTGAAATTCTGCGTCCCGTTCTTATAGTGAAGGCAGGAAGAGGTATATCATCGGTCATGAAAGAGCTGCAGCATAAGAAGATGGCTATCTCAATAGTTATAGATAATAATTTGAAGGTGATTGGGCTTGTGTCCATCGAGGACATCCTTGAAGAGCTCGTTGGAGAGATATTCGATGAGTATGATGTAGAGGCGGAAAAAGACCCGGTTATAGCACAGACATCATAATCCCTTCACCTTCGACCTTCCCGGCGGCAGGAACATCGCTATCTTATCAGGCGAAGCTATATCCTTGATGAACTTTTTATCCTCGAACTTATCAACAAGCATCCTGTATATCTTCTTTGAAATGTCATTCTGTTCAAATTCACCAGGTTCCACTTCCATAACGAACTGGGCTTTCTTCTTCACAGCCCCCAGCGGCCCTCCGATCAGCATCTTTTCTTCGTTTAGAATTAGACCCAGAGCCGCGCCCAGCATGACATCCTTGTAATAATTGCGCTGCCCCCGTATCACAAAAGCCCCTTTTGCCACATATTCCCCCGACTCAGGGGTCTTAGTTACCTGCTCAGGCAGAACCCAGTAAGCATCCCCGCTTGCCTGCCCTGATTTCCAGATAACCGAATATGAAACCGTGAACTGCGCCGCTTCCATAAGAGTGGTTTCTGGAACCTCTTTGCCTTCAGTCTTGATTACCACGGCAGGGGAACCAGACACGTGGGCATGGAAAAAGATATCCCTTTTTTCGAGGTATTTTTTCACGATATCTTCATTGTTCGTTGCATCCCTGCCCCCTATGACGAGAAAGCCGTCCGAAGATATAAACCACCTGAACTGTTCATACCACTTCTGTTTATGGACCGGGATCTTCTGCCTGGTCTTTTTCGGAACATCTTCTTTCCCGGTAAGCTTTTTTGTAGCCTCAATGGCATCAAGCGCACCCTTTATCTTTGAAGACAATTTTTTGGATCTGTCATAATACATCTGAGAATTTTGCGTTACTGAAAGCCTGGGATCCAGTTCAATTTCTTCATTATCAAGTGTGATCGTAATAGTCCCTTTACTCGCATTAACGGATTTGATTGTTCTGGCTTCGGGGACTTCCGAATTTTTTAAAATGTTCTTTATATCGTCCCATGAATAGCCCTTTTCCCTTGCTGCTTTGATCACATTCAGGAGGCTCTCAACTGTCTGGTAATGACCGTAGATCATTTCACCCCTGCGAACCAGATTTCCCTCATCATCCCTGAACTTCGTAAGTGCCTGGATCTGCTTTTGCAGGCGGTACTCATATAGTCCGGTCTTTTTATCTTTTGTATCCTTGATCTCTTTTATCTGTTCACGTTTTTTTTCAGCCCCTGCACTGAAATATTCATCCAGTGCATCGTTAAAAGCGCCAAAATATTTCTTTTCGTTCTTCTCATAATGGGAAAGCTCAAAAGGAAGGACATCAACAGGTTTCCCATCCTTTAATATTATATGTGGTTTAAGTTCAGCACCCAGAGGCCTGAACACCTCCTGCATTGCTTTGTGCAGATCAGATACATCAGCCAATTGTTTTGCCGGCATATTTTTATTGATCCCTGCACGAGTGCAGACTTCTTCTGCATACTGCCCCCCCATGTTCATGCGAGTCGCCATTGTCCTGACAATGTCGTTGTCTGAGCTTACGAACATCTCTTTTAATTCGTCTGGGGTGGCTGTGACCGGACTTAACTGCGCCTGGGGAAGCTCATACACCTCACCACGTATGACCTTTCTGTCCCTGAAGCTGATGGATTTTAGGGGAAGGATTATTTTTTTTTCAGCATCTAACAAAATTATGTTGCCACGTGAAAAAAGCTCGATCAGAAGTAATGTTGTGTCCTCTCCACGCCGGATGTCCAGTTCTATTATGCGGTCAAAATCGTACTGCGAGATCCGGGTTATCCTGCCTCCGGTCAGGTGCTTGCGAAGCAGCATGGGAAAAGACTGAGGCAGTTTTTGTGCTTCCTCTGGGTGTGCTGTAAGGTGAAAGCGCCTTCCTGCTTCGATAACAAGGTTTGTTCTCCCTTCCTTGAAGATCTGCAACCCTATCCTTATCTCATCGGGTGAGTGCTGGTAGATCTTCATGATCTTTGCATCAAGAAGCCTGGGGCGCAGTTCAAGAACGAGTGCAGCCACATCCACGCTTGACATTTCCTGTTTCATGGTCAAATGTGCTTAATGCTCTTGAATCGTTTAAGATTTGGCATCATCAAATTGACGAGCTGCTATTAACTTCTCTTATAAATGCCGTGAAGATCGATAAGTTCCTGCGGAATTGATTTTTTCAAAACGCATACGTTCAACATGGTGTACCAGTCATAGGTGAACATGACCAGACAGATGAATGTTAAAACCCCAAGGAGTTTAACATAAAGC
>JAUSDC010000005.1 GCA_030650845.1 Candidatus Methanoperedens sp.
CTCCGCTGGCTAAGCGATTTTCGTAATCTTCAAGATTGAACAAATAATCACCAAAGTCAGATTCGGAAAGTTCAATACCCTCACTGAAGTTTATCCATAATTGCCATCGGATGCTGTCATGCCTCGTCATTATGAAATCAATAAAATCATTCACTTCTTCTGCCAGAGGTTCGGGTAACTGCCTGAGTTTATCAATGGTACCATCATATACTGTCATAAATTATCACGTTCATGGTCAGAAATGCTGCTCAACTGACTCATATTGTAATGTATACCTTCCTTTGGATATATTTTTATCCTAATTTGTCAGAGGTATCTGGACATTATGTGTTGGGATCGGGGCGGTACCAGGATTCGTTGGGGGAGACGGTGGCGGTGGCGAGGGGGGAGAGTGAATGGAGGGTGCCGGGGATAGCGTGAGGTGATGGGGTGGGGGAAGCATAGAAATGGAGGGGGTCGAAAACTTAGGAGAGGCTTTACTCAATCGGGGAAACAAAATTTTATATAACGAGCAACATAAATATCCGGCGCTTTCGCAGACTGCGATATGTTCACCGCAATGAGCACATCTCATCCGCATCTTTCAGGAGAATGTATGAACCAGCTTTTCCTGCGTACTAAAGATCGAAGTTTGGCTATTATTAAGATGGTAGTGGATATATTTATTAATGATTAAGGTCTTTTGACATTAATAAAATCTTATGAATATTATCTATTCAAGTCATGCTAATGAAAAAATAGTAGAGAGAAAAATTTCAAAAAGTACGATAGAAAATTCTCTTAAGAATCCAGATGAAGTTATGGATAGCAGGGGTGGAACCAAAATTGCACATAAGCTTATAAATGATAAACTGCTAAGAATTGTATATAAAGCTGAAAAGAAGACGTGTGTTGTAATTTCTGCCTATTACACTCACCCTGAAAGATATGAGGAGAAAAAATGAAAATAACCTATGATCCTGAAGTGGATGCAATGAATATAAAATTCCAGTCAGGAAAATATGACATAAGCAAAGAAATAACAGAAGGCATAATCGTAGACTATACAAGGGATGGTAAAGTTATTTCCATTGAAATTCTTGATGCATCAAAAAAAATGCCTATTGAGAGTATTAGAGATATTACTGTTGCCATGCCGATTGAAGCTGTTTAATTTGACCTGAGCGATTGGAACCAAGCTATCAGAATGAAACATAGGAATTGCTATTGCTAGGGCAAAAATCGCTTTTCTTGTGCTTGAGTTTTTGGTAAGGGAGCGGGACGGGGCAACAAAATTTTATAAAATAATCAATATAAATATCCGGCGCTTCACGGAAGCCCATGAAATCATTTTCCTTTCTGAAGGATATATCCATAATTGTCTGGCTATCTGAAAAAAACCGTAGATGAAAGCCGATAAACGCAGATACCAAAAGCAGGATATTTTATATAACCAACATTATTTATATCCGGCGCTTCGTATACCCCATACAATCATTCCGCAATCCACTAACCCAACCCAGGAACATTGAGCACCCATTTGAAGGTATGCATCGATCCAGAAGCCATGAAATTGGTGTAATTGAAAGATAAGAAACCAGAAGCATTGGCAGTCTTATTTGTATAGATCACATCATCCACAGCAAAGTTGACATCCCTGTTCGCAAATGCTAGAATTGTGTTGTTAAAAACAACATAGCTCTGGCTATATGAAGTCGTCGCGTTCAAGGATTTCTGCGTGGCATTGACCGTGATCGTACCGTTCGGAAACCTGAGCGTAATATTAGTGCGTGCTCTCTCGATCGTGATGACTGTGGTGTTCTGGTAGGTATTGGGATGGGGCGGTACCAGGATTCGTTGGGGGAGACGGTGGCGGTGGAGAGGGGGGAGAGATGGAGGAGGGTGCCGGGGATAATAAGGCAAGGTGAGGGGGTGGGGAAGTATAGAAATGGAGGGTCGAATAAAATTAAATTCTAACGTTGCTCATTTATTGGGAAAGCTTTTAAGTCAATCAACCAGAATTATGACTATGAAAGATGCTTTAGAATATTTCAGAGCAAACCTTACTGAAATGATTTCCAAATATGAAGGGGAATATGTGGCTATCATTGAAGATAAAATTATAGCTCACGGCAAAGATGTAAAAAAAGTCTATCAAGATGCGAAAGATATGTTTCCAAAAAGAATTGTTTTCTTAGGTCAAGTTCCCAGAAAGGAGGCTTTGATCCTTTGAAAAAATGCTTTAAGTTTGCAAGGGAAAATTCTTCCAGCCTTGGATTTGTTTATAGACCGATAGCGAAGGTGGGATTATTAGATGCAAATGGCGAAATGTTCGAACTCAGCATGCTGGTTGATTCTGGCGCTGATATATCAATCCTTTCGAAAAGAATTGGCGATATCATGGGATTGGATGTTGAACAGGGCGAAGCAAAAGTATTCAGGGGGATAGTGGGAGAATTGATAGCTTATGTGCATGAAATTCCGTTGTTCATAAATGGAAAGGAAGTTGAAACGAGAGTTGCTTTTGCCCTTTCAGAAGTGCCAAACTTATTGGGAAGGCTTGATATTTTTAAGAATTTTGAGATTAATTTCAGGAAAGAAGAAGAGTTTTGTTTCAGCGATTAGATATTGATGCAAAGCTCCACATATTTATAACTATTAAAATATTAAATTTCGGCGCCGATATGTTTCGAGGCAACCACCTGACATCAAATCTGAAAAATCACTCAACGTAAACAACGAACTCACAAAAACTGATACGAACGCGGATGAACGCAGCTACAAAAAGCCACGGGTTTTTATAGAATATACATTATTTATATCCGGCGCCTCGCATAATCCCATGCAACAATTCCTCATTCACTAACCCGTTATCTCTCCAAAATGCAGTAAAACAATAAGCATATCATCGCTATCTACTATACCATTCTGATCAACATCATATGCCGGATAAGGAGCAGAAGTGACCTCTCCATAATGCTGACCAATATAGTTCAGGTCAAGAATGTTCACGATACCATCCTGATTAATATCATACCCAGGAACATTCAATACCCATTTGAAATTATGTTTCGATCCAGAAGCCATAAAATTGGTGTAATTGAAAGATAAGAAACCAGAAGCATTGGCAGTCTTATTTGTATAGATCACATCATCCACGGCAAAGTTGACATCCCTG
>JAUSDC010000010.1 GCA_030650845.1 Candidatus Methanoperedens sp.
ATAACCGAAGCCATTAAAGAAATTCTTGAAACTTCTATCCACTCTTTTCAGGACGTTTTGGAGTACCTGAGAGTGGACTTTGTTTTGAAAATCGGTTTTTGATCCTGATAGGTCGTTTGCCTGATCATAATAGTTTATCCATTCCGGTTTTCCCCACGGGAATACATTAAATATTGTTTTTAATCGGTTAAGATCTGCTTGTCGTTTTCTTTCAGCAAGAGAATCGTTATAGAGATGTCTGCATGTGGAGAGGGTTCTAATAGAATTGACCTCAGAATTCTTGTTTGGATATGCCCTGAATTGATATGTTTTTCTCATGCGCTATCGACATTATTTTTAGAGTATATGTCGCTTATGATAGTGGGGTGAAAGTGTTTATTCCAAGGTATAAAATCTATTTTTTTCCTTCGGGATTATTTTTTCTAATATCATTAAAAAAGTTCATTAGTGAATACTTTACGCGCTCAGGCGCCACATCGACTATCTCAGCCCGCTCTTCTTCTGGAAAAATATTGAATACAGAATATTTTCCCAATTTTTTCGAAGATGTGGAAGTATAGCGACCGTCCAGCAGCACCCTGGCCCCGTAGTCAGATGGTGACCGGACAACCCTCCCGAGCGCCTGCCTGACCTTTCTTATTGTGGGGATCTCGATGGCATAATCCCACCCGTGCCCGAACTGGGCTTCATAGGCAGATTCAACAGCGCGCGTCCTGTCGTTAAGAGCAGGATACCCGACTCCCACGATAACAACAGTCCTTCCCCTCCCATCCTTATAGTCCACGCCTTCGGTGAGCGTTCCCCACATGTATGATATAAGCACTGCTTTCTTTCCTGCTTCTCCAAGGCTAAAGAATTCATTCCTTATCGACTGGGATGAAACACCAATCTCATCAAGAAAGACAGGAACATTGCATTTGATCCTGTTTCTGTACTGTGTTGCTTCATAAAAACTCGGGAAAAATATTAACACATTCCCTTCCGAATGTTCGATGATATCGTTCAATACTTGTGTGATGACCTCTTTTGTTTGAGGGTTATCCCTGTCTTTCGAAAACAATGGAGGAACTGATACACTTATGGTTAGCCTTTTTTCCTTAGGGAATGTTAAACCATAGGATAATTCGCAAGTCTCACGCGTGATGCCCAGAGTGGTTTTTATGGTCTCAAATGGGGCAAGGGTGGCTGACATAAGCACAGCTGAATGGACGCTGTCAAATAATGGCGAGGTAACATTTTTCGGAATGCATGAAAAAAGCTCAAGCCGCCCATATATCTCGTTATTCTGGCGCCTTACGCTCATTATCGGATAATAACTGCTGTCGTTTGAGAATTTCATGTAGTCATACAGGAAGATAGCCGCTGCAAGGCTGCTTGATATCTTTTTTACCGGGCTTTTTCCTTCTATGAACTGTTTTTCATAGAAAGCATCAATAGTTACTCCAAGACTTCGAATGTGTTCAATTGTTTCATCGATCTTTTTTATTCCAGCCCTTTCAAGTGCCTTAAGGAGCTTTGCCCTGAACATATCCATGCGTTCTTCGGGATCAGCGATCCTGAGATCATGCCAATCTTTACCTATCCTTTCACGTTCACCGAACTTTTTATCAAGAATTAAATTGTACGTTGCGCCAAGAGTTTCAATAAGTGCATGCAGGAAGGTCTCTATGTCCTTCGAAGGCAGGGTATCTTTGTTCGCTTCAACTTCATCAAGAGCCCTGTTTATTGTCAGTTCAGTTAGAGTAAGGGAAGAGTGCGAGCGTGCTGCAGATTCAATATTATGCGCCTCATCAAATATCGTAATGATATCCTTAAGACCCTTATCCATCCATCCCAGCACGTTGGTACGAATATCCTCATCAAGAAAGTGATGGTAATTGCATATCAGGAGGTCTGCTTCTTTCATGTACCTCTTCAGGAGTTCATATCCGCAGCAATCATTGGACAATGCCCAGTCAGCAACTTCTTCAGGCGTTCGCACGCCTGAAAAGAGCCAGGTTTTGAAATCATCATTATCGTTCTTGAGAAGCGAAAGTAGTTTGTCACATGAGTTTTTTCGAAGGTCATTGAGCTGTCTTTCGTATTTATCAGATTCCCTGCTCAATTCTTTCTGAAGTTCTATAAGACCCGTTTCTTTCACTCGTTTTTGTTTATCTCTTACTGACTTCATATCATTCTTCAGCTGAGATAGGTCTTTTTCCTGATCCAGTAATTTATATGTATTATCCCTTAGCAGGCTGCAGGTATCATAATCCATATTCGGTTTGGGGCACATCTGCATCTTGCCTTTCAGGACGATCACTTTAATAGTGTTCTTTTTTTGTATCTCTCGTGCCTCTTCTATGAATTGTGCCATCTGCTGGTGAACGTTTGTGGCTATGACAACGGTTTTTTTCTCAATTTTGGCGGTATGAAGGGCCGGGGCAAGGGCACTCAGGGTTTTACCGGTTCCACAGGCTCCTTCGAACAGGACGATCTGTTTTTTTATCAGAGCCGAATGGATCGCATCCATAGCTTCAAGCTGGTTAGTGTAGAATGAGGTTTTTGGAAAATATGAAAGATAGTCCCTTTTCATTGCCGGTTATACATTCCAGATATGATATAAACCGTGCGATTGTTATAGATCAATCCCGGGAGTTTTACCTGCATATTAATAGTACATTAATAGCACTTTAGTGACACCATTGTTTATATCAATGCTACGAGAATGAATGAATGGGAAAGAAAAATGGATTTATTAAAAAAACAGATGGAAAATGTAAATGCATTGGCAGTGGTGAGGGCTGATGACATGTCAAAGGTTAAGACTGCTCTTTGTGACCTTGTAAGGTATGCTCGTCTTACTTTTGCGGATAAAGCAAGAAGATTGGAACCGGCTTTTGCGGATAATATTCTTATCCATGTAATGAAAAGCCCATTGAGGACCTGTTGTGAAGCCGCGTCCATCGTACCACTCACGGATGAAGCAAGTGCAGCGATCGGTAGGCTAAGGAAGATCCATCCGCCGGCTCATGTTATTATCGTAAGTCCAAGACATGAAATATTTCATGAGCTGATAAATTACGTTGATATTCTTCCAGAAATAGACCTGACATTAGAACCTGAAGCATATTCATTTCCTGTAGAACAGACTGCAGAAGCAAGGTTCTGATTTTTCTTTTTTATCTTTTCAGGAATATTTTTATTGGATCTTAATCGCTATACCCCGCAGCTCTTTTGCGATTGGGTGTACCATCGCAACGTTTGACAAAAATTTGTTCACACAAATTTTTGTTCGGAACAAAAGCACATACTTTTTAAACCTGTAAGTAAATTTACAACCCTATAAATAAAAAAGAGGGACGAGATGACATTAAAAGTAAATTTGATAACTGGAAGAACAATTGATCAGGGAGTAACTATTGAAAATAAGACCTCCTCTGATTATCAGAACGCGACAGCATATTGTGAATTGAATTCAAACGATGTCGGAAAAGTTGGCAAACCTGGAAACAATATAAAAATCAAAACCGAACATGGTGAGGTCGTTGTGAAATTAAAGGAAAACAATGGCAATCCTGATGGTCTTGCATTCATACCTATGGGGCCATGGGCAAATGCACTGGTCGACCCAGACACAAAGGGTTGTGGAATGCCCGGTTTCAAAGGGATACCAGCACAAATAGATGCAACGAATGAAAAGATACTTTTGATGAAAGAATTGATAGCGAGGTATAAGTAATGACAGTAATAACCGATGCTCTGTGCCCATTTTGCGGCTGTACGTGCGATGATATCACAGTTGTAGTTGAGGATAATAAGATCATGGAAGTCAAGAACGCATGCAAGATCGGCGTTGCAAAGATCAAAGGGCACCACAGGATAAAAGCCCCGATGATGCGCACTGATAAAAAAGGTGAGTTCAAAGAGGTTTCATACGATGAAGCGATCGAAGCAGCCTCAAAAATCCTCGCAGGCTCAACAAGACCGCTGTTGTACGGCTGGGCTTCTGCCCTGTGTGAAGTGCATAAAAAAGGCATCCTTCTTGCAGAAGAACTCGGTGCGATAATAGATAATACTGCTACAGTATGCCACGCTCCATCCACTCTTGCAGTTCATGAGAAAGGTCTGCCCTCAGCCACTCTTGGTCAGGTTAAGAACAGGGCAGATTTGGTTGTGTTCTGGGGCAGCAATCCTGTGCATGCCCATCCCAGGCACATGGGACGATATTCTGTTTTTGCAAAAGGATTTTTCAATGAAAAAGGTAGGCGCGGGCGAAAGGTCATTGTGGTTGACGTGAGAAAAACCGATACTGCAGCCATGGCAGATGAATACATACAGCTGCAGCAGGGAAGCGATTATCTTGTGATATCGGCATTGAGAGCGATACTTGCAGGTCAGGCTGCTGTAGTTCCTGATGTGGTTGGTGGTGTTCCCAAGGAGCAGCTTGTGAAACTCGTAGATACATTAAAGGCTGCAAAGTTCGGTGCAGTGTTCTTCGGAATGGGGCTAACCCAGAGCATATCAAGATACAAGAATATTGATAATGCAATATCCCTGATAACCGAATTGAACGCATTTACAAAATACGTAATTACTCCTATGCGAGGGCACTATAATGTTACAGGCTTCGGGAATGTGTGCGCGTGGGAGACCGGATATGGTACTGCTGTGGATTTTGCACGAGGAGCCCCTTACTATAATCCAGGTGAGACCGCAGCAAATGATGTGCTTTTAAGGAAAGAGACAGATGCTGCGATGATTATCGCAGGCGATGCAGGGGCGCATTTTCCTGCAGATTCAGTGCGGCAACTTGCAAGGATACCGGTTATCCAGATCGACCCATACTGGAATCCCACTACGGAAGTCGCGAACGTTGTAATACCAGTTGCAATATGCGGCGTCGAAGTTGAGGGTACAGCGTACAGAATGGACGGCGTCTCTCTGAGATACAGAAAAATGATAGAACCAACTCATCCTACAGATGTTGAGATACTTGAAAAGATCACTGAACGGGTCAGAAAGATCAGAGGTGATTAACATGGAGCTATTGATAAAGAACGGTGCGGTATATGACCCGAAGAACGGGATCAAAGGCGATAAAACAGATATTTCCATTAAAGATGGGAAGATCGTTAAGAGTGTAAGCAGCAGTGCAAAGATCATCGATGCTGGAGGAAGACTTGTAATGGCAGGTGGCGTTGATGGTCACTCTCATATAGCAGGGGCAAAGGTGAACGTGGGAAGGCTCATGCGCCCCGAGGATACAAGGATAGGCATCAAGCCAAGGACAAAGATCACAAGACCGCAGACAGGTTATACGGTTCCTAATGTTTATGCAATGGGTTACCGCTATGCTCAGATGGGTTATACCACGGTTTTTGAGGCTGCGCAGGCGATAATGAAGGCGCGACACACTCATGAAGAACTTGAGGAAATCCCCATAATAGACAAAGGCGCTCTCACACTTTTCGGGAGCAACTGGCCTACCATGGATTTTGTGCGAGAGAAGGACATGGATAAGTTAGCTGCGTACGTGGCATGGGGTCTTCTTGCTTCAAGAGGGTATGGCGTCAAGGTGGTCAACCCTGGAGGAGGCGAGATGTGGGGTTATGGAAAGAACGTAACAGGTCTTGACGATGTTGTCCCGAGCTTTGATGTCACCCCAAGAGAGATCATTGTTTCATTAATGAAAGCGAACGAGATGCTGGGACTCCCGCATTCAGTACACCTTCACTGCAACAACCTGGGAAAACCGGGTAATTACAAGACCACGCTTGCCAGCATGGAACTTGCCAATCAGGTAAAGGCAAGTAAGGACAGGCAGGTGCTGCATGTCACACATGCTACTTTTAACGCGTGGGGAGGCACCAACTGGGGCGATTTTGAATCAAAAGCTGACGAAATAGCCAATTACGTTAACAACTGCGATAATGTTACCATCGACATGGGTCAACTGATCTGGGGTAGCGCCACGACAATGACCGCAGACGGTCCCGTGCAGTATGCGAATGCGAAATTACTGCATGCAAAATGGGGCAACGGCGATGTGGAACTTGAAGATGCATCAGGTGTTGTGCCTATTTTCTATGTAAAACAGATCTCGGTTCATGCAATTATGTGGGCTATCGGGCTTGAACTTGCGCTGCTAACGAAGGACCCTTACAAGGTATTGCTCACTACAGACCATCCCAATGGCGGTCCATTCGTGAATTATCCAGAAGTGATAGCACTTTTGATGAGCAACAAGAAGAGGCAGGAAGAGATCAAGACTGTCCACGAGGCTGTGCATAAGAGGACAAAGATCCCGGGAATTGACCGCGAGCTTGACTTTAATGACATAGCGATAATGACACGCACAGGCTCTGCAAAGGTGCTGGGGCTTCTTGATACAAAAGGACATCTTGGTGTGGGAGCGGATGCTGATATCGCCATATATGACATCAAACCAGATCAGATAGACCCATCGGTCGAACATGCAAAGGTAAAAAGCGCATTCCAATCTGCAGCCTATACAATAAAAGGAGGAGAAGTCGTGGTAAAGGACGGGCAGATAACAGCAACACCGGTTGGCAGGACTTACTGGGTTGATGCGTCTGTGCCTCAGGAGCATACCGATATCATGATGAAGGACATAAGGCACAAATTCAAGAATTATTATTCCATAGGACTTGCGAACTACATGGTTCAGGATGCATATGTTACGCATCCGAAAGTCGTAAAAGCAGGAATCTCTGCAGGGGTGAATTAAAATGCAAACAGTGATAATAAAACCCAAAACAGATATTAAGATATCAGTTGAAGCTGAGAATATTTCGCCTGATAAATTCGCAGGAAAGTCTGAAAAGGACATCCAATCCTTCGAAACATATTTTGGGAACAAGAAAACTACTCTGGGTGAGCTTTTTTCCATAAAGGTCGAAGGTTCAGGTGCAGCGGCTGACACGAAGATCGTAATGGAAGGCAACTTCTCACGTGTAAAGAGGATCGGAGAAGGAATGACAGCCGGTCTTATAATGATAAAAGGGAACGTGGATATGCACCTTGGCGCGAAA
>JAUSDC010000018.1 GCA_030650845.1 Candidatus Methanoperedens sp.
GATCATAATAGTTTATCCATTCCGGTTTTCCCCACGGGAATACATCAAATGTTTTCTTGAGTCGATTAAGTTCTGATTGCTTCTTTCGTTCTGCAAGTTTTTCGTTATAGAGATGTCTGCATGTGGTTAGGGTTCTATTAAAGACAATTTCCTGTTTTCTGCCCGGATATATCCTGAACTGATATGTTTTTCGCACAGCCACACCATTATTTTTAGAATATATATTCCTGTTGTTAGTGGTGTGAAAGTATTATTTCAAGGGGTACGATTCATCTGCGCCCTCGAAGGGCGCAGGGTTCTCTACCCCTTGACCCCAACGTCTAAATAAACTTTCTATTACAACGCCAAGAGCGCAAGGCAGAGCAGCAAAAATGGGAACACGGATGACACGGATCACACAGATTTTCACAGATACGATATCCGTGAGCATCCGCGCCATCCGTTCAATCCGTGTCCTATCGTCTGTCTTATGTTTGGATGCATGTTATCTGAATGCTGAGACTTTTTAATTTATTCTGGAAAAATGGTTCATCTGTGGTTGCCCCGGCTTCAGCGAAGCGCCGCAATATAAATATTTACTATGTGATACTTATGCTGTCCCAACTGCATCGAATGCTTGCCTTTCCCCCCTGCAATTCTGTTTAATTCTATAAGAGTTCTGCTATATCGTTCAATTTTATGACCAGCGTATCAATAAAAACCTTCCAGTTCGGTCTCAGGTTCCTGGGAATAAAGTGATTTGTAGAATTTCCTATAAAATAGCTATTGGCTTTTGCATTTTTTAATCTCAAAATAAGGTTATCCAGAAAATCTTTTTTATCTATCCTGTAGAATTCAAGCATGAGATTTAATGCTTTCTGCATAACAATTTTATCAAAATCCATCTCCAGGCAGTAGAACAGATCGTAGATGTCTTTTCCTTCCATCCTTCTGTATAAAGCGATAAACTTACGTGCCATCAGATCTTCAAGAGAATAAACCTTGAAAATAGCTGGATGTGTTTCCACGAACGGAGATTTTACAAGGACATCCTCCAACTTCACGAATTCAGTCTGTGTGAGATAGAACTCAAGCCTTATTCGATCTCTATCACCAAACTCATTCATATAGTAGCAATCGAATCTAAGGGTCCTGTGGACGATATATGGTCCCTCGACATCAAAATATTTTATTCCTGCAACCCTTTCATTTATGGTGGAGATTTTCTCATTCAGATCTTTATCTGAGACAAAATCCAAATCTATATCCTCCGAAAATCTGCCGACTCCTGATTTTATGAGATATACTCTGTTCAAAGCAGTTCCCCCTTTCAAAATTACCTCGGGGAACAGTTCTCTCAATTGTTCTAAGGCAATTGAGATCTTCTCGTCTTTTGACAGGAACTTTAAACCAAGACCGGTTTTTATAGACAAATATCTTAATATTTCAGGATCAGCCATGGTACCACCATGAGAGTATATTTTCTTTTCCCAGATTATCAAGCAGCATCCATCTTTTTATGTAAGTCCCTTTGCCACTGCCGGATTGTAATAGTTTTGTGTTATTTTTGATCCTTTTTCTGAAGTATTGCAAAACCTCTTCCGGGATTTTATCAGCTTCTTGGCTTAACAACTCCAGAATGTATCCGGTTCTTTGACATAAAGAACTGGATGCAAAATCAAAATGATCCAGAAACTCATCCCAGACAATGTCGGCATCATGCAATGCTTTCGTTATTGTTGAATAACCTCCTCCATACTGCGGTTTATAAAAACAGTCAAAGAATGTTTTTGCTATTGTGGAGATATATACATCTTTATAATAGGTCATCCCACTGGCTTTCTTGCCCATCGCTACAGATTTGAATGTATATTCTCCTATTATTTTCTCAGCGGATTTGTTTTCTGTCACGATGAATATGGTGAATGGTTCGTAATCTATAAGGTCATAGAGTCGAAGCGCTGTCGAGAAACCTATATACCCCTTGAATAGCGCCGAAGCGATTCTATATGGATTCTTTATTATGGGGAGGTCGGAAGGTTTTTTTTGGACCATATATGTCCCTTTTTTCAGCCTGTATAGATGTCCTTTTGACGACAGGCTATGACAGATTTTGTTTATTTGATTAGGCAGTAATGAAGGAAAAATATCATCAATTTCATCGGTATATACAATATCTGAGGATGAAATAACATTGAACACCATTTGTTCCTGTTTGCTCAAATAGATATTTTTAACCATATTATACTAATATTAGGTATTATGTTAATAAAATTATCTATCATTTCGGATTCGGGGTAAAGTGAGAGTAATGGCTGCCTGGAGTGCCCCCTTCATTGGAAACCTGTCGCCTGAGTTTACATGGGAGAATGTGGTGGAGGGGAGGACGATCGCGGCTGATGGGAGCAGGGATTAGAATGAAAGTTAATCTGGCTATTGCCATTCTGAGGTTGCATGGGGAACGTATTGCGCCGGGGATAATCAAATTACCAAATCAATATCGCTGGATTTGTTCTCCTCATGCAATCTTTATCATAAACTCATCAGCATTAATTGGCAGGATTTTTGCTGTTTTTTTGGTTGCGAAGGTACTTGAAAGTTCCTTGGGGAAGCGTATCAAATAATTTCTTCCATCTGAGGATATTTTTACTTCATATCCTTTTATTTCCTGGGTATATCTTAATGCAAACTCTCTCTCGATCCTCGAGGCTGTATCGACATCTAAAAGCTCCTTACCACATTTTGGACATTTGTAAGCATCTACATTCATAATCAATATATTACCTCTTTTGACATCGATTTTTGTTTGCTCCATTTCGATATGGC
This sequence comes from Candidatus Methanoperedens sp., assembly GCA_030650845.1. Classification (GTDB taxonomy): domain Archaea; phylum Halobacteriota; class Methanosarcinia; order Methanosarcinales; family Methanoperedenaceae; genus Methanoperedens. The sequence goes on from JAUSDC010000018.1 coordinate 2,806, forward strand.
ATTCTGAACAAAACGCTAAGGCATTTGAATCCAGCTGAACTTCAAATGCAGCTTCTTCACCTGTCAACTCATCAGGTCGAATATTTTCATAATCTATTTCTCTCTTTTTTGCTTTCATGATCATCCTCTTTTTCTTCTGTAAAGATCAATCTGCCACTCTGAAGACTGGTAAGCTGTTTTTATCTCAGCAGTACCTGCTTCGTATTCAAAAAATATAGTCACATATCCTGCATTGCACAATCCGATTGCCATATAGTTCTCTCCACCTACTTTTTCTATGTAGCTCTTGCTAAAACATTCCAGAACATCCTTCGCCACAATTGGATCAAGACCATGTTTACATTTTGTTTTCTCGGCGATTTCCGGCAACATAAGTACTTTTTTTATTAGCATTCATCTCATATGTATGATTTTCGTATGATGTGATAAAAGTTTCGTGGAAAATGAGCATTCGAATAGATTTAGGTTACTTTGAAAACATATCACGCCGCGAACAATGGTTGCTTTGGCTTACGTGAAGCGCCACCATATACATATTTACGATGTGATACTTATGTCTTCCATCTCTCATGCCTTCTCCTTCCCTGCTCTAAAAATCCCCCCTTCCCTCTGCATGAAACCAGGGCTGCAATGAACAGAACCCAGAGTGTCCCCTTCATCGGAAACCCGTCGCCTGAGTTCACTTGGGAGGATGTGGTGGAGGGGAGGATCATTACTGCAGGTGGAAATAGTACAGGATGAGAGGTTTCGTTCTGGCTATTTGTCAATAAGCCTTCCAGCTTTTATAAATGCGATCAGATTGGCTTTAATATACAACTGGTGACGCAGCATAAGATAGGAAATAACAATCAACCCGGCGATCTCTGTTATTTGTATATACTGATCGGTATATAAACTTGAAATGATATGTTCGATCCATCTTGATGTAAATTCTTCATTCTTACTGAAATCCCAGCCTTGTAAAGGCCATAAAAAGGTTCTTGGCATATGAACAATTACCCCATCTTCAATCAAATGCAAAAGCGTGGAGGATCCAAGTACTAAATATTTTGTCCCAGCGGAATAACTTAAAATAAGAAGCACCAGTGAAAACAGCAGTGTATGGCCGTATAACCATCCATTTTCATAGTATTTTTGAAATATTATGTATCCTATTGGCTTATCTATTATATCAGGAAGTAATGAACCAAGGATAACTAATCTATAGTCAAGCTCAAGCCCTGGAAACCTAATTCGTTGAAAAGTATATATTATGGCAATAGTAAGCCCTATATGTCCAAAGATAAGCATCGCATTGCTATTATCCTTCAGACATATTATAATATTGGACTAAAAGTAATTGCTTTGAAGCGCCATCATATAAATATTTACTAGGTTATACTTATGTTGTCCCGCCCCCTCCATCAAATGTTTACCTTCCCCACCCTCCCTGCTTTAAAAACCCCACCTTTCCTCTGCATGAAAAGGAAAAATAAAATAATTGGGATCCCTTCCTTACTTCGTCCCACCCGCCTCATGGCGGCATCATTCTTTTCAGGAAGGACTTACTCACCATTATACTGTTTGTATCTTCATAATTTGAATGTTACGGTATAAGCACATTTCTTATTCCATCGATCAGCGTCATAAGAAGCAGTATAATATTTCGGAAAAACGGCTACCTCTTCGACATCTACCTCCGCCCCATCTCAATGAACCCCGCCATAGGCGGCGCCTCACCGGGGTCTGGGGTCGCAACCCCAGCGCCGTGAAGATAGTGGTGGATGCGCACTAATAATTTCATCTGGTGAATGGCCAAGATACTCATATATCGAAAACATGTCGTCTGGCACCGGGGATTTAATATTTTTGAAGTGATATATACTGGTTATAGCATTGATTTCTTTGAATTTGTCTGTATCGCAACCTGTTGTAGGATGGTGAAATAAACTATTTCTTTCCCCCAATACGGATTCAAAATTTGAAGATACGATGAACTATACCGCTATTTCTTCAGCCTTTTCTTTCATTATTACAATATTCATCGCTTCCAGAGGATCGGTTTTTATTCTTTTTGCAACATCGAGAATCTCTATTGAAGCTATGCGCTTATCATTAGTGTAATCAATAATTATCCCGTCTACTTCATTGCTCTCAACTATTTTTTCATCTATAAATACAATATTCATAATATCATGTTTTGGGTCGTATTCGATTTTCATTCTTTACTCCAATATTTATCTATCTGTGAGGTTAGATAAGCAGTAATTACAGTATATTTTTCATCATATTCATAGATTACCCTCAGCATCATTTTTTTAGTATCAATTTTATAAATTTTTTGAGCAACGCTTCTCTCGCCATAACCAGAGACGATTTGATCCGGGTTTGAAACCGTTTCCTCAATCATTTTTATTGAAATTTCTCGTTTATCGGCTTTTTTCAACGCCAAAGGTATTATTTTTATTTCAATCACATTGATTCAAATGTCCTGCATCGCTAAATTCTTTTTCCCTATTGATACGTTCGATCAAATCATTTTGACATAAATTACAGATTCCGGTGTGATAAGCCAATAATTTCACATCAGTTCAAGATAAAAGCATAAGCCACCAATTGAATAATTGGAATGTGATATATGTTGTTCCGCCCCCCTGACCTTGTGATAAGAAATGCGCTTAAACTCCGTAATAAGGCAACGCTTTCCTCATTAAATTTATAACCATTGCGGAACAGTTTCAATAAAAATGACCCAACAGATAAACCCTTTTTACAGGTTAAAGGCATATTTATTTTCAAATTGTCTCCCCAACTTTATATTTGCTTTTTTTGCATTAATTCTGGTTTCAGCTTTTTTTTCTTCAGGTTATATTCTAACGTTGGATACCATCGTCTCCGAGAATGTATACCGCATATCAAGTTTATTTTACGGATTGAGCAGTTCTTATTCTATAGCACCTTTCATAGCTCTACTCAGTTTCCTCAATATGTTTTTCTCTGTAGAGTTAATTCAAAAACTGTCTTATTTCTTCATTTTTTTTATATCAGGCATCTCTGCATATAAGCTATGCCCTGAGGAATGGGGAATAGGGAGATATTTTGCCGGTTTTCTGTATATGTTGAATCCTTTTGTCTATGTCCGATTCTTAGCAGGTCACTGGCTTCTTCTTCTTGCTTATGCGGTCACACCCTTTGCCATCAAGGGTTTGATTGACTTTTTTGAAGATCCCTCGACTAAAAGAGCGATAAAAGTAGTATTTCTTTTAACTTATATATTTGTTCTCGAAACGCATACGCCATTTCTTTTATTGATCGTGTTCGGTGTTCTATTTCTCGTTAAACTGGTCGAATACAGGAAAATTGATGCGAAGATTTTCAGCCTATCAAGATCAATAATCTTAATCGGCTTATTGCTACTAATTCTCAATTCATACTGGCTTGTACCTACTTTTGTTGGGAGTTCTGTACCTCTTGGTGAGATCACTGGTTCTGATCTTAACACCTTTACGACGACACAGGATCTCAATTTCAACACCCTTTTCACTACCGCCTCCATGTACGGCTTCTGGCGCGGCGGCTACATCTACACTAAAGACCTTTTACCATATTGGTACCTCTTCTTCATCTTTATATTATTCTTATCAGTCCACGGCTTTGTTTCAAATTATAAGCATCCCGGGCATGGCACCTATGTCAAAGCCTTCGGCGCAGTAGCTGTACTCTCGGTTCTCCTCGCAGCAGGCATCTCCGGTCCCTTCGCAGGTGTGTTTGAGTTCCTTTTCAACAACATTTTCTTTTTCAAAGGATTCAGGGAGCCCCAGAAGTTCGTTGCTCTACTTGTGCTATCCTATGCATATCTTGGCGGTCTGGGCGTGGCTGAAATCGAAAAGATGGCACGGGATAAGACAATAAAAAAGTTCAATTTAAGAAAGATCGGCACGATCGTTATTATTGTCATGGCTCTTGCTACGCCTTTCATCTATTCCTTCACCATGTTCAACGGCTTCTGGGGTCAGCTCAAGCCCTCCGATTATCCGAAGGACTGGTATGAGGTTAACGATTTCCTTAACCAGGATGAGCAGGACTTCAAAGTATTATTTCTACCCTGGCATATGTATATGGACTTCAAGTGGCTTCCCACTGCACAGAAAAGGATTGCTGATCCCGCATCCATATTCTTCGACAAACCTGTTATCCAGGGCGACAATATGGAAGCCGGGAGTATCTATAGCTCCTCTACTAATTCTGTCTCAAAATACGTTGAATTCCTGCTTGCGACCAACAATAAAATAAATAACATTGGCGAGCTGATCGCGCCGCTCAATGTGAAGTATGTCATTCTAACGAAGGAAGTGGATTACAGGTTTTACGATTTCCTCTACAACCAGACAGACCTTGAGCTTGTAAAAGACACCGAGAACATGGTAGTTTTCAGGAACAGGCATCCTGTTCATAAATTCTACCAGGTGGACAGCATCAGCACAATAAGATCATGGGACGACCTGCTTGAGATAAGCAGAACCGGGGATGTTATGGACTCGGCTTTTTTGCTAGGCAGCACTACTGAGATCCACCTTTCGAATATGTCGGCTCTTGATCATAAAGAGGATTCTCCTGTGAAATACGAGATCGAAAAGCCGTCTATGAGGTACGTAGTATTCACAGAAAAATTTTCAGGAGACTGGAAGCTTGGGGGCGCTGCACCTGATGCAAATCTCGGAGTTACGAACGTGTATGATTCTGCCCGGATCGAGGGGCTGACGATATATTATGAGAGGTTCAACGTGTATCTTGTGGGATATATTATTTCAGGGATTAGTTTTGTGATTTTACTGGTAGTGTATTTTAGGGAGAGAAGAAAAAAGAACAATCGCGGCTGATTGAATAGAAATTAAGTCATACTCTGGAGCAGGTTTAAATAAACCGAGATATTAATAAGTCAAAATCATTTTGAGGATGAAAATGTTGGTGATCAAATAACTTGGCAAACCCTTCGAAAGACACTATGCTGATGCTGGTTGTATTCGTGATCGGGGCAGTATTTAATTATACTTATAATATCGCTATGGGGTGGCTATTATTACCAGACCAGTACGGTATCCTGGGTGTGGCGATATCATTTCTGACAATATTATCATTATTTATCACCTCGGCTTTCCCATTCACGATCGCTAAATTTCTGTCCGAGGATAATGAAGTTAGCGTGAAGCACAGGGTTTTCAAAAGTTCGCTTGTTGGAAACCTAAGTATTGCATTGCTTATATCCCTTATATTCTATATATTATTTGAATCCGGAATAATTCGTCTTGACAGAGAATACAGACCCTTCATAATTTTCATCATACTTGGCCTGATCGTTTCATCAATCGGCGGGTTATATACAAGCGCATTGCAGGGAATGTTCAGATTTAAGAAGTTTGGTTTGATAGGCATCATTACGGTTCTTACCAAACTGGTCGCTTCTGTTCTTCTTGTTTTTCTTGGTTTTGGAGCAATGGGGGCATTCCTTGGACTGATCGCCGCATCAATAGCTGGGCTGCTGCTGGCAGTTATCTTCAGTTCGGATTTTAAATACTGGAAAACCGATGGATGGGCAGATAAGAAGATATATTCATTTGCACTTCCAATGTTCTTCGGTACTTTTTTTATGACACTTATTATGAACCTTGATATACTTGGAGTAAAGTTCCTCAGTGAAAAAATCCTGTCAGATACCATGACCGGATATTATCGAAGTGCCCTCATCCTGGCAGAACTTCCGGTCTTCGCAGTTGGGGCGCTCATGGGCGCCATGTTCCCTTACATCTCAAGATATTCATCCATAAACAACAATTATTCCAATAAGACACTTAAATATGCAATTTTAATTATTTGTCCAGTCAGTATAGCGTTATTTGCGATACCTTCATCAATGATAGCGCTTGTTTTTCCTTCATCTTATGCAGCTGCTTCGGATGCCCTCGGTGTGCTTTCCATCGGAATGGGTTTATTTGTTGTAATAACTGCACTGTCAGGCATTTTTCAGGCAATGCACCGACCTAGGGTCCCTGCGATCATTCTCATGATTTCCATAGTTGTGGATATTATTGCCCTGGTATTCCTGGTACCACGGTATGGTATTTTTGGCGCAGCGGCCTCGACGACTATAGCCTGTGTCATCGGCTTTCTCGGTCTTTCAGGAGCATATTTGAAATACGGATTTCTTGAATTTGATCTTAAAAAGGGTTTGAAGATACTCATATCCTTTATTCTATTTGGAGCCCTTGTTTTCATATTGCCTCATAATACAAAGTTATTGACGATCATTGATCTATTGATCAGTTCAATACTGTATGTGCTGTTTTTATTTTTGTTGCGCCTGCTAAAAGATGAGGACATAAAAATGATCACTTCTGGTTTCACGGTTTCTATCAAGAAATAAAATAGAGAAAGGATAATATTTTCTTTCCAACCAGCAGGGACTATATATTACAGGCGGTTACTGTAGAAGAATTTGTTGATTTATTATAGATTTTTATATTTTCCAGCTTTCCGGTTGACAGATTATCCAGAATCACGACATCGTTCTCCTCTGCCAGCGCCTCAGCCAGGTTTGATCCTATAAAGCCTGCGCCTCCTGTTACCAGCACCCTTTCGCCTTGCATTGGGAATTATGTATGCTTTATGGGTATTTAAAAACTTCTAATTATTGTCATCATAATGTTGGGGGAATTTCATGAGTGCATATCTGTTTTTATTCAAATGCTATGAAATATCAATTATCGGTTATTTTGCGTACCAGTTTATTTCACAGGAACAATATGCGATTATGCATTTCTTCATGAGACATAGTTTCAACTATTGCTTTAAGTTTACGTATACAATCCCCAATCGACAGATGCTGCTGGTGAACATATATTATCCCGCAGTGTTCAATTTCAGATTGTGCAGCCATGCTGAGGAAATCATCGTCATGGGTAAATATCGTCGTCTTTTCTTCAAAAGCATACTTCAATTGTTCTTCGTCGCTGAGACCGAGCTTACATTTATCAATGGCAGACCAAGCTTCCACACCTCTACGCTTGAGACCTTCCACAATTGCAACATTTACGTTCTCATCAGCATATATCTTGATATGTGTTTTCTCTTTCAAAAACACCTCATGAAATAAACTTCCTACTTAGTTTCGCTATTGTCTCTTTTCTCGACCTGATTTCTTGATCTAGCTCTTCTCTATGTTCATAATAGAAAGACAAAGCATCATGAATCTGAGGGAGAATCAAATGGGGATGTGCACTAACAATTTCATCAGGAGATAATCCAAGATACTCATATTCAATAATTATATCCAGTACCCGTACTCTTGTTCCAGCTATTATTGGGCTACCTTTGCTTATTTCAGCCTTAGTTGTAATATGGGGATGTTTGACGACTTGTTTTTGCATAATCATTAATATTCAATATGCTTACATAAGTATATTGCTCTTATCCGCCCCCACTAGCACATTCCACCCCCTCCAGCGTCTCCATCCACTCCGTTCTCCCTCAGCGTTACACAAGGCACCCCCAGCATGTACGCCTCCTTCTGAATACCACCGGAATCGGTCAGTATCTTCCTGGCATTAGCCATTAGCATAAGTATATCCAGATACCCAGGGGCTTGATCAACCCCACATGCCCGAATCGCTCAGCACCTCAATGATGCTTCTCATATTGTCAATGCTCCGGTATGGACCAAAATCTCCTTATGAACTTTTCGCAGTTCGCGGGAGAGCGGGACGCATTTTATGAACTGGGGCGGGTGCCAGGGATGGATATGATTCTCTTTGATATAAACCTTAAGCTATTGCAGATTCTGCAATATTTATTCTTGCAATGAAAAAGTCTTCTTCCTGAGGTATCTTATCTTCATCTTCTTTCAAAGCCAAAATATGTGCTTCTACAGCTTCTTTGACATTAATCATTGTTTCTTCAACAGTTTCACCCTGTGAATAGCAACCAGGTAAAGATGGTACTTCTGCCCAAAAACCTCCTTCTTCAGCCTTATAAACTAATACTGTGTATTCCATAATTTCATTACCTCCTATAACAATTTAATAAATTCTTCATCAGTCAACCCTGCTTTTTTAATTGCTGCTTTAAGTAGGCCTATTTTAAGATCTTTTGAGATTGGAATGGTGATAATTTGTCCATTTTTCATCTTGATATTAACATGATCACCTTTACCAGTCCTGCTATACTATCATCTAAGATAATATTATTTATAATTGCCTCTCACCATACTCTCATGCTATAATAGAAGCACTTCTGCAATAAGCGATCGTCGGTGATGCTCCCTTTTATGAACTGGACATTACTTTTTTTCTGCAGGTTTTTTATATTATCCAGCTTTTCGGTGGACAGATCATCAAGGATTACGACTTCGTTCTCGTCTGCCAGCGCCTCAGCCAGGTTCGATCCTATAAAGCCTGCGCCTCCTGTTACCAGCACCCTTTCGCCTTGCATTGGGAATTATGTATGCTTTATGGGTATTTAAAAACTTCTAATTATTGTCATTATGATGCAGCTTATGAAAAAGGTTGTTTTTGTAGTGTATCTTGGTTCCATCGGTTTTTTGATGGCATCCGTGCATTTGTGTTTTTTTGTTGAGTGGGGTATATTGTGCGCCGATTATTTATATATTAATAATTATAAAATTAAGTTGATAGCAGATAATCATCCACAAAATAACACCGGGTCACAGACGGTCTTGTTTTTCTCGATAACCTATTGTGCTTTGTGGTTTTTACAATTTTTAGCTGAAACGGATTTCGCGATGCATTAAATCTGTGTTATGCCACGACTTCACTGAGACTTAATTCACCTGCTGCTACTGGATGAACAAGCAAAGCAGACTCATGGAATTTTTTCATTATTTTATCAATTTTTTCAGATACTGCAGGAGTATAATAGGCTTCACCACATTCTTCACAGATATATGCAGAAACATCTTTTATAGTAAGCACTTCTTTTCCCACTTTCACCGTGAACTCAGTCTTTCCTTTAACAAGCTTACCTTTACAAAAACTGCACTTATCAGGTTTCATTTTCAATCTCTCCTTATTCTATTATCAATCCATTTATCTTTTTCTGGAATATAAACAGTTATTACTCTTGCGTGATCTTCGCATTGAGCTATTACTACATGGCATGGTCTTTCTTTTGCAAATCCCAGTAACAAAGCCGCTGGACACGGTTCATCATCGGGATAATCTTCAATTATTTCACCATATGCTATAATACTTCTTATATCGTCTGTAGATATATTTCTCTGAAACATTCTTACTCTGGCGTGATTTGAAATAATTAATGCATCTTTTAAAAACAATCTTTTGATTTCATTATGATCAACGCCCATATTTACCTTCTTTTAAAGGAACGCCTGGCAAAGCTCCCTGGTGAAAGACATAATCAATATCAGAGAAGCACTTATGCAGTAATCGAATGTCGGTGATGCTTCCTTTTATGAAATCGACATTCCTATTTTTCTGCAGGTTTTTTATATTCTCTAGCTTTCCTGTGGACAGATCATCGAGAATTATGACATCGTTATCCTCTGCCAGTGCCTCAGCCAGGTTCGATCCTATAAAGCCTGCGCCTCCTGTTACCAGCACCCTTTCGCCTCGCATTGGGAATTCTGTATGCTTTATGGGTATTTAAAAACTTCTAATCATAGTTATTATAATACAGCTTATGAAAAATGTTGTTTTTGTAGTGTATCTGTGCCCCATCGCTTTTTTGAAGGCATCAGTTCATTTGTGTGTTGAGGTTGTTTGGGGTTCATATCGTGCGCCGAATTTTTATAAGCATACTTTAATAAATATGTGGCGCAGGATGGAGGATCAAACACCGGACAGCATACATTATGCAAGAAAAATCCTTGTGAATCAGTGTAAATCCGCGTCAAAAAAAAACTTCACGAAGACATTGATTTCACAGATTTCACGGGTTACGAATAGGCTTTTTATGGAGCGCAGGGACTGTGGAATTATAAAATTCAAGTGATTTTATTTTAGATGGGATCTGGGTTTAGCGTTGGTTCTTTGTGGCTTTTTATCATCACAGAGCGCATAGATACAAAAGATGCGATGTAAGTAAGTTATTTATGTTTCAAAATAGATTATATGAGTATGCAACAGGAATATTGCTTCAACGTTGATGAGACTAAAGTAAAAGATATCTCAAAAAGCATAGCTATCGAAGTAGCAAACAGAATTTATTATGAATTTTTGCTTGCAAGATATATTCCAGAAATTCTGGCAATAGAAAATGGCGGTGTTGTACCGATAAAAACGGAAGCTTTTAAGAAACAAATAGCGCATAGAATAAAATCAATGGCTGAATAATTCCATTATATTCTTTATTCCACCTTCAAACGCATATTCCAGTTTTACCATAAGCTGATTTATTACTTTTTGCTGCTTTTCCTTGTGTTCCCATCTGACAATGTAAAATGTTTCGTTTTCTTGATTGAAAATAACATAAAGCCTGTAAGGTGGCTTCATGAATTTTATTTCGCCCAAAATGTATTTGTTTCTAACATGAAGTAACTTGATTGCATTTTTGCCCATTCTTTCTATCTTTTCTATTGATTTGCAGATCAGTTCCAATTGTTTCTTTTCATTTATGTTTTCGATTTCTTTTTGAAATGATGGAGTGATTATTACTTCAAATTTCTTCATTGTATTCTTATCCTGATAGATTGTTTGAATCATCGATTTCTTTGTAAACTTTGCGGTTTTTTACGCTATAAGGCAGCATTGGCTTTTTATGAAATGCCACTACTGTTGAAATATAATTATACTTTAAATCCCGCCCCCCCCCTTCTTGCTAAAATTCAGCACCCTCATTTCGATCAGATAAGACAACTCTCTTCAGCTGCACATTTCCCCAGGCACTTCTTCTGGAAATCCGCATCCCCCACAGCCAATACTTCATCAATTAACAATATCTCAGGCTCAAGATGCGCCAATCCACGTATGCCGCAGCATAGGTGTGTGCGCCCTCCAGAGGCGCAACTCTGGGCATTCATACATCCGCTTGAATAGCGCTTCACAGGCGTATCCAGGAACTTCTCTATCTCCGCGAACTTCACGATCTCATCGAACTTGGCATCTATCTCGCGCTTCTTCATACCCAGGATCGAGCCGTTAAGATAGATGTTCTCACGACCGGTAAGTTCGGGATGGAAGCCTGTGCCCACTTCGAGAAGGCTTGCCACGCGCCCACGCATGGTGATCTTTCCTTCGGTGGGTTCGGTGATGCGGGAGAGGATCTTTAATAGAGTGCTTTTTCCTGCGCCGTTCCGGCCGATGATGCCTACCACTTCGCCTTCTTCGATCTCGAAGGAGACGTCTTTGAGAGCCCAGAAGGTGTTGTCTTCTTTTGTGCTCTTTCTGAAATAGGAGAGCGGGGATTTTACTGCGGTGGTGATGGCGTCCTGGAAGGTTTTGTATGTCCTGTCCACTCCTATTTTGTATTGTTTTGAGACGTGCTCGACTTTTATCATGGGGTGGGACATTTATGGATTGTGCTCCTTGGATGGTAGAAATGCGTTCTTGAGGTTATAGTTTTTGTGTTTATTGGTTGTGTGGTTTTGTGCGCTGTTGTGGTTGCAAGGGGGGCATATCGTGCGCCGGATTTTTATGAATATATTTTAATAAATGTGTGGCGCAGGATGAAGTCACAGAGGGCCTCAAGCGGCATACATTATGTAAGAAAAATCTGTGTGAATCAGTGTAAATCCGTGTCTAAAAAACGCCCCAGAGACACTGATTTCACGGTTTCCATACAGTTATTCCTTCAATCCGCTCAAAATCCCCATCCCTGGTTGCAATATTATGGATTTTATTCATTTCCATTGTGGATGCATGAAGAGCATCACTGGGTAATAACAAATATTTTTTCCCTAATTCTGAGGCATGTTTATACTCTTCATAATCGACAGAAACTATTCTTAAACCTTTCAGGCATGTTATGAATTCATTAAATTCCTCAACCATCTCATAACATAAATTAGAAACAGTTCTGTCTTTTTTAATAGTCTTAATGATCTTTTTCCTGTCTTGTATTTTAAGAAGAAGTGAACCTTTATACATCAAGATAATAAATGAAACCTCATCAAGAACAATAGGAGTTGTCACTGCTTCGATCTCGTCGAGTTCAATTTTTTCCAAGAAATCTGCGGCAGATTCGCCATATTTTGGATTAGGTAAAGAATAGTCCAAGAATATGTTGGCATCTATAAAAATACATTCAGACTTATTATATTCAGAAAGTTTCACACTTCTCCCCGTTCATACCATTCATTTTCCAATGACAAAATAAATTCTTCGTCAACTTTCTTTGAACCCACAAATCCATAATGCCTTTTAGTACTAGTTTTAGGTCTGATAAGAATCTCATGCATTCTTGAGACAACTTCAAAATTTTCGATGCCGAGTTGCTTGAGAATCCCTCTCGGAATAAGAATTCCTTCTTTAACTGTTTTTACTTCCATTTTCGAATCCTCTAAATAACTATTAGATATTCAATAGATATTAAAGCTCACGTAGGTTTTTATATTGAATCCATGTAAATCTACATCGTCGTTCTGTTATTGTTGATAGGAGGTTTCATCGGATTCCATGAAGCTCTGGAATTATTGAGCAAATATTATTCTGTAAATCCAACCTCTAATTCTAACAGAAATTCAGCGCCCCTATAAAATCTTGAAGAAAATTCCTTTCAGTTGCACATCTTCCCCAGGCACTTCTTCTGGAAAGCCGCATCCCCCACAGCCAACACTTCATCAATTAACAATATCTCAGGCTCGAGATGCGCCAATCCACGTATGCAGCAGCATACGTGTGTGCGCCCTCCAGAGGCGCAACTCTGGGCATTCGTACATCCCGCTCGAATAGCGCTTCACAGGCGTATCCAGGAACTTCTCTATCTCCGCGAACTTCACGATCTCATCGAACTTCGCATCGATCTCGCGCTTCTCATTCCCAGGATCGAGCCGTTAAGATAGATGTTCTCACGGCCTGTCAGTTCGGGATGGAAGCCTGTGCCCACTTCCAGGAGGCTTGCCACGCGCCCGTGCATGGTTATTTTGCCTTCGGTGGGTTCGGTTATGCGGGAAAGGATTTTTAATAGAGTGCTTTTTCCTGCGCCGTTTCGGCCGATGATGCCTACCACTTCGCCTTCTTCGATATCGAAGGAGACGTCTTTGAGTGCCCAGAAGGTGTTGGTGTCGGTGTTAGTGCGCTTGAAGAGGGAGAGAGGGGATTTAATTGCGCCTGTTATGCTGTCCTGAAGGGTTTTGTAGGTTCGGTCTACGCCGATCTTGTATTGCTTGGACAGGTGCTCGACCTGGATCATGGGATGGGACATTTATGGATTATGCTCCTTGGATGGTAGAAATGAGTTCTTGAGGTTATAGTTTTTGTGTTTATTGGCTGTGTGGTTTTGTGCGCTGTTGTCGTTGCGTGGGGTTCATATCGTGCGCCGGATTATTATAAGCATATTTTTATAAACTTATGGCGAAGGATG
>JAUSDC010000041.1 GCA_030650845.1 Candidatus Methanoperedens sp.
TGGTCTCACTACAGAAAGAGTTCTGGAGATAATCAAAGAGGTCAGAGCAGAGAAGGCAGAATTTTCAGGAGACGCTGCCTGTGGAAAATGTGGCACACTTGCACGAAAGAATTTTGCTGCCCCACATCAACGAATATATACAAAAGGTATCGGTACAGATGAGGACGCCGATTTCGAAAATGAGGATGAATGGGATCTTGGTTCTATCAAGGATAGATACAATCTAGTCAAATCTTTTGATAAGATGGTAGATGACTGTATTGAAATATTCAAGTCGGTCTGTGATAATTACAGAGTGGCAGAGATAGAAGTACCGTGCACACGGATAGTGAAAGTGCTTGAGCCCATCGTAGCGGAGGCATAATATGAAAAAGAAATGTATGCAGTAATACACCTTTTTCAAGGGATAGTCCATGTGATAAAGATCTTCCCGGAATGGGACCTGGCAAGAGATGCTCAGGTATAATATTACATAACCAAAATCCTTCGCCAACACAAGATCAAGAAATTAAGACCGCTATGTTATGTCTGCAAAATATCCGGATAGCGAAACATTTGCTGTTCTGATTGCGAGAAAATAAGTTTCATCACGACTTTTTCACCTTCACAAAAGAAAGCATCCAGCCCAGTACCATAAGCCCTGCCCCCACAAGAAGAACGGTCCATTCAAGCTGGGCAAGCATGAAAATGCAGAAGACCATTCCGAAAAGTGTCAACACAGGAATCTTGCCAATAGTAAAAGGGATAACGAAAGGCCGTTTAGTTTTCGGCTCTTTGAATCTCAGGAATATCAATGCAGCGTTAATAACAAAAAAAGTCACAAACAGCGTAAAATTAGCTACATTGGCTACAAATACAATATCACCTGCAAATATGAACAGGAGAGATATCGTCGTGGTAACTACGATCGCCACCCATGGTGTTCGTCTTGAGGCATGCACCCTTGCAAACATGCCGGGAAGAGCGAATGAATCTGCCATACCGTATACTATTCTTGATGAACCAAGCATCATCAGAAGTACAGTATTGGCCGTGGAAAAGAGCGCGATCACAGTTAAAAGCATAAAAGCATCTTTTCCAAATACACTGTAGGCAAGGTCAGCAAATGGTGCATCCGATTTTGCGATACTTTCCCATCCCATCGTGCTTACCGCGGAGATAGCCACCAGGACATAAAGGACAATACTGATAGCAATGGCAAGTATCAGACCTTTAGGGATTGTCTTTTCAGGATATCTGGTCTCTTCCGAGAGCTTAACGATGCTCTCAAAACCGGTGAATGCAAAAAATACAAGCGCTGATGCCTGAAAGACACCTGCCCAACCGGATGGCATTTCAAAATAATCCACATTACCAATATAGGGTATTCCCATCCATATTATTAATATCAGGCCTGCAGTTTCTATAAGCGTTGCCACTATAGCGAACCGTGCTGTTTCTTTTATCCCATAGAACAACAACAATGATAGGACGATTATGAGCATAAAAGCCGAAGTGGTGAAAGATACGTTAAAAAATGAGCCGAAGTAACCTCCGAAAGCCAACGCAACAGTTGAGGCTCCGATCACTCCGCTCAGGATTATCAGCCATCCGATAATGAAGGCCAGCTTGTAACCAAAGGCTTTCAAGGTATATTCGTGCTCTGCACTGGCTTTCGGGAACATGGATGAGAGTTCCGCATAGCTCAGTCCTGTGAAAACTGCAACGAGTGCTGAAAAAGCAAACGATATCCACACCGAGTTCCCGGCAAGTCCTGCGGCTTTTCCGATTAGGGCGTAAATGCCGGCCCCTAGGATGATTCCTACACCCGAAAGGGTCACCTCAAGGAGTCCGAGTTCACGTTTCAGTTCCACCTTTTTGTCGTTCATTGCTATGAGTCTCTCTTGTTATTTGGTATATATTGGCATTCTCATCTAATTCGGTACTGCCATTCACTAATGAATTCCTTATATGTTTCTGGTGCAGCTTTCTTTGATAGTTCAAAAGCCTTCCCGAAAAGCACTTCTGTGGATTCGAACCAGGGTTTATCTAGCATTAAATATGAATCTTCCCACATTTTTGAAACTGCTGTGTAGCTATCTTCGCGTGTCTTAAAACTATCCTTTTTTTTGTGTTGATATTTTCTGTTTTGATATTGGGTGAGCCCCTACCGGTTGGAAAGAGTTTGTCGAGTGGTTAATGATTCAGGCAAATTGTCACCGGAAGCTTTTTTCAAGTAACGCCCTCAGCGTAGTCTCAGAAAGGAATGCTCGCATCGTAGTAAAGGCAAGCCATACCAAGACATGTTTCGCACGCTTGAGAAGGATGGTGTGCGAATCCATTACTTACGATGCTCAAAAACCGAAAATCACCAAATGCAGGTTACTGCATGGAGGTTTCAACAATGGAAGAAAAATTTTCAGATAAGGTGTTTGCTTCAGCAGATCAGGCTGTGGGGCATGGCGGAGAGAAGGTTCCTATCCTTGGACATCTGATATGGTATTCAGTAAAGGAATCCAGGATCAGAACTTCAGATCTAAGGAAGCTTTTCGCCCAGGTAAAGATACCAATGGATTTTATGCCAGAGGAGCCGAGCAAGATCAA
>JAUSDC010000043.1 GCA_030650845.1 Candidatus Methanoperedens sp.
ATGCAGGAGTTGCTGCGCCAATTGCAGCCTGTTCAACTTTCGTTATCTCTTCAGCATAGTGCAGGTATGTATCTACAGAGGCGACAACTACTCTTGCCTCAATTGTCAGGATCTCTATCCCGACTAAGGACACTCTTGCCCATACATCCACAACTACGCCTTTATCTAGAATCCTGTCAAGCACTTCTGCGAGACTGGACGAATCCGGTGATGCCATATTTATTCAACTCCTTATTTTATTTATATTTCCCGATTAAATCGAGAATCGTAACGTTTTTATTTTACGCTTTTTTTCTTTTCCAGGGTTAGGCGTAAAACTCCGTTCTTGTATGCACTTTTTAGAAGGGATACTTTACAGGGCAGAGACACTTCCTTGGTGTATTTTCTGTCTGTTGAAGTGGCTTTGAGTGTCAAAACATCATCCTTTATTTTATAGGAGAGATCCTTCTCCTCAATACCAGGAAGCTCGACTATTACCTCAATACTATCTGTTTCTTCAAAGATATCCACAAAAGGCTCCCTTGCTTCCTCCATGACTGGTCCATCCTCAGTTTTTCTCATAATGTTTCCAAACTGTTCCACCTGAGGGATTCCAGCGCCACCTATCTTCACTGAGAAACCGTACATAGCACTGTTCCCAGAAGAGGTTTTTATTTTCCCGGTATTTTCTACCTGTTCTTGTCCTTTTTCAGCCATATCGGATACAAGTTCTACAAAACTGTCGACACCCTTGAATATCTCGCGAATATTTCTGGTACCAATGCCAGTATTTACAGACGCAGACTTTCTATTTCTTGAATGGGGTCTTACATTAATTCTCATGAATATTACCTTTATAATAATAACGTTGAATACACAATCGGATATTGCCTGTTGCCACAAATGTTAGTAAAGACGATATCGATGCGATTGTTTTTTCTAATCATGGTAATCATTATAATCATTATGGATAGGATATAATGCTTTTCATCTTTCAGAATTTGTTTCAAAGATTGAAACTTGATGATGTTTAAATATGGTAATATAGTACTTTACTTCAGGAATGACAAAAATCAAGCTTCTTGTAATAGATGATGCCCCATATGTGCTTAAAGCGCTTCGGGACACGCTGGAAGCGCACGGCTATGAAGTGCATGAAGCAGTTAATGGAGAGGAAGCGCTTACCAGGTACATGGAAGTGAATCCCGATGTGGTGCTCATGGACATATTGATGCCAAAGATGGACGGGGTAAGCGCTACCAGATGCATCCTGGAATACGATCCAGATGCAAAGATAATCATATTAACAGCAATGGGAAAGCGAGGGCTTGAGAAAGATTGTATCGAGGCAGGTGCAAGCGATTTTATTATGAAACCTTTTAAGACAAAATATCTGTTAAAAACCATTAATTCTCTGGTTGAAGATGAAAGGAATTGAAGTACTCAGGGCATATCAAGAGGAAATTATAGAGTCCATACCAAGTACCATAATCGTTCTGGACAGGGGATTGGTGATACTATATGCCAATAGAAACTATTATCTAAAATCAGGCAAAAAGGAGAGAGAAGTGGTGGGTCAGCGGCTTGACCGCGTTTTTTCGCGAGCGTTGATCGAAAAGACAGGAATAGACGAAAAAATAAGGGAGACATTCAATACAGGCATTCCTTCCAGCGGCGGGCAGCTCAGATACTCTGGAGGATTATTCTTTTTTTATAAAATACATCCATTGAAAGAAATTGATATGAGTGTTAGAAGAGTGATGCTTTTGATGGAGGATATTACAGAGCTTACGCGCCTTGAAGAAGAACTGCGGGACTCGTATGGTAAGCTTGAGAATGCATATGCTGAACTCAAGGAGGAGGATGAGACAAAGTCAAATTTTATCTCCACAGCCTCGCATGAACTTCGAACTCCTCTTACTGTGATAAACAGCTACCTTGAGATGTTTGAGGATGGTATGCTGGGCAAACTGAAGGAAAACCAGTACGACAAACTCGTTGTCATGCGCTCTCAAACAGATCATATGATAAGGCTGGTGGAAGACATGCTCGACACTTCAAGACTGGAGTCAAGGAAATTCAAGATTCAAAAGCAGCCCATTGAACTGGAAGAGATGGCAAAAAGTGCTATAGATGAGATGAGCAGACTTGCCGACCTGAAGGAGCACTCCATGATGTTAAAGATTAACACAAAGTTGCCTCAAATCCTGGGCGACGAGCAGCGTATTAGGCAAGTTTTCAGCAACCTGATCACTAATGCCATCAAATATACCCCAAATATGGGAAGGATAGAGGTTGAAATAAAAGAAGAAAAGAAACACATACTAGTTTCGATTTCTGACACGGGTATAGGGATACCTGAGGAAGAGCGAGAGAAAATATTTGAGAAGTTCTACATTGTGGGTGGTAAATCCCTTACAAAGGAATCTGAGAGAATGGGACTGGGGCTTACAATCGCCAGGGGGATAGTAGAGGCGCACGGGGGCAGGATATGGGTGGAGAGTGAGGGAGACGGAAAGGGAAGCACTTTTTATTTCACGCTTCCGAAGGGTGATTGAAATAAATGACAAAAGTGCTTGTTGTAGAGGACGATGCTGACAACATGGAACTGGTGCTTGAGATAATCGATGCAATGGGTTTTACTGCTCATGGGGCAGTGGATGGGATAGAAGCGATTAAGAAGTCAGAAAAAGAGTTTTATGATTTGATAATTATGGACATAATGCTGCCCGGCATGGACGGCATCGAAACGACCAGAGCAATAAAAAAGAGACCTGAGTATAGAAACGTGCCTGTAATAGCATTAACAGCACTCGCGATGAAGGGAGATAAGGAAAGACTGCTTGGCGCAGGCTTTGAATGTTATATATCAAAACCCATAGACGTGCATGATTTCAGTAAAAGAATGGAGAAATATGCAAGATGAATATGCCGCGCAACCACCGGTTAAGCATTCAGAGTTAATTAAAATGCTTAATATCTTTAAAAGAAAGCCGAAGGTGATTCCTGCCACCGAGCCTGTGGCGAATTTCGAAGGCTATAGATTAACAAGAGGGAAAAGCTATCTGGTGGACCAGCCAAAACCCGATGCCAGCTTTGAGATTTTTACTTCCATGATAAAGGGCACATGCGCAGAATGCGTTCAAACAGAGGCGTTTCCCTGCGAGAGTATCGGGTGTGAAAAATGCACCCTGTCCTGCCCATGCAACCATTGTATGCATGCCAGAGCACAAGGGTTGTGTTTTACAATGGATTCACCTGACGAGATCAGGCTGAAATATCTTTTGCAAACGACCCTGGTTTTCTGGATAAGCAAACATGGGGGTGAGAGCATTAATCCTGCCAATCTTGAGATAATGGCGGGCATGATAAAAGATTTTTTCAGGAAAAGCAAAAACCCGATCGTGTTGCTGGACTGTCTGGAATACCTGATTATCACGAATGGTTTTATCCCAGTTTTGAAATTTTTATATGATATACGGGAATGGGTTATCCTGAATAAGGCAATATTTATTTTACCGTTCAGCCCGGCTACTCTTGAAGAAAGGGAGTTCGCACTTATTGAAAGGATGATGGACAATTATAATAAAATATGTGATCCCAAAAACAATAAAAGATAAAGTATATATATATGATAAATAAATATCATTACATAAGGTGATACGGTGGATAAACTAAAATTAAGAATAATTAGGCGGCTTGAGGTTTACCTGGAACTGGATATCGATGGGCTGAGGAAGTTCATAATTGATATTCTACTTAGAGTAAAGAAGATAACAGTAGACCTGTTATATCAGGAACTCAATAAGAAATTCAAGGTTTCTTATAGAGCAGTTTCTTCAACTCTGGGTTATATTCATTCAAAGCTCGGTATCCTGCATGCAGTCAAAGAATCTTATAAAACACATGTTGTGTATTCCTTAAAAGAAGAGTATGTGGATATAATTAATAGGGTATTGCATAAGAATACACAAATTTCTTATTAAAGGTTTGAAAACCATTGATCTCCATGAGACGGAGTGCTGTGAAGCTGTGTGGTTTTGTAATTATTATCATTATAATTAGGATGAGGAAAAACTATTTATATTATAAAGTTCAATTATTAATCAGTCTAAAACGAATGGTGGAAAAACGGGGATCGTTTGATCATATCAGCTTTATGAACAGGGATTGTGATTATTCGATATACTTAATAGAATAGAATCAGGTCGAAGTATGGATATTCACTCCGTGGTTAAGAACAAAGTTCGAAAAATAAATAAATCCTCGCAATTTAGATATGAAGAGGATATTGTTAAGAAGCATATTGAAATCACTGTACTTTCAATGCTTTCGGATAGGTCGATGAGCGGGTATGACATAATTAAAGAAATTTATGCAAGACATGACTTTTTAGTAAGCCAAGGAACAATTTACTCGCTTTTGTATACCTTGAAAGATGAAGGCACATTGGTTGCGGGGTTTGCGAACGGGGACATGAGGGAAAAAATATATTCCTGTACCAAAGATGGAAAGCAATATGTCGACAAAAAAATAGCTGAATTTATCGAGGCTGATGAGCATTTTTTGAATTCAATCAAAAAATTTGGACATGATGTTTAAGAACTCTATCAACGGGTTGAACGAATTATTTAAGGGCGACTGTGATATACCTGTGGGTTCGGTGATACTTGTATCAGGAATAGAGGGGGGTTTGAAATCTAGTATGGTCTTCAACATGATGTCAAACTATCTTGCAGATAACAACGAGCACGGCCTGTACGCTAGTCTTGAAGAGACGAAAGAGAGCCACCTCAGGAATATGGAAAGCCTTGGAATAAAAAAATTGGAGAGACTACACATTTTCGATTACAAGGATATGAGATTTGAATCGAATAACGAGGAACTGGACATCGACAAGATTACTGAAAATATGATAGATTATTACAGGGAAAAATATGAGAATCTGACGGTTTTTGCCCTTGACTCGCTAAATGCATTTTATTCGGTCTCAACCGGGGTAAATCTCAGGAAGAATATGTATCACTTCTTCACAATGCTAAGGGATAAAGATTTGACATCATTCCTTATAATGGAAACCTGCTCTCCTGAAAAACAGGTATTTGTGGGCTCTGCTAATTATGCAGAGCAACCCGAGTATTTCCTTGCTGATGGAATAATAGAACTGGGGATAATTGAAGCCAAGGAGAATGTTAAGAGGTATATCCAGATAAGAAAAATGCGAACTGCTGATCATTGCATGGAAAAACATCAGATCGTTGTGGGGAAAGATGGTATTTCCATACTGGGGTCGGTTTATCATTAAGTAAAGTCAAGAATATGACTGGAAAATTATTAGAGGAATGGCAAAAGAATTGTAAAGGCTGCAAATACTATGACGAAGATGCAAGAAATAATGGCGAACCATCTTGCACAAGCGTCAATAAAATAGAAACAGATGCTAGTGGTAAAGCATGTTTAAACTTTGTGGTTGTAACAGTATCTCCGAATAAAATTACATATTTAGAAAAAATCCGCTAAAAAAGCATTCGTCTTAAACTATTGCAGATGTGGTTATATTACCGAAAGACGGCGTGATGTTCTCCCAGCCTCAGTATAGTCCTGCGCGAATGCATAGGGCAATAATGCATACGACAGAGCTGCATACCCATGTGCAGAAGTGATCGAGAACCTGCGCTGTTTACCGGTAGAAGCAGAAACCTCCTCAGCCTCAGCCTGCGATACCTCAAATATGAAAACGTTCGTTCTGGCAGCCAGCTCCCGGAAATAATATATTCCCAGATCCCTTAGTCTCAAGTATCTTACACTGTCTACCGAGCTCTACCGCCTGCTTTCTCGCAGAGTCCGAATAAGCCCACCTGAGGGTGAAATGCTCTACCTTATTACCCTTCCAATAGACGAAGCCCTCGTGGTCTATTACCATATGCTCTACGTCGTGAAACCAGGGACGTTTGTATGTTCCATTTGTGACCTCAAGATAGAGTCCCTCGAATGCATCCTTTCCCATGTTGTTGAGGTTTCCATTCACCGCAAGCTCGACTAATCCCAAAAGCTTTGGATCCAGGTCATCTCCATCCCTCGTCTTTTCCAGTACCACTATTGCCTTGTCGATAGTTGTGAGCCCTTTAACCATTATTTCTCAGCCTCCTCTACAAACATGTGATACTGATCATCAAGGAATCCAGTCAGAGTGTCCTCAATATGCAGGTAGAAGTCTTCAGCCTGTTTATCAAAGTCTGGACTCCGCTCGACCGACATCCCACCACGTTCCATTCGGTCTATCAGGGCGTTCCTTATCGACGCTTTGTCGAGCAAGACACCGCTGTCAAGATTATCTGCACAGACTACCTCCGCCTGCTCCAGAATCATCTCGTTATCGCCGTTCTGCTCTTCGACCAACTCACCGTATTCCTCGACTATCTTCTTGTCGGCAGCCTCTCTTGCTTTATCCCATTCCGGGAAGATCTTTATCTCATGGACTATCCCCTGAAACAGGTGTATAACTGCATACAGTTCTTTTGCCATATTACGCTTCCACTGCTATTGGTTCAAGCACCTTCACTATCCGTGTGCATGGTACTTTCATCTCTACTACTCTGTAATTATCGCAGAGCGACTTGAATATCTCAACACAATCATCTACCATCTTATCGAAAGACTTGATGAGACCGTATCTCTTTTTGAGAGAATAATGCTCCCATTCCTCTTCATCCTCAAAGTCTGCATCTTCATCCACACCAATTCCCTGGGTATATATCCGTTGATGCTGGATAGCAAAGTTCTGCCGCGCAACCGCGCCACATCTGCCGCAGGCAGCGTCTTCTGAATATTCTGTCTTCTCTGCCTTGACCTCTCTGACTATCTCAAGGACACGCTCCATAGTCAAGCCATGCCTTTTGACCTCTTCCTGCTCTGGATATACTTCCTTTATCCACCAGTTCTTAACCCGGATGTAGTTCCTGACTTTATCCTCTGGAGTCTCTGCGATGGGCAAGACTTTCTTATAGTTCAACTGACCGCATTCTGTGCAGAAAGACAGATATCCACTCGGCTCCCTGCCACCCTGCATCAATACTATGTAACCGCTGCTCCTTCCATTGAAACAGGCTTGATATCGATAGCCTTTCTCTTCACTAAACTTCCTTATCCTCTCATTTATTTCAAGGAATGTATCCTCAACATAGATCAGATCGTATGCACGGGACTCCTGTTCTCTTGTTAGGCCGAGATTGCGTATTTTTACTCTCCTGGCATAACTCGTTGATCTATTCCACGAATTCATCGTATAATACCTGAAATGACCTCTCAGAAAAGCGATCATCTCTTCTCTTGTTGGTTGCGTAGCGTCCGCTACATCATTTGTTTCATTCATAACTAATGCTCCTCTATCTCTTCTTTAGTCCCCTGTAATCAGGTCTCCCTTATCGGCATCATTAGACCA
>JAUSDC010000046.1 GCA_030650845.1 Candidatus Methanoperedens sp.
ATGTCGTTTAAGTTTATAAAGATATACTATTAATTAATACATACTGTATCAAAAAAGTGATAAAGTCGATGGCATAGATGGTTTTTATAGGAAAAATGAAGTAAATTGATAACTAAAACAACGGGTTTATGATGTTATAGAAATAACTGTTCAGATTTAACAGCACTTTTATAAACAGCAAAAACAAATTACAGGACGTGAAAACGGCGATACTGGGTGCAGGGCTGACAGGTATCACTCTTGCCCGACTGCTTCATGAGAAAGGAGACGAAGTTACAATACTTGAAAGAGAGCAAGAATATGGTGGACTGTGCCGCTCCATAACCAATTCCGGCTTCACGTTTGACATCGGTGGCTCTCACATTATTTTCAGCCGCGACACACAAGTTCTGGCATTCATGTGTGATGTTCTTGGCAGGAACAGCAGGCAAAATAAACGCAACACAAAGATATTCTACAAAGGACTATTTATCAAATATCCATTCGAGAACGGACTAAACCAGCTTCCAAAAGATGATCTTTTCTTTTGTATAAATGAATTCATAAAGACGCTCATTGCAGTTGAAAAAGGGCAGATTGCGCCTCCATCAAATTTTCGTGAATGGATAAATTACACATTCGGAAAAGGCATCGCAGACCTGTACATGATACCATACAACGAGAAGATATGGAAATATCCCACAGAGCTCATGTCAATGCACTGGGTGGATGGCAGAATACCCCGACCTCCTGTTGAGGATGTTATCAAATCGGCCATTGGGATCGAAACAGAAGGCTATACACACCAGTCAGTATTCAGCTATCCATTAAGGGGCGGCATTGAAGCCATGGTCAGGGAGATCGCAAAGCCCATTGAAGAAAGTATCCAGACCGGATTTACTGTATCTTCTGTCAGGAAAGAAAACGGGAATTTCATCATCAGCGACGGAAGCGCCGAAATTACTGCAGAGAGATTGATCTCCACCATACCATTGCAGGAACTGCTGCCATGCCTTGAGCAGGTTCCTGAAAAAGTGAAAAAAGCATGCGGTGAACTGAAATACAACTCCATCGCCTGCGTCCTCGTTGGGATCAAAGGCAGCGTGCCAGACATATCATGGATGTACGTCCCTGAAATGGAAATGGGGCTCTTCAATCGCATTTCTTTCCCATCCAATTACAGCCCCCATGTAGCTCCATCAGGGCACTCATCGATCCTTGTGGAGATAACAAATCGCGAGGGCGACGAAGCCTCAACAATGCTGGATGAGGATATCATTGACCATGTCGTTGATGCCCTTTCAAATATGAAAATAATTAAAACAAAAGATGACGTAGTCTATAGTGCTGTCAACCTCCAGAAATACGCTTATGTCATCTATGACCTTGAATACCAGAAAAACATTGCGATCGTAAAAGATTATTATGCCCGGATAGGCATCAGCCTTGTGGGAAGGTTTGCTGAGTTTGAATATCTGAACATGGATGGATGCATCAGGAACGCAATGAACTTTGTCGGGAACTTATGAAGATCAATATTTTTGTGGAAGACCTGCTTTTTTTTAAGTACATTGGATGTTCGACAGCAGCAAAGACACTGTACAGGGAACTTTCCAGAATGCCTGATATGGATATCTCCTGGAACTCTAATAGTTCTGATTTTGATTTAGTCCATTACCACTCTTTTGGTCCACTCTCGTTTCTTAACAGAAAGTATTCCCGTGGCGTCAAGGTACTGACAGCGCATTCCACACCCCGCGTGAATAATGGTAATCTTGCATTCAGCAGTACGATCAACCAGTATTATCCAGGGATTTATCGCAGTTTCGACCACATTATCAATATATCTCTCCCTTGTCAGAGGGAGATCGATGAGATGCTTCCTGATATGTCTTCAACGCTCATTCCAAACGGGATAGATCGGGAATATTTTAGACCCGATGCTGATAAACGGAAAAAGTTCAGGGAAAGATTCAACATTGATGATGATGAAAAAGTGGTGCTGGCTGTGGCGCAGCAGACGCCGCGAAAGGGAATATATGATTTCCTTGAACTTTCACGAAAGCACCCAGAAAAAAAATGGGTCTGGGTAGGCGGATTCCCTTACGGGATATTCTCTAAAGATTATTTCCAGATAAAAAAAATGAAGAAAAATTGTAATGATAACGTCATATTTACCGGGTTTGTTCCCGATATTACAGAAGCATACAGCGGCGCAGATGTATTTTTCATGCCATCTCATGCAGAGACATTCGGGCTCGTGGTTCTAGAAGCATTAGCCTGCGGTCTTCCTGTTGTTGCAAGAAACATACCTGAATTCAGGGAGATCTTTGATGTTGGGGTTCAGTTCTTCGGGACTCTTGATGAAGCTTCAACTATTCTTAATGATGATGATTCATTGCAGAAGAGTTCAGAAGCTGCCCGTCCATTTACAGAAAAATTCGACATAAAACACATCGCAAGGATGCATTGCGATCTTTACAGGAGATTAATAGAATCATGATATCAGTGATAGTTCCAACTTATAATGAAGAGAAAGGGATTACAGCCTGCCTTAGATCCCTGTGCAACCAGACGCTTCCCAGGGAAGAGTATGAGATCATAGTAGTGGATGGAAATTCCAGCGACAGAACGCGCGAGCTTGCAGAGGAATATGCAGATGTCGTTTTTACTCAGACAAGCAAGAAAGTTGGCGGAGCGAGAAATGACGGGGTGATGAGGGCAAAAGGCGATATTGTTGCAACCACTGATGGAGATTGCATAATTCCTCCTGATTGGCTTGAGATAATAAAAAAGGATTTTGAGAAAACAGATATTGCACAGCTTTACGGAACAGTCTATCCCATCGAGGACGGAATAAAGAACAGGCTATCGCTTATTGCAGCAAATACATTATCGTGTCTCGGGTACTATACCGGGACTTTTTACTACACTCTTGGATGCAATACTGCATTCAAAAAAGAAACATTCATCAAAGGAGGCATGTACAGGTGTATTGACGCGGGGGATGATGTTGAAATAGCTCTGCGAATGAAAAAACTGGGGAAAGTTAAATTCGACAGCCGTATGAGAGTTGGTTTCTCAATGCGCAGGTATCAGCAGTTCGGGACGCTAAAATCACTTTATGAATGGTTCTATATTGTTATTCGGGGTGGAGAGACATCGAAATTTTCATATTCGAAGCGCAATTATAAGTGAGAATATTGTCCCAGCCTCTTTTCCCAGTCGTACAGCTTTTTTCTCAAAGGGTATGATATCCAAATATATAGCTTTTTGGTTAGATGATATCAAAAATGACTATAGCATCAATAAACCGTTGGATTTTTATATATAAAATTTACATTATAATTACAGTCAATATTTTCAGTGAAGTATTTATGGTAATGGAATTATGTTGAAGGCTATGGTATCTGAAGGAAC